>JBNPEA010000119.1:0-9244 GCA_051117315.1 Salinarimonas sp. | reverse complement strand
ATCACCAGCGCCTCCGGGCTCGCGGCGATGACGATGATGGTGACGAACTTGGTGAGCGAGCGCCGCGACTCCACCGGCGAGCGCAGCTCGCGCCGACGCAGGATCTCCTCCTCGGCGATGAACTTCGCGGTCTCGACGACGGCGAAGCCGATGATCAGGAGGCCGATGCCCTCCAGCACCGGGTCGACGACGTCGCCGCTCGGCACCGCCACGATCACGCGCCACAGCGCGCTCGCCACCAGCAGGAAGGCGAGCAGCATGATGGAGAGCGTCGCCACCACGAAATAGGTGAGCGCCAGGCCCTTGTAGAGCGTCTTCATGCCGTCCTTCGCACGCCCGATGCGGGCCTCCCCTCGCGACCGGCCCACGGCCTGGTTCACGGGAAACGCACGGCAGGCGTGACCGTTCGAGACGGGCGTCGACGCGCCGGGTGCAAAGGAAAGCTGGTGCTGCCGGAGAGGATTGAACTCTCGACCTCTCCCTTACCAAGGGAGTGCTCTACCACTGAGCTACGGCAGCGGACGCGGCGCGTACGCCCTCCGAGGGGCGCGGCTGCGACGAGGGGTGCATAGAGGATCGAGGACGGGGACGCAAGGCGAAAAAGGGCCGGGAAACCGCCCCCCGGGGCGCCCCCCCGCCGGCCTCATTCCGCCGCCTGTGCCCGCATCTCGAAGGCGAGCCCCAGCGCCGACCAGACCTCCACCAGCGCGTCGCGCAGGTGGCGGATGTCCGCCTCCGCGTGCAGCGGCGTGGGGGTGATGCGCAGGCGCTCGCCGCCGCGGGGGACGGTGGGGTAGTTGATCGGCTGGATGTAGATGCCGTGGCGCTCCAGCAGGCGGTCGGAGGCCGCCTTGCAGGCCTCCGCGTCGCGCACCATCACCGGCACGATGTGGGTCGGCGTCGGCATCACCGGCAGGCCGGCGGCGACCAGCGCCGCCTTCGTGCGCGCCGCCTGGCGCTGCTGGCCCTCGCGCTCGGCGCGGGACTGCTTGAGATGCCGCACCGAGGCCGCGGCCGCGGCGCAGATCGCCGGCGGCAGCGCCGTGGTGAAGATGAAGCCCGGCGCGTGCGAGCGCACGGCGTCGATCACGGCGCTCCTCGCCGCGATGTAGCCGCCCAGCACGCCGAAGGCCTTGCCGAGCGTGCCCTCGATCACGTCGACGCGGTCCATCACCCCGTCGCGCTCGGCGATGCCGGCTCCGCGGGGGCCGTACATGCCCACCGCATGCACCTCGTCGAGATAGGTCATGGCGCCCCAGCGCTCCGCGAGGTCGCAGATGCGGCCGATCGGGGCGACGTCGCCGTCCATGGAGTAGACGCTCTCGAAGACGATGAGCTTGGGCCGGTCCCCGGCGGCGCGCAGCAGCTCCTCGAGGTGGGCGAGATCGTTGTGGCGCCAGATCCGCTTCTCGCAGCCGGAGCCGCGCACGCCCTCGATCATGGAATTGTGGTTGAGCGCGTCCGACAGGATCAGGCAGTCGGGGATGAGCCTGGCGATCGTGGCGATGCCCGTCTGGTTCGAGACGTAGCCCGAGGTGAAGACGAGGGAGGCCTCCTTGCCGTGCAGGTCGGCGAGCTCGCGCTCGAGGCCGACGATCGGATGGCTCGTGCCGGAGATGTTGCGGGTGCCGCCGGCACCGGTGCCGCAGCGCTGCGCCGTCTGCGTCATGGCGGCGATCACGTCCGGATGCTGGCCCATGCCCAGGTAGTCGTTGGAGCACCACACCGTGATCTCGCGCGGGCCGCCCGGCGCGCCGTGCCAGGTCGCGCGCGGGAAGCGGCCGGCGATGCGCTCGAGATCGGCGAAGACGCGGTAGCGCCGCTCGGACTTCAGGGCGTCGACGGCGCTCTCGAAATACTGCGTGTAGTCCATGATCTCACCGGGGGACGAGCGGACGCGGGGGATGCGAACCGGTACCATTGAGCCTCAGGTCGCGGCTATCTGCCTTGACGTTGATCAAAGCGTCCAGGGCTAATATAGCCGCAGGGCGGCACCGTGCACGACGGGTGCGGCGCCGTGACCGACCCTGGCGCGACCGGCCCGGGCACGGCGAGCCGGGGCCGACCCGCGCGCCTCGGCGCTGCATCGACGGAGGCACGAGGATGGCCGAGGACGAGCGCGCTGCGCGCCTCAAGGCGGCGTTGCGCGAGAACCTCAAGCGCCGCAAGGCGCAGAGCCGCGGCCGCGCGCCCGCCGCCGACCCGCATGAGGGGACGGCCCCGTCGCCTGCGCCCGAAACCGAGCCCGAGCCCGAGCAGCCGTCCGAAAATTGACATGGTGCTGTTACCTTTCCTTTAAGGATACGCGACAGGTTCTCCCGTGCGCACCCGCGCACCCGGATGTGGGAAGAGACATCGATGGATCGCATCGTCATCACCGGCGGCACGCCGCTCACCGGCGTCCTGCCGATCTCCGGCGCGAAGAACGCCGCGCTGCCGCTGATGATCGCGAGCCTGCTCACGGGAGACACCCTCGAGCTCGCCAACGTCCCGCGGCTGGCGGACGTCCAGCTGCTCCTGCGCATCCTGGGCAATCACGGCGTCGACCACACGGTGGTGGGGCGACGGCCAGGCGAGTCGGCCGAGACCGGGCAGACGCTGCGTCTGTGCGCCTCCACGATCATCGATACGACCGCGCCCTACGAGCTGGTCTCGCGCATGCGCGCCTCGTTCTGGGTGATCGCGCCGCTGCTCGCCCGCTTCGGCGAGGCGCGGGTGTCGCTGCCCGGCGGCTGCGCCATCGGCACGCGCCCCGTCGACCTGCTGATCCTCGCGCTGGAGCGCCTGGGCGCCCAGATCGAGATCGACGCCGGATACGTCGTGGCGAAGACGCCCAAGGGTCTCAAGGGCGCCGAGATCGCGTTCCCGAAGGTCACCGTCTCGGGCACACACGTCGCCTTGATGGCGGCGGTGCTCGCCAACGGCACCACCGTGATCGAGAATGCCGCGCGCGAGCCGGAGATCGTCGATGTCGCCGACTGCCTGAACAAGATGGGCGCGCGGATCACCGGCGCCGGCACCTCCACCGTCGTGATCGAGGGCGTGCCGCGGCTCGGCAGCGCCCGCCACGAGGTGCTGCCCGATCGCATCGAGACCGGCACCTACGCCATGGCGGTCGCCATGACCGGCGGCGACGTGCTGCTCGAGAACGCCCGCGCACCGCTGCTGCAGAGCGCGCTCGACGTGCTGGTGCAGGCCGGCGTGACGGTGGAGCCGACGAACGAGGGGATCCGCGTCGCGCGCAACGGCGCCGGCATCGACCCCGTCGACGTGTCGACGGCGCCCTTCCCGGGCTTCCCGACCGATCTCCAGGCCCAGCTGATGGCGCTGATGTCGACGGCCAAGGGCGCCTCGCGCATCCGCGAGACCATCTTCGAGAACCGCTTCATGCACGTGCAGGAGCTCGCGCGGCTCGGCGCGAAGATCCGCCTCGACGGCGACGTCGCCCACGTGGAGGGCGTCGCGCGCCTGCACGGCGCACCGGTGATGGCCACCGACCTGCGCGCCTCGGTCTCCCTCGTCATCGCCGGCCTCGCCGCGGAAGGCGAGACCACGATCAACCGCGTCTACCACCTCGACCGCGGCTTCGAGGCGCTGGAGGCGAAGCTGACGCGCTGCGGGGCGCGGGTGGAGCGGGTGCGGGGCTGACGCGGCGATCGTCATGCGCCCCCTCCTCCTCGGCCTCCTCCTCACCGCCGCCCTCTTCGCCGTCTTCTACTATGCCGGGCCGCTGTTCTTCCTAGACACCACCGAGTCCTTCCAGGCGAGCTTCGTCGCCGGCGGCGTGCTCGGGCTCGCTCTGGGGCTGGCGACGCCCGCGCTCGCCGGGCGTCCGCGCACGCGGGCCGTGCGCGCGGCCGCCCTGATCCTCGTGCCGCTGCTCCTGGTGATGGCGGCGGTGACGTCGCATTTCGCGGTGTTCTTCCCCGCGCTCGATCCGGCTCTCGACAAGGTCTTCGGCTCGTGGATGCTGTGGCTCGCGGGCTTCTGGCTCGTCGGCGCGCTCGCGATCGAGACGCGCGGCTGACGCCACGGTCAGGCGGCCGCGAGCGCCGCGCGGCGCAGGGTGGCGCGGATGCCGACGACCACGCCCACCAGGATCAGCGTCGCGCTCGCCATCTCGACGGGCTCTGGCCAGCGCCGGTCCGCCACGAAGGCGTAGACGAGGCTCGACAGCGTCTCGAACACGACGAGCTGCCCGGCCATGGCCACCGGGAGCGCACGGGCGACGCGGTTCCACAGCACCGTCGCCATCCAGGAGACCACGATCCCGAGGAACAGGCTCGCGCCGATCAGCGCGGCGAGGAGCCCGGCATCGTCGAGCACGGCCAGGTCCACCGCGGGCACGACGGCGTGCGCCAGGAGCACCAGCGGCAGCGCGGCCAGCGACAGCGCCGCCGTCGCGAGGCCGATCGCCACGGACCAGGCGTTGGCGTCGACGTGGGGGTTCGCCTTCATGTACTGCGCGTTGCGGATGCCGTACCAGGTCCACAGCCCGAGCGCGCCCATCGCCGCGAGCAGGCCCCAGGCGATACGGGTCGCCGCGACCTCGTCCCCCGCGTCGGCGAGGGCGTGTCCGTTGAGCAGGACGAGCCCGGACAGGATCAGCGCGATCGCCGGCAGGAGGATGCGGATGGGGAACTCGCGCTGGGCGAGATTGCCGATGACCGCGATCGTCACCGGAAGCGTGCCGATGACGAGGGCCGCGATCGGCACGCCACCGAGCTGGATGGCGATCACGACGAGCGCGTAGTAGCCGACGTTGCCGGTGAAGGCGAAGGCGAAGGCCATGCCCCAGTCCGAGCGCGTCATCCCCGCGAGGCTGGCGCCCCGCCAGGTGGCGAGCACCAGCGCCGAGACCGCGCCGTAGCAGAGATAGCGCCCGAGCGTGATCAGGACCGGATCCACCTCGGAGAGCAGATGGGGGACGAGGAAGGCGGTCCCCCAGATGCAGTTGACCAGGATGCCCAGGAGGAGCGCGACGGGAACGGACATGAGCCTGCTCGGCCTTTCGTTCGGCTGCGGCGCACGCCGCCGCGTCAGCCCGCGACGACGACGTGCTCGGGAGAGGCTAGGCGGATCGGCTCGGCGTCCGTCGCCTCGCGGGCGAGTGCCGCACGCAGGACGCGCGGGACTGCGAACATATGACGATGCGTCTCGCCGTCATAGGCCTCGAGCGCGTTTTGCGGGAGAGCGGCGAGGCGCACGTCGATCGTGCCCGGCTCGAGCGCCCGCAAGCCGGAGAGGTCGGCCCCGGCCATCGCGAAGCACCACGGCGTCCCGAAGCTCGGGACATTGTGGGTGTAGAGCGCGACGTCGGCGAAGGCGCCGCGCAGGGTCGCCAGCACCCGCGCCGTGAAGCGGCACGCCAGCGGATGGGCCTGCCCCGCCTGCGTCACGAACAGGCCGCCATCGGCGAGCAGGTCGCGGATCGCCCCGATCCGCTCGATCGCGAACAGCCGCGCGGAATAGCTGCCCTCGGTCGCGTCGGGCGTGTCGGCGACGACGAGATCGAAGCGCTCGCCTCGGGCCGCGAGCGCCGCGACCTCCTCGTCCGGCGCGCCGAAGACGAGCCGCAGCCGCGGATCCGCGACGCTGTCGCCGTGCAGCTCCGCCCGCGCCGAGCGCGACACCGCGTGCAGATCGGCGTCGACGTCGACGAGGGTCACGTGCTCGAGCCGCGGCAGCAACAGCACCCGCGGCAGCGAGCCGCCGTTGGCGCCGCCGATCAGCAGGACGCGGCGGGCCTCGGGATGCGCCATCTGCGCCGGCAGGTGGAGCGCCTCGTGGTAGCAGGCCTCGTCGCCGGCGGTGGACTGGATGGCGCCGTCGAGCACGAGCGCCGGGCCGTAGCCGCCGAGCCGGAGCAGCTCCCAGCTCTGCACCGGCGTGCGACCCGCGGCGAGGACCGCGTCGACGCGGTGCTCGTGGGTCTCGCCCGGCCGGAGCTGCTGGGACAGCCGCCGCGTCACGGCGCCGCTCCCGCGTCGTCGCCCCGAGTCGCGACCACGAGTGCGTAGCCGAGCCCGCCCGCCCGCGTCACGTCCGCCTCGTAGCGCGCGTGCGCCAGGGCGGTGCGGTGATAGGCGTCCGACGTGCGCGCGATGATCGCCTCCGCCAGTTCCTCGCGCACGCTGACGGACCGCGCCTGCCAGGTCCGGAAGGTCGCCGTCATGTCGGTGACGGAGACGTCGCGAAAACCCGCGCCGGCGAGGGCGCGCTCGTACTCGCCGGTCGCGTAGACGGAGGGGCAGCGCCAGTCCACCGTCAGCCGCTGCCAGTCGTCGGGTGCGATCGGGCCGATCCGCACCCGCTCCATGAAGCCGAGCCGCCCGCCCGGGCGCAGCAGGGCCGCGCAGCGCGCGAACAGGCGCGCCGCCTCGAAGTGGCAGAACGCGCCGGTCCCGTAGATGCCGTCGAACGGCGGGTCGAAGGCGTGCTCGTAGGCATTGCCGGCGACGAAGACGAGCCGCTCCGCGAGGGCGGGTGGCAGCGTCCGGCGCCGGCGCTCGGCGTCGGCGATCGGCACGCCGGCGAGGTCGATGCCGGTCACGCGCCAGCCGAAGCGCTCGGCCAGGAAGGCGGCGACGGCACCGCGCCCGCAGCCGACGTCGAGCACCCGCGCGCCGGGCGGCAGCGCCATCGCCGTCCCCAGGACGCCGAGCTCGCCGGCGCTGTTGTCGCTGAACTGGCCGACGTACTCGTCCGGGCCGAAGACCGCCGGGTAGACGAGATCGTGGATGCTCACGTTGTCGGCCATCGCCTCGTCGTAGAGCCGCCGCGTCGCCTCGAAGTCCTCCGGCGCGGCGGCGTGCGCGTCCGCTGCGTGCGCCGGGCTCATCGCGCCGCCTCCCCGGCCGCGCGCGCCACCCGCAGGACGGCGGGCCCGGCTTCGTCCGCGAGCGCCAGCCGGCGGCGCACGTCCTTGGGCAGGCTGAACATGTGCCGGTGCGTCTCGCCGTCGTAGAGCATCGGCTCGCCGTCGACCTCGGCGGCGAGCCACGCGTCGATCGCGGCCGGCGAGAGCCGCCACGGATCGAGCGGCGCGCGCGAGCCGGCGACGGTCAGCCACGCGGTGCCGTAGGCCTGGGGATGGCACAGCCAGCGCGTCGTGTGCGGCAGCAGGGCCGCCACCGCCCGGTCGATCGCCCGCGCGAGATCGTCCGAGCGCGGACCGGCCGATCCCGCCCAGGTGACGAGCACGCCTTCGGGGGTCAGCAGCGAGGCGAGCGCCTCGAGCATCGGCGCCTCGAACAGCCCCGCCGCCGGCGTGCCCTCCATCGGCTCGCTGATGTCGTTGACGACGAGGTCGAAGCGCTCGTGCGTATGGCGCGCGTAGTCGCGGATGTCGGCGATCACGACCTCCACCCGCGGGTCGTCGTGGCAGCCCTGCGCCACGTGGGCGAACCAGGTGCGGCACAGCTCCAGCACCGCGGCGTCGATCTCGACCTGGACGACCCGCTCGACCCGGCGGTGGCGCAGCGCCTCGCGCACGACGCCCCCCGGGCCGCCGCCGACGGTGAGCACCCGTCGGCAGCGCGACCCGAGCATCACCGCGGGGGGATGCACGATCGCCTCGCTGTAGATGTACTCGTCCGCCGCGACGTGCTGCACGCGACCGTCGAGGAACAGCCCGCGCCCGTAGCCGCCGGTCTCGACGACCTCGATCGTCTGCAGGCCGGTGTCGGCGCGATGCAGCGTCGCGTCGATGCGATGGCAGTGCATCTCGCCCTCGGCGAGATGCTCCTGCGTCCAGCGGCCCGGAGGCCAGCCCGCCGACGCCTCCATCACACCGCCTCCTCGAAGAAGCGCTCGCCGTCGCGGATCAGCACCGGCGCCTCGCCGAGGCCGGCGAGGTACTCGGGCGGCATGTCCTGGCCGAGGAAGCGGGTGATCATCGAGTAGCAGTAGCTGCCGGCATGGTCGAAGCGCAGCCAGTCGCCGACGGCCACCCGGGGGAGGGTCACGCCGCGGGCCATGAAGTCGCGCGAGTAGGTTGTCGCGCCCACGATGTCGACGGGCTTGTCGAAAGGCTCCGCCCCGTCGGGGAAGGCCGGAGAGACGGGATTGTAGTCCTCGTAGAACATCGCCCGCGGGATCAGGCTCGCGCTGGCGTTGGTGCACACGATCCAGCGATCGGGCCGCTCCTTCACGTCGGTGACCTGCACGAAGAAGCTCGCCGCGTCGCCGAACATGGCGCGTCCCGGCTCGAGCACCAGGGTGATCGGGCGCCCGCGCCGCTCGCTCAGGCGGGTCATCCGCTCCGTGAGCGCCGCGTCGTAGGCGGCGAGGTCGAAGCGCTCGGCCTCCAGCGGGAAGCCGCCGCCGAGGTCGACGAACGCGAGGTCGGGGAACGCGTCGGACAGGGCGATGGTGCGCTCGACGCCGGCGACGAGGTCGGAGAGGTCGGTCACGTCGGTGCCGAGATAGACGTGCGGGCCGGTGAGCGTGACGTCCGCCTCCGCGGCCGCCGCGAAGGCCGCGGGAATCTCGCTCTCCAGCACGCCGATGCGGCTCTCGGCTCCGATGAACACGTTGTTCTTCGACTTCTCGTCGATGTTGAGCCGCAGCCCGGCCCGACCGCCCGGCGCCAGCCGGCCGAACAGCGCCACCTGGGCGACGGAATCGAGGTTGATCCAGACGCCGCGGCGCACGAGGCGGCGCATCACGTCCTCCGGCACCCCGGTGCTGGCGAAGATCACGTCCTCGATCCCCGCCGCATCGGCGAGGGCGAGGTGCTTCAGCGAGTTGACGAACAGGCCGAAGCCGCCTTCCCGGAGCATCCCCACGAGGACGGGGTTGTCGTTCGCCATGCTGGCGAAGTGGATCTTGGTGTGCGGATAGGAGATCGAGCGGAAGCGGCGGATGTTCGCCTCGATCCTGGCCCTGTCGTAGAGATAGAACGGGCAGCTCAGCTGCGTGAACAACGCGCACAGGGGCTCGGGCGTAAGCATGAGATCGCCTTTCCGGTTGAGCATTCGATGAGTGTCTCTACGTCTGACTCTTACGCATGGCATGATTATAATCGAGGATAGCATTTCACCGCGGACCGTCAAGCCTGCGGGGTGGGCCGGATATCGGTCCGACGTGGGCGGCGGCGCGAGCCGGGCTGCGCATCAGGGGAATCGCATTTGAGAATTCGGTCTGGTGCGCCGGGGTAGAATCGATTCTTGAGTGGCTCTATCGTTGTGATGGAGCTTGCGATGTCCTTGTCCTGGTTCGAAGCGGCTTTTGCGGCTCTGCC
>JBNPEA010000096.1:0-42505 GCA_051117315.1 Salinarimonas sp. | reverse complement strand
GGCTCCGATCCCGACGCGGCGCTGTACTATCTGGCCCGGATGCTGGACGCCGGCGAGGACCGGCTGTTCATCGCGCGCCGCCTGGTGCGCATGGCGGTGGAGGACATCGGCCTCGCCGACCCGCAGGCGCTCGCGGTCGCCAACGCCGCCAAGGACGCCTTCGACTTCCTCGGCTCGCCGGAGGGCGAGCTGGCGCTCGCGCAGGCCACCGTCTATCTCGCCACCGCGCCGAAATCGAACGCGGTCTACACGGCCTGGAAGGCGTCGATGCGCGCGGCCAAGGAGCACGGCTCCCTCACGCCGCCGAAGACCATCCTCAACGCGCCGACGAAGCTCATGAAGAACGAGGGCTACGGCGCCGGCTACGCCTACGACCACGACGCCCCGGACGCCTTCTCCGGCCAGGACTACTGGCCCGAGGCGCTCGGCCGGCAACGGTTCTACGAGCCGGTGGACCGCGGCTTCGAGCGCGAGGTGAGGAAGCGGCTCGACTGGTGGGAGAAGCTCAGGCGCGAGCGGCGCGGCGGGTAGGCTAGGCGTGGTCGCCCAAGTCGCCGTCCTCGCCTTCGCCGTCGTCCGCATGCCGCGAGAGAGCGCTCAGCCGCTCCAGCGCGCCCTGCAGGATGTAGGCGGCCGCGACCTTGTCGACGACCTCGCCGCGCCGGGCGCGGGAGGCGTCGGCCTCGATCAGCATGCGCGTCACCGCCACCGTCGAGAGCCGCTCGTCCCAGGGCACGATGGGGCAGGGGACGAGGGGGGCGAGGTTGCGCATGAAGGCCCGCGTCGCCTGCACCCGCGGCCCGGCGGTGCCGTCCATGTTGAGCGGCAGCCCCACGACGATCGCGGCAACCGCGTGCTGGCCCACGAGCGCGGCGATGCGGGCGGCGTCGGGGGCGAACTTCGTCCGGCGGATGGTCTCGAGCGGGCTCGCGATGCGCCGATCCGGGTCCGACAAAGCGAGCCCGATCGTCTTGGTGCCGAGGTCGACGCCAATCAGGCGCCCGCGCGCAGGGAGCGACGCCGCGAGCGTCTCGAGTTCGACGCTCATGCGCGCGAGCCTCGTGGCCCGGCTCGCCCGGGGGCGCTATCGTCGCGTCGGCGAATCATTGCTGTCGTCCGGGCCGGCGGAGCGGAGCCTCCGCCGCGCCGGCGCGTTCTAATCCAAACGACGAGGGAGCGCGACCCATGAAGATCACCTGGTTCGGACATTCCGCCTTCCGCCTCGAGCTCGGCGACGCCGTGGTGCTGATCGACCCGTTCCTGTCGGGCAACCCCGCCTTCGAGGGCGACGCCGCCGAGGCCGCGAAGGGGGTCACGCACGTCCTCCTGACGCACGCCCACGGCGACCATGTCGGCGACACCGTCGCCATCGCCAAGGAGAGCGGTGCCAAGGTCGTCACCAACTACGACCTGTGCATGTACCTCGCGTCGCAGGGAGTCGAGAATCTCGACCCGATGAACACCGGCGGCACCGTGGACCAGGGCGGGTTCTCCGTCACGATGGTGCGCGCCGACCACTCCGCCGGGCTGGTGGAGCAGGGCGTCGGGTTCCCGCTGGGCAGCGCCAACGGGCTGATCGTCAAGGCGCCCGGCGAGCCGACGGTCTACCACATGGGCGACACCGACATCTTCTCCGACATGGCGCTGATCGCCGAGCTGCACCGGCCGGACGTCGTGCTGGTGCCGATCGGCGATCGCTTCACCATGGGGGCCGAGACGGCGGCGCTGGCGATGCGGCGGTTCCTGCCCGCGGCGAAGACGGCGATCCCCTGCCACTACGGCACGTTCCCGGTCCTCGCTCCGACGGCGGACGCGTTCGTCGCCGCCATGCAGGGCGCGGACACGCAGGTGGTGGTGCCCCACAAGGGCATGCCCGTGCGCATCGAGGGCTGAACAAGCGTTAACCATGATCGCGTCCCGCGCTGGCACGCCCGGGGCGGGTCTGGCAGGCTCGGGCGTTAAGGAACGCTTAACCAAGACGCCGAGGCCGCCTTGCGTGACCCTGCCGTGCTCGACCTTGCCGCCCTCGCGGGAGACGTGATTCCGCCCCGGCGTCGCGTGCCGGCGGCCGACCTGGTGCTGCCGGTGCTCGACCTCGACCCGGGGAGCCGCGTCGTTGGCGGCGCGAGCGCGGCGAGGGCGGTTTCGGCCCAGATGATCTCGGCCCCGGTGATCTCGGCCCCGGTGATCTCGGCAGGCGATCTCGTCGGCGCCCGCCCGGCGCCGCGGCCGCGGCTGGCGCCGATCGTGTCGCCGGCCCCCCCGCTGCAGGGCCCGCCGGAGACGCCGCCGCTGTGGGCGCGCCGCCTGCGCGCCGTGGCGGCCGACAGCCGCCTGCGGATCGCGATGCTCGTGGCGGTCCTGATCGTGCTCGCGATCCAGGTCCTCGGCCCGCGGGTTCTGCCGCAGATGACCCGCGACGCCATCGAGGCGCCGTTCCCGCCGCCGGGCCACGCCATCGCCTTCGTCGTCCCGCAGGCGTCCTGAGGCCTGTCGCGATTCTTCAAGACGGGGCGGGCGGCGGGGCGCAGGGTGGCGGCCGCCTTCCCGCATGGAGATCACGATGAAGCTCAGGTACACGATCCTCTACGTCGAGGACGTCCCCGCCACGCTCTCCTTCTACGAGCGCGCCTTCGGCCTCGCGCGGGGCATGCTGGACACTACTGCACCCTCTCCGCCCATTCCGCATCGAAGGCCGAAGCGGCCGGCCCGGTGCAATCCTGTCCAGCAGCCGGCGCCGTGAGATAATCATGGTAAGTAATCTGCCTGAGCCCGCCAACCACCTTCGTCCGGACCAGCACCATGTTCAGGACCTGCCCGAACTGCGGCACTAGAGCCGACGTGGCCATTGTGAAATCGATTTCACCGTTGGTGTCGTCCTCGGGGCGAAACGCGTAGATCGCGCAGACTTGCTGCGGCGCCAGGTACTCGGCACCCCCGCCGAGCTGCTCGTGAATGAAACCGAGCGACTTCAGGAAGGCAGCGCCGCCGGCATCGGCCTCGGTGATGAACTCCTGGCTGCGAAAAACGTCTGCATCGACGGCATACACGCTGTTTGCCAGGGCCGTGATCGGTGCCATGTCGCCGCTGACATCGGCGGGCTCGAAGCCGTTGACGACGCGTAGAATTCCGTCGGTGGCGAGGACGGCGGCCGCCTGGGCTGCCTCGGGGCCGTGCCGTGCCGTCCCGGAGAGCTGAAACTCCTCCGCCGACGCGGCGGAAAACGTCAGCAGCGCAAGGGCGATCGCGGTGCAGGTGGGGGTCAGTCGGATCATGTTCGTTGCCTTCGGCTGTTTGCGACGACGAACCGTACTCCTGCTGCTAGGGTAGAAAAAATCGAAAGATCCGAACCTGAGTATAGATAGCGCCTATGTCCCTGAACGCCATCTCTCTCAACAAGCTCCTGATCCTGCAGGAGGTTCTGTCCAGCGGTAGCGTCTCGAGCGCGGCGCGTCGTTTGCATCGGTCCCAGCCGACAGTCAGCAGCGCGCTGAGCGATCTGCGCGCGTTCTACGGTGATCCGCTGCTGGTGCGGGATGGGACCGGCCTCGTCCCGACGCGCTTCGCAACGAGCTTGCTGGAAGGGCTGGCCGACTGGCGGCTCCGAGGCGATGCCCTCCTCGCGATGCGCGCGAATTTCGAGCCGGGCGAGACCTCACGGCATTTCGTTGTTCGAGCCTCGGACTATCACCTGACCGCCTTCGGAACGACGCTGCGCGATATCGCGGTGCAGACCGGGAGGACGGTGACCTTCGCATTCGTGCGCCCCGTCGGCGCTCTGGATGTGGATTATCAGGCGATGGGGTTCGATTTCGCCTTTCAGGTCAACAAGAGGGTGCGCGGGTCCTTCGAGACTTGTGAGATCCTGTCGGAACCCTATCGCGTCCTGTTCGATCCCGCCTACCGCGCCGCTCCGGAAGATCTGGATGCGTTTTGTGCAGCTACCTTCGTTCTCGCCTCGCCGGCGGGGTCTGGGCCGAGCGCCATAGATGCGAAGCTGGCTGAAATCGGTCGTCATCGCGAGGTTGGGTTCCGGGTACCCAGCGTCTCGGACGCAGCCCGCTTCGTTGCAGGAACGAACTTCCTGAGCGTGCTTCCCGCGTCGACCGCCGTCGCCGCTGGCCAAAGCCTGGGGCTCGCCACTGCGCCACTGAAGCTCGATGTGCCAGCCGTAACGTCACATCTGGTCTGGCCCAAAGCGCGCGCGACCGATCCGGCCGTCAGATGGCTGTCGGCATGCTTGACGGCTGATGGTGCGGTCTCGCCTCCGGGGCCTGATTCAGATGCCGCTGGTCGATTTCATAGGCCGGGTAGTCGCTGAACTCCGGCGTCGAGCTCCGCGATCGACGGCTACAAGAGCGCAAGGGATCACGCGCCTCCCGCCCATGGTTGCCCCCCGCGTCGCGGCGATGATATAGCCGGCGCAATCCGTCCTCCAGCCCGGCTTGGAACAGACATGTCCGTCGACACCGACACCGTGAGGCGCATCGCGCGCCTGGCCCGCATCGCCGTGACCGACGAGGACGTGCCGCATCTCCAAGGCGAGCTCAACGCGATCCTCGCCTTCGTCGAGCAGCTCTCGGAAGTGGACGTCGACGGCGTCGAGCCGATGACGTCGGTGACGCCGATGCGCATCAAGCTGCGCGAGGACGCCGTCACCGACGGCGAGAAGGCGGACGCCATCGTCGCCAACGCGCCCGCGACCGAGGACCATTTCTTCATGGTCCCCAAGGTCGTCGAGTAATCCGTTCAGCCGCCGTCGCACCCGAGGCACGCCCGTGACCGATCTCACCGACCTCACCCTCGCCGAGGCCCGCGACGGGTTGGCGAAGAAGTCCTTTTCCTCTCGCGAGCTGACGCAGGCCCATCTCGACGCCGTCGCCGAGGCCCGCGCGCTCAACGCCTATGTGCTCGAGACGCCCGAGACGGCGCTCGCCATGGCGGACGCGTCCGACGCGCGCCTCGCCGGGGGCGAGGCCGGCCCGCTCGAGGGCCTGCCGATCGGCGTCAAGGACCTGTTCTGCACCGAGGGCGTGCGCACGACCGCGTGCTCGCGGATCCTCGACGGCTTCGAGCCGGCCTACGAATCGACCGTCACCGCCAACCTGTGGCGGGCCGGCGCGGTGATGCTCGGCAAGCTCAACTGCGACGAGTTCGCCATGGGCTCGTCGAACGAGACGAGCGCCTTCGGCCCGGTGGTCTCGCCCTGGCGCCGCGCCGGATCGGAGACGCCGCTCGTGCCGGGCGGATCGTCCGGCGGCTCGGCGGCGGCGGTCTCCGCGCGTCTCGCGCTCGCGGCGACGGCGACGGACACCGGCGGCTCGATCCGCCAGCCGGCGGCGTTCACCGGCACGGTCGGCATCAAGCCAACCTACGGCCGCTGCTCGCGCTGGGGCATCGTCGCCTTCGCCTCCTCGCTGGACCAGGCCGGGCCGATCGCCAAGACGGTGGAGGACGCGGCCATGATGCTGCAGGCCATGGCCGGCCCGGACGCCAGGGACACGACCTGCGCCGACCTCCCCGTGCCGGACTATCGCGCCGCCGTCTCCCGCGGCGTGAAGGGGCTCAAGATCGGCATCCCGAAGGAATACCGCGTCGACGGCATGCCCGCCGAGATCGAGGCGCTTTGGCAGCAGGGGCAGGACTGGCTGCGCGCCGCCGGCGCCGAGATCGTCGAGATCTCGCTGCCGCACACGAAGTACGCCCTGCCGGCCTACTACATCGTCGCCCCGGCCGAGGCCTCCTCGAACCTCGCCCGCTACGACGGCGTGCGCTACGGCCTGCGCGTGCCCGGCCGCGACATCGCGGACATGTACGAGAAGACCCGCGCCGAGGGCTTCGGCCGCGAGGTGAAGCGGCGCGTCATGATCGGGACCTACGTGCTCTCGGCGGGCTACTACGACGCCTACTACCTGCGCGCCCAGAAGATCCGCACCCTGATCAAGCGCGACTTCGAGGTGGCGTACGCCGCGGGCGTCGACGCCATCCTCACGCCGGCGACGCCGTCCGCCGCCTTCGGCATCGGCGAGAAGGGCTCGGGCGACCCCGTGGAGATGTACCTCAACGACATCTTCACGGTGACCGTGAACATGGCGGGCCTGCCCGGCATCGCCGTCCCCGCCGGCTTAGACGCGCAGGGCCTGCCGCTCGGCCTCCAGCTCATCGGCCGCGCCTTCGACGAGGAGACGCTCTTCGCCGCTGGCCGCGTGATCGAGGACGCGGCGGGCCGGGTGACCTATCCGCGGCCCTGGTGGGGGTGAGCGCCGTCCTCGCCGAGGCGGTCGCGACCGTCCTGTGGCTCGGCCATGCCGGCACGACGCGGGTCGCCCTCGCGGTGGGGCTGACGGCGCCGCTGCTGTGGTGGGCGCAGCGCCTGCCGGTCCGGATGCGCGGCGCGATCGCCCTCGCCCTCGTCGTGCTCGGCCTCTGGGCCTGCGTGGAATGGGGCGCAACGACGGGCCTCTCCGACGACGGGCGGATCGTGATCGACGAGGTCGCCGGCGCCGCCCTGGTGCTCTTCCTGCTGCGCCCGTCGCGCCCGTCGATCGCGGCCGTCCTCCTCGTCGCCTACGTGGCGATCGACCGCGTGAAGCCCTGGCCGGTGAGCCGGGCGGAGGCGATCCCCGGCGGATTCGGCGTGATGGCGGACGACCTCGCGGCGGCGGCGCTGCTCGTCCTCGCCGTGCTGCTCGCGCAAGCGGTGCTGCGGCGCCTCGCATGATGGCGCGCCGGCGCCCGGGCTGCTAGGACGCGCGCAGATCCCGAAGGAGCCCCGCCCGTGGAAACCCCGTCCGTCGCCGCCGCCGTCTGGCTCATGGCCGCCTTCGACCCGATCCTGATCGCGGTCGCGGCCACCTTCGGCTGGAAGGCCGACCAGGCCGGCAAGCTCGTCGTCGCGGTGATCGCCGCCCTGACGGCCGCAGTCCTCGCCGCCTGGGCGATCACCAGCGTCGGCCTGCCCTGGATCGCCCCCGTCGGCGGAGACCACCCCTCGCTCCTGCCGGTGCGCACGGTGGCCGCGCTGGTATGGTCGAGCGCGGCGTTCGGAATCCGGCGGATGGCCCGGGGGTGAGCTCCTCCCCCATCGGGGGAGGTGGATCGGCGCCGAAGGCGACGAGACGGAGGGGGTGCGCCGAAGGCGCGCTTCGGCGAAGCCGAAACCGCCCACGTCGGCACCACGGGACCCCGCCCCTGGCTCGCTCGGCTCGCCGTCCCCGCCCCGAGGGGCGGGAGCGCGCGGGCCGCGTGCCCCTTGACGTGCGGCCCGCATCGACGCCACCTGTGCCGCCGGCTGCGCGTGGCCGGGCGTTCTCCGGTGCGGACGAGCCTCATGACCGACACGACCTTCCCTGCCGCCGCCGACACGCAAGCCCTCGAGGAGGGCGCGGTCCTCGCCCCGCGCTTCGGGCCGGACGGGCTCGTGAGCGCCATCGCCGTGGATGCCGACACGGGCGAGATCCTGATGCTGGCGCACATGAACGCGCAGGCGCTGGCGCGGACGCTCGAGACCGGGGAGGCGTGGTACTGGTCCCGCTCGCGCGGCGCGCTCTGGCACAAGGGCGCGACCTCGGGCCAGGTGCAGACCGTCGTCGAGATGCGGGTCGATTGCGATCAGGACGCGCTCCTGCTGCGCGTGCGGGTCGGCGGCGACGGCGGCTGCTGCCATACCGGGCGTCGCGCCTGCTTCTACCGCCGGGTCGTTCCGGGCGAGGGCGGGCCACGGCTCGTGCCGATCTCCGGGAATGTAGCCGTCTAGGCGACGCTTTCTTCGCAATTCCTCGCATCGATCCACGTCGCAGCCGCGTTGTTCAAGCCTCCTTCATCGATTGGAGGAGACGATGCGTGACGGTGGTGAGGAGTGCCCCATGATGTTGGGTGAGCTGGCGCGGAGGGCGTTCGGAGGCGGAACCCTGGGCGGCGGAGCCGTTGGAGACGCGGGCATGGAGAGCGCGGGCGTGGAGAGCACGGGCTTGGAGAGCACGGGCTTGGAGAGCACGGGCTCGGGGAGCACGGGCCTGGACGGCGGCGTCGGCCTCGGCCCGACGGCGCTCGACGTCGGCGTCGCCATGGTGAAAGCGGCCGAGCCCGGAGCCGCCGTGCCGACCGGCGCCGCACCGTCCACCGCCGGGAAGCCGTGCCGTCCGAAGAGCCGCCTGAAGATCGGCATCGCGCTCGGCGGCGGCGCCGCGCGCGGCTGGTCGCACATCGGCGTGCTGCGCGTCCTCTCCGAGGCGGGGATCGAGCCGGACGTGATCGCCGGCTCCTCCATCGGCGCCGTGGTCGGCGGCTGCTACGCCGCGGGCAAGCTCGACGATCTCGAGCGCTTCGCCCGCGACCTGACCAAGCGCCGCGTGCTCGGCCTGCTCGACTTCCACATCGGCGCCTCGGGCCTGATCGCCGGCCAGCGGCTCAAGCGCCTGCTCGAGGTCGATCTCGGCTCCCTGCGCATCGAGGACCTGCCGCGGACCTTCGCCGCGATCGCGACCGAGCTCGGCACCGGCCACGAGGTCTGGCTCACCAAGGGCCCGCTCGTGCAGGCGGTCAACGCCTCCTACGCCCTGCCGGGAATCATCGACCCGGTGCGCATCCGCGGGCGCCTCCTGATGGACGGCGCGCTGATCAACCCCGTGCCGGTGACCACCGCGCGGGCGCTCGGGGCCGATCTCGTCATCTGCGTCAACCTCAACGGCGACCTGAAGCTGCGCGGCACCACGATTCAGTCGCTCGAGCCGCATCCGGAGGACGAGGAGGAGGACGCGGTGGTCGAGGCGGTGATCGAGGAGCCCCGGCGCTGGGGCCTGTTCGGCCCCGTCCGCGGCGCCGCCGACCGGGTGCGCAATCGCCCGGCGCGCCCGCGCATCGGGCCTGGCGTGGCGAGCGTGATGATCGACGCCTTCAACATCACGCAGGACCGGATCTCCCGCTCCCGCCTCGCCGGCGACCCGCCGGACCTCATGGTCGCGCCCAAGCTCGGCGCCGTCGGCCTGTTCGAGTTCCACCGCGCGGCCGAGTGCATCGATCTCGGCGCCCAGGCGGCGCGGCGCACGCTGCCGGACCTCCAGGAGCTGCTCGCGGAGGCCGAGCGCCAGCTCGTGCGCTGAGCGTCCGCCGAGCGCGCTCGCCGTCAGCTCTCGGGGCAGGCCTCGCCGGTGCGGCGCCAGCTCATCACGTTGATCTCGATCGTGCACTCGGCGAGCCGCTCGCCCAGGCAGACGAGCGCGCCGGGCTCGAAGGCCTGCCCGAAGGCGCGGCACATGCAATGATGCGGCCCGAGCAGGGATTGCGCCACGCGCGGGACCGTGTCCCGCGTCTGGGGCGCGTCCGTCGCGAGGGCCGGGGCGGACAACAGCCCGGCGGCCAAGAGCCCGGCGAACAAGAACCCGGCGAACAAGAGCGCGGCGGGCAGGAGCGCGGCGGAGCGGAACGCGAGACGCGGGACTCGGCGGCTGTGGCGGGTCATCCACGCGTCTCCCGGGTTGCGGCGATGCTGCATCGTCCCGCCGCCGGCGGGCCCGTGTCAAGCGCGCCCGCGGTCGCGCCGGCGCCAGAGCCCGATCCAGCGCGGCGTGCGCTGCGCCCACGCCTCGAACTCGGCGCCGAAGCTGCGGGCGAGCGCACGCTCCTCCGGGCGCACCACGATCAGCGTCATGGCGACGAGGTAGAGGCCGATGCCGAGCGCGGCGGCGAGGGGTGACCAGGCGGCGAAGCTCGCGAGCGGGACGACGAAGGCGAGATAGATCGGGTTGCGGCTGAGCGCGAAGCTGCCGCCGGTCACGAGCCGCTGCGGCTCGCCGAAGGCCGAGGCGCGCAGCGCGAGCCCCATCTCCCGCTGGAGGCGCGCCACGGCGAGGAGGAAGACCCCGCCCGCACCCGCGAGCACCAGGAGCGACGCGGACCGCGCCGCGAGGTCCGCCGCGAGCCGCGGCTCCAGCGCGAGGGTGAGGAGGAAGGTCGCCGCCCAGGCGGCACCCGCGACGATCGCGCTGCGATGGGGCAGGACCATGGGATCATCCTTCCGCGGGTTCGAGCCGGCACGCAGGCCTTCTACACCCGAGCCCTGAAGGAAGGGTGGACGCGCGCCCGCGAGCGGGCGCGCGTCCCCTCAGACCGCGTGCGCTCCCTCCAGCTCCGTGAAGGCGCGCACCCACATCGCGCACACGCCCGAGCGGACGATGTCGTCGGCGTCGAACTCGACGATCGGCACCGGCAGCGCCTGGGCGCGGATCATGGCGATCACCTGGGCGAGGCCGGAGGTCTCGCGCAGGTCGCATTGCGAGACGTCGCCGTTGATCACCGCCGTGCAATCCTCGCCGAGGCGGGTGAGGAAGGTCTTCATCTCCTGGAGCGTGGCGTTCTGCGCCTCGTCGAGGAGCACGAACGTGTCCGACCAGGAGCGCCCGCGCATCACCTCGAAGGGCACCATCTCGATCTCGCCGTTCTTCAGGGCGATGTCGAACGCCCCGCGCCCGATCCGCTCGCGGATGGTCTCGACCACGGGGGCGGCCCAGGGTGCGAACTTCTCCTCGAGCGAGCCGGGGAAGAAGCCGAGCGAGCGGCCGGCGGGGACGTTGGGGCGGGTGAGGACGATGCGGCCGATCCGCCTCTGGCGGTAGAGATCGGCGGCGTGGGCGGCGGCGATCCAGGTCTTGCCGGTGCCGGCGGGGCCGAGCACGATGGTCTGCGGGTTGGCCTTGAGGGCCGCGAGATAGGCGGCCTGCGTCGCGTTGAGGGGCTTGATCGGGGCGAGCGCGCGCTCGTGCACGAACTTGCCCGTGCCGAGGCCGGAGTGGAGCTCGACGATCTCACCGGATTCGAAGGAGCGACGGGTGCGGCGCTTCTGCTTGTCGTAACGCTTGCTCAACGGCCTGTCTCCTTGGCGGCGACGCGGGACCACCGCCCCGGGCGCCGCGTCGAAGCGTCCGGAGCGTCTCGCGGGGAGAGGGAGGGTGGTGCGGGGAGCGGGCGGTGACGAGGGGACGCGCCGCCTGGCTGCGGCCGATGCCGTGATCGCGATGGGGAAGGTCTGCGCGACGCTTCACACGATCCTCGTCGATTCGAGGGCTCACTCCGGGGAGCAAGGTGACCGATTCGTATGACATTTTAGTTCACGCGCATCGCGGGTGGCGAGTCCCGCTCCGGGCAGGGGGCAACGTCTCCACTGCCGAAAAGTCCCGCCCCGACCGCGCCATTCCGCCGCGGCCGCGGATCGCGGGGTCGTCGTGGCCGTTGCCGTTCGAATGTCCGCGTGTGCGGACTCCCGCAACCGACCGGAGGAGATCATCCGATGGACTGGTCGAGCTTCCTCGCGGCGCAGAACGTCATGACGATCGGCGCCTTCCTGCTGATCGCGATCGTGCTGTTCGCGGTGTTCCTGCGCCGCCGCTCCAATCGCGAGGCGGCGAAGAACGCCTTCTCGGGTGATCCCGAGCGTTCCGCGCTGGCCCGCAAGGCCGAGCGCACGAAGCGGCCCACGGGCACCCCCGAGGACCGCCGCGGGCCGGCGAAGCCGCCCCGGCGCTGACGCGGGAGCGGCGCGGGCCGCATGCGTCCACCGCCGCGCTCACGCCACCTCGGCGGCCTTCTCCTCGATCTGGTCGAGCGCCTTCACGACGGCGTCGAAGGTGAGCAGGGTCGAGGCGTGGCGGGCCTTGAAGCCACGCACCGGCTCGAGCACCGCGCAGTCCGCCCAGGCGCCGCCCGGCGGCGGGCCGTCCTCCTTGAGCATGCGGCGCATGCTCTCGCGGAGCGCCCGCAGCGCGTCCGGCGTCGCGCCCACCACGTGGCGCGCCATGATCGAGGACGCCGCCTGGCCGAGCGCGCAGGCCTTCACCTCGTGCCGGAAATCCGCGACCCGCCCGTCCGCCACGACGATGTCGACCGTCACGGTCGAGCCGCAGAGCTTCGAGCGGACGGTGGCGCTCGCCTGCGGGGCGGGGAGCCGGCCGAGCCGCGGGATGTCTGCCGCGAGCTCGAGGATGCGCGCATTGTAGATGTCGTCCAGCATGGTCCGGCTCGCAATCTCGCTCTCCTGCCCAATATAGGTCGCAGATCCTCGGTGCGCGAGGGACCGGCCGCCGCGTGCGCGGCTCCCGATGCGGCTATGCGCCGCAAAGCGCCATCCGAGGGGCAGGCCGGCGCGTAAGCGTGGGCGTGAGTTGAGAGCGGGAGGCGCCACCATGGATGCCGTGGTTAAGACCTTGTCCGCGCGTGTGGATGCGCACGACGCCGGCGAGAAGACGATCATCCGGCCGAGCCGGGAGGAGGCGGAAGCGGCGGTGCGCACGCTGATCGCCTATGCCGGCGACGACCCGGACAGGGAGGGCCTGAAGGAGACGCCCAAGCGCGTCGCCAAGGCCTACGGCGAGCTCTTCGGCGGCTACGAGGAGGATGCCGGGGCGGTGCTCGCCAAGGTGTTCGAGGACGTCGAGGGCTACGGCGACATGGTGCTGGTGCGGGACATCCCGTTCCATTCCCATTGCGAGCACCACATGGTGCCGTTCCACGGCTCGGCGCACATCGCCTACTTCCCGTCCAAGGGCGTGGTCGGGCTCTCGAAGCTCGCCCGGGTCGTCGACGTCTTCGCCAAGCGCCTGCAGACGCAGGAGACGATGACCCAGCAGATCGCCGACGCCATCGACGACGCGCTGCGCCCGCGCGGCATCGCCATCCTGGTGGAGGCCGAGCACATGTGCATGTCCATGCGCGGCGTGCGCAAGACCGGAGCCTCGACGGTGACCACGGTCTTCACCGGCGTGTTCCGCGAGGAGCCGGCAGAGCAGGCGCGCTTCTTCACGCAGGTGCGGCTCGGGAAATAGGGGCGCGGACCCCACCCCTGATCCGCTGCGCGGATCGTCGCCGCCCCGAAGGGGGCGGGTCACGCCGCCTTCCGGCCCTCCGCGATCTTCACGAGGTTGCGCAGGATCGACGTCGTGACCTTCAGCCGGCGGTCGACCTCCGCGACGTCGCGGGAGAACACGATCTTCATGTCCGGTCGGACCTTCGCCGCCGGGCCCTGGTCGGAGACGTAGGCCACGAGCCCCAGCGGGTCGGCGAACGAGTTGTCGCGGAAGGCGACGATGATGCCCTTGGGGCCGGCATCGACCTTCTCGATGTTGGCGCGCCGGCACAGGAGCTTGATCGCCATCACCTCGAGCAGCTGGTCCACCTCCGGCGGGCGGGCACCGAAGCGGTCGACCATCTCCGCGCCGAAGGTTTCGATGTCCTCCTGCGTGTCGAGCGAGGCGAGCCGGCGGTAGAGGTTGAGCCGCACCTGCAGGTCGGCGATGTAGCTCTCGGGGATCATCACCGGTGCGCCGAGCGCGATGTTGGGCGACCAATGATCCGCGACGGGCTCGTCGGCGCCCTCCTTGAGCTGGGCGACGGCGTCCTCGAGCATCTGCTGGTAGAGCTCGTAGCCCACTTCCTTGATGTGGCCGGACTGCTCGTCGCCGAGCAGGTTGCCGGCGCCGCGGATGTCGAGGTCGTGCGAGGCGAGCTGGAAGCCGGCGCCGAGCGTGTCGAGCGATTGCAGCACCTTGAGGCGCCGCTCGGCCTGGACGGTGAGCGTGCGGTTCGCCGGCACCGTGAAGAGCGCGTAGGCGCGGGTCTTGGCGCGGCCGACGCGCCCGCGGAGCTGGTAGAGCTGGGCCAGCCCGAACATGTCGGCGCGGTGGACGATGAGCGTGTTGGCGGTGGGGATGTCGAGGCCGGACTCGACGATCGTCGTCGAGAGCAGGATGTCGAACTTGCCCTCGTAGAAGGCCGTCATCACGTCCTCGAGCTGGGTCGCCGCCATCTGGCCGTGGGCCACCGCGACCTTGGCCTCGGGCATTTCCCGGTCGAGGAACTCCTTCACCTCGGCGATGTCCTCGATCCGCGGCACCACGTAGAAGGCCTGGCCGCCGCGGTAGCGCTCGCGCAGCAGCGCCTCGCGTACCAGAAGCGGGTCGAAGGGCGTCACGAAGGTGCGCACGGCCAGGCGGTCCACCGGGGGCGTGGCGATGATCGAGAGCTCGCGCACGCCGGTGAGCGCCAGCTGCAGCGTGCGCGGGATCGGCGTGGCCGAGAGCGTCAGCATGTGCACCTCGGCACGCAGCTCCTTGAGCCGCTCCTTGTGGTTCACGCCGAAATGCTGCTCCTCGTCCACCACGACGAGGCCGAGATCCCTGAAGCTCACGGTCTTGCCGAGCAGCGCGTGGGTGCCGACCACGATGTCCATCGTGCCGTCGCGCAGCCCCTCCTTGACGCGCTTCATCTCGGCCGAGCCGACGAAGCGCGAGGCGTGCCCGACCTGCACGGGCAGGCCCTTGAAGCGCTCGGAGAAGGTCTTGTAGTGCTGGCGCGCCAAGAGGGTGGTGGGCGCCACCACCGCCACCTGCTTGCCCGCCATGGCGCAGGCGAAGGCGGCGCGCAGCGCCACCTCGGTCTTGCCGAAGCCGACGTCGCCGCAGACGAGCCGGTCCATCGGCCGCCCGGAGGCCATGTCGGTCAGCACCGCGTCGATGGCGCCGAGCTGGTCCTCCGTCTCCTCGAAGGGGAAGCGCGCGGCGAACTCGTCGTAGAGCCCCTCCGCCGGCGCCAGCTTCGGGGCCTCCTTGAGGATGCGAGCGGCCGCGATCTGGATGAGCTGCCCCGCGATGTCGCGGATGCGCTTCTTCATCTTGGCCTTGCGGGCCTGCCAGGCGCCGCCGCCGAGCTTGTCGAGCTGGACCTCTGTGTCCTCCGACCCGTAGCGGGTCAGGAGGTCGATGTTCTCCACCGGCAGGAACAGCCGGTCGCCGCCATTGTAGTGCAGCTCCAGGCAGTCGTGCGGCGCGCCCGCGGCCTCGATGGTCTTCAGGCCCACGAACCGGCCGATGCCGTGGTCGGCGTGGACGACGACGTCGCCCATGGTGAGCGAGGAGACCTCGGAGAGCACGTCCTGCGGGCGCCTCGCGCGTCGGCGCGGGCGCACCAGGCGATCGCCGAGGATGTCCTGCTCGCCGATGACGGCGAGCCCGTCGGTCTCGAAACCCGCCTCGATGCCGAGCACGGCGAGCGCCACCTCGCCCGGGGCGAGGTCCATCGTCTCGGTGAGGCGCCGCACCGGCTTCGTGCGGGTGATGCCGTGGTCGGCGACGACATGGCCGAGCCGCTCGCGCGAGCCCTCGGACCAGGCGGCCAGCACGACGATCTTGCCGGCCTGCTGCAGCGCCGTCACGTGCGCGGCGGCGGCCTCGAACACGTTGGTGCCCTCGGCCTCGCGCTCGGCGGTGAAGGTGCGCCCGCGCCGCGCGCCGCAATCGACGACGAGGCGGGTGTCGGTGGGCGGCAGCGCGAAGGGCGTGACGCGCACGGTCGAGCCGCCCTCGAGCCGCGCCGCCCATTCCTGCGGCGCGAGGTAGAGCGCGTCCGGGGCGAGCGGGTTGTAGGGCGCGACGCCGGGCTGGCGCTCGTCGACCTGCTGGCGGCGGGCCTCGTGATAGTCGCGGATGGTGGAGAGCCGCTCGGCGGCCGCGTCCTCGGCCTGGTGGTCGAGCACGACCGGCGCGCCCTCGACATAGGAAAACAGCGTGTCGAGGCTCTCGTAGAACAGCGGCATCCAGTGCTCGAGCCCGGCGTACCGCCGACCCTCCGAGATCGCCTCGTAGAGCAGGTCGTCGCGCCCAGGCGCGCCGAAGGCGGCCGCGTAGCCCTGACGGAAGCGCTTGATCGAGGCCGTGGTGAGCTGCACCTCGCTCATCGGCACGAAGTCGAGCCCGCGCAGCATCGTCGTGGTGCGCTGCGTCTCCGGGTCGAAGGCGCGGATCGACTCGAGCGCGTCGCCGAAGAAGTCGAGCCGCACCGGCGCGCCGAGGCCCGGCGCCCACAGGTCGATGATGCCGCCGCGCACGGCGTACTCGCCGGTCTCCTGCACCGTGCCGGTGCGCAGGAAGCCGTTGACCTCGAGCCATTGCACGATCGAGTCCATGGCGATCACGTTGCCGGGCTGGGCCGAGAACGTGTCCGCCAGGATGCGCGCCTTGGGCACGGTGCGCTGGAGCAGCGCGTTCACCGTGGTCGAGAGGATGCGCGGGCGCTCGGGCGAGGACTTGGTGCGCGCGAGCCGCGCCAGCGTCGTCATGCGCTGGGCGGAGACCGCGCCGGCGGGCGAGACCCGGTCGTAGGGCTGGCAGTCCCAGGCGGGGAAGGACAGCACCTCGAGGCGGGGCGCGACGAAGCCGAGCGCGCGCTCCAGCGCCTGCGCCCGCTGCCCGTCCCGCGCCACGTGGACGAGGATCGCCGAGCGCTCAGCCTTCTCCTTCAGGCCGAGCGCCAGCGCGCCCAGCGCCATGGCGTCGAACCCGTCCGGCGCGCTCGCGAGCGTGAGGCTCTCGCCCGCGCCGACGAGATCGACGGCGCGCCTGGGCAGGAGGGACAGGGACGCGCGGGGGGCGGGCGCTCTGGGCATCGGGGCTCTGGTGTCGTGTCTGTGCGAAGAACGAGCGAGCGCCCGCCCGGTTTCGGGCGGGCGCTGGACGGGGACGGCGGCGCGACGTTACGCGTGCAGGGGCGCGTCGTGCGTGTGGAAGCCCTGCAGGCGGCGGAACAGCGGCGTGTCGTAGTTCGACGGCGTCTCGTCCTCGCCGGTGATCCAGCGGAACAGGTCGCGGTCGGGCACCTCGATCAGCGCCTCGAACGTGTCGAGCTCCTCCTCGCTCAGGGTGCCGATCTCGGCGTCCGCGAAGCGGCCCATGATCAGGTCCATCTCGCGGATGCCGCGATGCCACGAGCGGAACAGGATCTTGCGCCGCCGCGGATCGAGGTCGGCGCTCGTGCGGGTGGTGCCGGTCATGTCGGATGGGCTCCCGGGACGTGGTGCGTGGGCGGATGGTCCGGGGCGTATATAGACGGTGGGGCGGGGATTGGAAGCGTGGGGGCGGGGCGGCGCCGTCAGCCTGCCACCGCCGCACCCGAGAGGTAGGCCGCTCCGGCGACGCCCGGGAGCACGATAAGGGCGCGCGAGCCGAAATCGGCGAACTCGTATTTCGGATGATTGCGAAAGAGCCAGTGCAGGCCGACGTGAACGATCGCAAAAACGCAAAAGCCGACGCGGAATGCTTCGGATTCGGCAAGGGCGAGCACCACGAGGAACACCGGCACGTGCAGCCAGATGAACACCTGCTCGCCCGTGTGCTCGGGGAGGGAGCGCGTCAGCGGAAGCACGCGCCACTCGTGCTGCTTCATCGCATCGAGCTCGTGCGTCAAGAGCAGTGCGACCGTCGCCCACCAGAGCAGATCGATCACCCTCAGAACGCCTTGAACGTGATCACCGTCTTCGTGTCGTCGATCTCGGGGATCGTCTGCACCTTCTCGGCGACGAAATGGCCGATGTCCACGTCGCGGTCGATGTGGAACTTGGCGATGATGTCGTAGTCGCCGGCGGTGGAGTAGATCTCGGAGGCGATCTCGCGGTCGGCCGGCATGCAGGCAAAGTCGAAGAATATGCCGTGCTTCCGCTTGTTCTCGACGAAGATGTGTGGGCGACTTCCGGTGTCGCTAACGCGAATGCGTCTTGGGGCGGGGCACGGCGCAGCGAGACGCAAAAGTGAGCGTCATCGGCTTGCCGACCCGTGCTGGACCCGACGACGGTCGCACACCCTTACTCCCGCTCCAGCGCGGCCTCCACCAGTCGGCGAATGGCAACCGACCGCGGCGGCGTATCCGGCTGCGCCGCCCGCCAAGCATCCATCTTAGCGATCTGCTCTGCGGTCAGCCGTACCTGAACCGGGTCCGCGAAGGCGCTGCCCGGCGGACGGCCGCGCTTTTTCCTTACTACGGGAATTGACGTCTCGCTCATGTTCCCCTTATAGTCCCAAAGCGGCTCGCGGAGAAGCGCCAACTTCTTCCGCGAGCCTGACCACGCCGATTCAGAGGAAATCGACAATGGCTGACGAGACGGATACCGCGCCGGCGGACGGCGCGCACGCACAAACGTGCCGGGAGCACGCGCTGAGGCTTCTCGACGCGATCGACGAGGTGAACCGCGGCTTGAACCTGCTGCGGGCGCTTCAGATGGCGGTCGGATCGCTGGACGGGACGGAGCGGGCGGGGCTCGCCGAGCTGGCGGACGTCCTGCGGCGCACCGTCTGTGGCGGGCTGGACATGGTCGACGAGGTCCGCCGGGCGCTGGCGGCGCCTTCCTAGCCGCGCCTCGGCAGCAGGCGCCGTCCGGCGGTCACGGCCGCGACCGGCACCAATCTCGCGGCGCTCCCTGTACGCAAAGCGTGTGGGGGGCGGCCGCGGGAGCGGGCTCAGCGCAGGCCCGAACGCTCCCGACGACCGGCGCCCGCTTCGTCCGCCTCGGGGCTTGACGGCTCGCGGGCACGCCACCGCGCCTCGAGGCCGAGCCAGATGCCCGCATCGACGCCCAAGGTCTCCTCCAGCCGGCGCGCCGTCTCGGCCTCGACCGGCGCTCGCGCGGCGACGAGAGCCTCGATGTCCGCGCTCGCGATCCCCGAGCGGCGCGAGAGATCGTCCGCGGTGAGGCCCAGCGCGTCCATGTGCTCCGACAGGACCTCGCCGGGAGAGACGACGTAGTCGGGCTCGTAGGGGTAGGTCGTGCGCGTCATGGCGCCGGGCTCCTCAATGATAATCCACTATATCGAGAACCACGACGGCGGTCACGGCGGAACGATTGATCCCTCCATCCGGCAGACGCGGCATCGGGTCGTGATCGGGTGCGAAGACGAGGCGATACGGGTGGACGAGATCGACCGCGAACTGCTCGTCGCGATCGGCATGCAGTTGGTGGCACCGAACCGGCGGCACCGATGGTACCAGTGCCAGAGACTCCGCCGCCGCCAGCAGGGCGAGACGCGCTCTGACGGCGCGGGCGAGGCGCTGTCCGAAGCGGCGTTGCAGGAGCGTGCCGGAAGCGATGGTCGTCGCGAGCTTTCGACTGTGAAACGAGATGTCCAACGATCTCCAGCCCCACGCGACATTCTTGACGCGAGACTAGAAGAAGGGACGGGCGGTAGCAACCAAGTGGCGGTAGTACAGAGAAAAACTACCAGAGGGAGAAGGAAGACCGGAGCCCTCATCCGGCAGGCCCCGCCCCCTCAGAACGCCTTGAACGTGATCACCGTCTTCGTGTCGTCGATCTCGGGGATCGTCTGCACCTTCTCGGCGACGAAATGGCCGATGTCCACGTCACGGTCGATGTGGAACTTGGCGATGATGTCGTAGTCGCCGGCGGTGGAGTAGATTTCCGAGGCGATCTCGCGGTCGGCCAGCTCGCGGGCGACGTCGTACGTCTTGCCGAGCTTGCACTTGATCTCGACGAAGAAGGTCTGCACGGCTCGAGGCTCCCGGTGCTCGCGGAGGGTGTCCCTTGGGGACGCTCCTTGGTACGGCGGCGGGCGCGGCGGCGCAAGGGCGCGCTCAGCGCGGCGCGCCGATGGACCCGTTCTCCGTCAGCAGCATGCCGGTGTAGCGCCGCTCCAGGTGGCGCGCCCGCCACGCCAGCAGCGCCTCGGCCATGCGCAAGCGAACGGGCGCGCAGGCCGGGTCGCCGGCGCGATCGATCGTCTCGTGCGGATCGCCGGCGAGGTCGAACAGGAGCGGCTTCAGGCCGGCGAAGTGGACGTATTTCCAGTTCCGCTCGCGGCGCACGGCGAGCGAGCAGACATCGCGGTCGAGGCCGAGCGGCGCGTCCTCCTCCTCCAGCGTGCGAAAGTCGTATTCCCAGTGCACCGCGTCGCGCCAGCTCTGCGGCGTCTCGCCGGCGAGGAAGGGCGTCAGCGCCCGCCCGTCGGCGCCGGGCAGGGCCTCGCCGAGCGCGTCGGCGATCGTCGGCATCACGTCGACCGCCTCGGTGAAGGCCGAGACCCGCCGCCCGTGCCCGGCAGGCCGGCGCGGGTCGCGCACGATCAGCGGCACGTGGAAGGCGGCGTCGAAGAAGCCGAACTTGCCGAAGGCGTGGTGGTCGCCGAGCATCTCGCCATGGTCGGCGGTCAGCACGATGAGCGTACGCTCGAAGCGCCCGCGCCGCTTCAGCTCGGCGACGATCCGCCCGATCGCGGCGTCGACCTCGGCGACGAGGCCCCAGTAGGTGGCGCGCAGCACGCGCCGCTCGCGCTCGCCCCAGTCCGAGATCGGCCCGCGCGCGCCGGCGACGAGGCTGCCTTTGCCGATCCGCGGCAGGTGCCAGGCGAGGAACGGGTGCAGCGCCGCCTCCGCCTCCAGGCTCTCGCGGCCGACGAAGGGGCCGCCCTCTGCTGGATCGTGCATCGAGGCGTATGGCTCGGGCGCGATCAGCGGCGGATGCGGGCGCAGGAAGCTGACGTGGGCGAAACAGGGTGCGTCCCGGGGGATCTCGTCGAGCCAGCGCAGGTAGGCGTCTGCGACGAAGGCGGTCTCCGCGTCCTCGGCCGGGTAGACCGTGGGCGCGCCGGTCGGCGGATCGGTGCGCCCGTCCCGCGGCAGGTGCACCGTGCGGATGTCCGCCGCCTGCGCGACGCCCTTCGCCAGCAGCGCGGCGCGCCAGGCGCCGGCGTCCTCCGGCAGGGCGAGGCGGGGGTAGAAGCCGGGCAGCACGCCCTCGTAGCTGTGCAGGCGCGGGTCGGCCGGCGCGAGCCCCTGCGGATCGTCGGCCTGGTCGGTGTAGCCGAACAGGGTGGGGCGGTAGCCGCGGCGCAGCGCGAGCTTGGCGAGCGTGTCGTGGCGCGCGTCGAGGGGCGCGCCGTTCGCCACGACGCGGTTGCGCATCTGGTAGAGGCCCGTGTAGAGCGCCGCGCGCGCCGGCCCGCATGGCGCGGCCTGCCCGTAATGCGAAAGGAACGTCGTCGCCTGTGCCGCCAGCGCGTCGATGTGGGGCGTGCGCACGTGCGGATGGCCGGCAGCGCCGAGGCAATCGCCGCGCCACTGGTCGGCCGTGATCAAGAGCACGTCGAGGCCCGGCGCGGCGGGGGAGGAGGGGGCGAGCGTCATGCGTGGTTCCTGCGCGGCGACGGTGACGGCGCGATGACGCCGGCTCAGGTGCCCCGGCCGAAGAGCCGCCCCTTCTCCGTCACCGCGATGGTGACGAGGGCGACGAGCCCGAGCAAGACCCATCCGGCGAAGAGCGGCACGACGGTGCCGTCGAAGGCGCGGCCCACGACGCCGCCGATGACCGCCGCGAGCAGCGTCGTCACCGAGCCGAAGACCGAGGAGCCGGTCCCTGCGATGTGGCCCATGGGCTCCATGGCGAGCGCGTTGAGGTTGGCGAAGATCAGCCCCACCAGCAGCATCGCGCCGGCAAGGAGCACGAGGAGCGGCCAGAGCGTGAGCACGCCCGCGAGCGCGAGGCCGAGCGCCGTCGCCGCGATCAGCGAAAACAGCGTCACGCCGGCGTGCGAGAGCCGCCGCGCGCCGATGCGCCCGACGAGGCGTGCGTTGACGAGCGAGGACACCGCCATTCCGCCCGCCATCGCCGCGAAGGCGACGGGGAAGAGCGGACCGAGCCCGTAGAGCTCGCCGAGGATCTGCTCGGCGCTGACGATGAAGCTGAACATGGCGCCGAACATGGTGCCCGCCGCGATCGCGTAGCCGAGCGTCTGGCGGGTGGTGAAGACCTCGCGGAACGCGCTCGCGAGCGCCCGCGGGCCGATGCTACGACGGCGCTCCGGCGCCAGCGTCTCGGGGAGGCGCAGCCCCGTCCACAGCATCATCGCCAGGCCGTAGACTGCGAGCAGCGCGAAGATCGCGCGCCAGGGCGCGACCATGAGGATCGCCTGACCGATCGAGGGCGCGACCACGGGCACGGCCATGAAGATCGTCATCGCGAGCGAGAGCACGCTCGCCATCCGCCTGCCGCCGTAGCAGTCGCGAACGATCGCTGCGGTGACCACGCGCGGCGCCGCGGAGGCGAGGCCCTGGACGACGCGGCCGACGATGAGCGCCTCGAAGCTCGGCGCGAAGGCGCACAGGATCGCCGCCGCCACGTAGAAGACGAGGCCGGCGAGCAGCACCGGCCGGCGTCCGAAGCGGTCCGACACCGAGCCCACGAGCAGCTGCCCGAGCCCGAAGCCGGCGAGGTAGGCCGGCAGGATCGCCTGGCGGTCGTTCGGATCGGCGACGGCGAGGGCGGCACCGATGTCCTGGATCGCCGGCAGCATCACGTCGATGGCGAGCGCATTGAGCGCCATCAGCGCCGCCACCATCGCGACGAACTCGCGAAAGCTCATCGGTGCATGGCGGTGCGAATCGTCGGCGGGCGGCGCGGGCGCCGGGCGTGTCGCGCCGAGACCGGCCGGGCTCGTATCGTTCATGTGGGGGATCCTCGCACACGCGAGTCTTGCGCCCGCGGTAGCGCGGGATCAAGCCGGACGGGCGCACGGCAGCTTCGCGGAAACGCGCGCCGCCGCGGCGCGCCTCACGGCACGAACAGCTCGACGACGAGCATGATCACCACGAAGAACGCGAGCGCCTTCACCACCGCCGCCACCTGGCCGGTCAGCGAGCGGCGCACGCCCGCGGGCGCCTTCGGCGTCAGGTCGATGACGAAGCGCCGGGCGACGGCGAAGCGCTTCGTGCGCTCGGGGATGTCGTGGGCGGGCTGGAACAGCGCGACGTCGCGGTGGCGCAGCGGCACGACGAGGATCATCCCCGCCGCGAAGCCGCCGACATGCGCCCACCACGCGACCATCGCCGCCGTGTCGCCCGTCAGCGCCATGCCGAGGTTGAGCGCGATCAGGAAGCCCACGAAGATCCCCGCCGGCAGCGCCACCGGGACCCGGAAGCCGACGAGCACGAAGATCTTCGCGCGCGGATGCAGCATCAGGTAGGCGCCCATGACGCCCGACACCGCGCCGCTGGCGCCCACCACGGGAACGTCGGGGTTGCCGGTGAAGTACGCCTCCGCCAAGCCGCCGGCCGCGCCGGCGAGGAGGAAGAAGAGGGCGTAGCGCCAATGGCCGAGCGAGTCCTCGACGTTGTCGCCGAAGACCCACAGCGTGATCATGTTGCCGGCGAGGTGCAGGAGGCCGGCGTGCAGGAAGGTGTAGCTGACGAGCGTCGCCCATTCCGGGAAGACATTCCCCGCCGCCGGCCCGATGCCCATCCCCGGCCCGCCCGCGCCGAGCAGCTGCGCCGGGACCAGCGCATAGTCCTCCAGCGGCGGGAACAGGACGTACGCGACCACGCAGGCGGCGATCAGCGCATGGGTGACATAGGCGCGTCGGATGTGCCGCAGCGGGTTGTCGTCGCCGATGGCGAGCATGGGAGAGGAGCTCCGGAGGGCGGGAGTGACGTCGGGGAGCTTGACGGAGGGGAGGGCGGAAGGGAAGGGGCGGGCACTACAACCGCCGTCGGCTGCATAAAATCAGGAGATGTGTCGATGCGTAGGAACGACTTTCTCATTGCCGAGCGTATGCGCCCGCGCTAGGCTCTGCGGCATCATCGAACCACCTGGAGGGCGCATGATTCAGACTGCACCCCATGTCGGATCCGACGCGCTCGAGCGCAGCGGGCTGCAGTTGAGCGCGCACGCCCGCTACATCGTGGATATGCAGCGCGTGGACGAGGCAGCGCTGGTCGCCATCGCCGCCGGCGCGCTCGACGAGCATCCTGCGCGGCAAACCGCTTCCGGCGATCTGGTCTCGACGATCGAGGGCGTCCGCTTCCTCTGGCGACGCGATCCGACCGGAAAGGCGCTCGTCCTCATGATGTTCGACGAGGCGCGGCTCGCGGACACGTAGACCTCGATGCCTCGGCTCGATCCGGCCCCGCGCCTGGACAGGCAGGCTGCTCACCGGCAGCTCGTGCATCTGCGAACCTGGCTCGGCGATCGAGACGGGTTTTCCGAAGGACAGGCGGCCCGGCACCTTCGTCAGCTCTCCCATCTCGTTCCGCTGATCGGGATGTACGGCGGCAACGGCTACCCGGCGCGCCACGCCTTCGAGGTCGCGCTCGCGGGACTCTTCCGCGCGGATTACGTCGCCGGCGAGCCGGGGCCGATCGGGCGATTCGTGCTCGTCGAGTTCGAGCCTGGAGAGCCGTTCAGCCTCTTCTCGCGTGGAGGCACCCGACAGATGCGGCGATGGGGCCGCCACCTTGAGAGAGGACTGAGCCAGATCGCCGACTGGTCCTGGCTGAAGAACGATCAGCAGAAGGCGCCAACCTACCGGGCGGCTTTCGAGAGCAGCTACATGACGGAGACCTACGTCCTGGTTTGCGGTCGCGGGCGAGGACATGCCGACCTGGAGCTATCGCGTCTTCATTGGCGCGGCAGCAAGAGCGCGATCGCCGGCGACCCGATCCTCATCCAGACATGGGACGATCTGGCCGATCACTTCGAGCGAATGCTCCGCCTTCTCGATGGCTGACGGGGCGTGGGCACCCGCCCACGCCCCGCCCCACTTCGCCTCACCCCAGCGCCTGCGCCAGGTCAGCGATCAGATCCTCCGGATCCTCCAGCCCGACCGACAGCCGCACCACCTCGGGGCCGGCGCCGGCGGCGGTGCGTTCGGCGTCGGTGAGCTGGCGATGGGTGGTGGAGGCGGGGTGGATGATCAGCGAGCGGGTGTCGCCGATGTTGGCGAGGTGCGAGAACAGCTCGAGCTTCGAGACCAGCGCGACGCCGGCGTCGTAGCCGCCCTTGAGGCCGAAGGTGAAGACCGCGCCGGCGCCCTTGGGGCAATAGCGCTCGGCGAGCGCGTTGTAGGCGTTGCCCGGCAGGCCCGGATAGGACACCCACTCCACCGCCGGATGCTCGGACAGGAAGCGCGCGACGACGAGCGCGTTGTCGCAGTGGCGCTGGACGCGCAGCGGCAGCGTCTCGATGCCCTGCAGGATCAGGAAGGCGTTGAACGGCGACAGCGCCGGGCCGAGGTCGCGCAGGCCGAGCACGCGGGTGGCGATGGCGAAGGCGAAATTGCCGAAGGTCTCGCCCAGCACCATGCCGCCGTATTCCGGGCGGGGCTTGGAGAGCATCGGGTAGCGATCGTCGCCCACCCAGTCGAACGTGCCGCCGTCGACGATGACGCCGCCGATGGAGGTGCCGTGGCCGCCGAGGAACTTCGTCGCCGAGTGGATGACGATGTCCGCGCCGTGCTCGATCGGGCGGCAGAGATACGGCGTGGCCATGGTCGAATCGACGATGAGCGGCAGCTTGTGCCGCTTGGCGACGGCCGAGATCGCCGCGATGTCGACGATGACGCCGCCGGGGTTGGCGATCGATTCGATGAAGATCGCCTTGGTGCGCTCGTTGATCGCCGCCTCGAAGGTCGAGGGGTCCTCCGTGTCGGCCCAGCGCACCGTCCAGCCGAAGTTCTTGTAGGAATGGTTGAACTGGTTGATCGAGCCGCCGTAGAGCTTCTTCGCGGCGACGAACTCGTCGCCCGGCTGCATCAGGGCGTGCATGGTCAGGAACTCGGCCGCGTGCCCGGAGGCCACGGCGAGTGCCGCCGTGCCGCCCTCGAGCGCGGCGACGCGCTCCTCCAGCACGGCGCAGGTCGGGTTGCCGATGCGCGAGTAGATGTTGCCGAAGGCCTGCAGGCCGAACAGCGAGGCGGCGTGGTCGACGTCGTCGAAGACGAACGAGGTCGTCTGGTAGATCGGCGTCGCACGCGCTCCCGTCGTCGGGTCCGGCGTCGCGCCGGCGTGGATGGCGAGCGTGTTGAAGCCGGGCGTGCGGTCGGTCATGGGCGCGTCCCCCTGGTGTGCGTCTTGACGAAAGAACGATCGTTCTTTTAATAGAACGCCACGGGGCCGTCAACGGCCTCGAGGACGTCGCTTATCACGCGGCGAGGCGTTGCCCACCCGAGGCTTCGTCGAGGAGGTCCCGGGTGCGAGGACACATTCGGTTTTCCGAACGCGAGCGCCTCACGCCCGCGGATCGTCCTCGGGCGACCTTCCTTGAAAGCGGTCGGGAAAGGGTGCAATACCGTCGCGCCGCTCACCGGCCGGCCTTTGGGCCGGCGCCGAGGAGGGATCGGGTCGATGAAGCAACCGTTGCGGGTCGGAATCGCTGGGCTGGGAACCGTCGGTGCGAGCGTAGCGCGGCTGATCGCGCGCAACGCCGAGAGCCTCGCCATGCGCGCCGGCCGTCCGATGGCGCTCACGGCGGTGTGCGCCCGTGACCGCTCCCGCGATCGGGGCGTCGATCTCGGCCACGCCGCCTGGCACGACGACCCGATCGGCCTCGCCCGCGATCCGGACGTGGACTGCGTGGTCGAGCTGATCGGCGGCGACGAGGGGCCGGCGCGGGCGATCGTCGAGGCGGCGCTCGGTGCCGGCAAGCACGTCGTCACCGCCAACAAGGCGCTGCTCGCCAAGCACGGGCTGGGTCTGGCGCGGCTCGCCGAGGAGCGCGGGGTGGCGCTCGCCTTCGAGGCCTCCGCCGCCGGCGGCGTGCCCGTGGTGAAGACCCTGCGCGAGGCGCTCGCGGGCAATCGCGTGTCGCGCGTCTCCGGCATCCTCAACGGCACCTGCAACTACATCCTCTCGCGCATGGAGGCGGAGGGGCTCTCGTTCGCCGCCTGCCTCGCGGACGCGCAGCGGCTGGGCTATGCCGAGGCAGACCCCACGTTCGACGTCGAGGGCTACGACACGGCCCACAAGCTCGCCATCCTCACGAGCCTCGCCTTCGGCGTCGCGCTCGATCCCGAGGCGATCTACGTCGAGGGCATCTCGAAGATCACGCCGCTCGATCTGTCGATGGCGTCCGAGCTCGGCTACCGTATCAAGCTGCTGGGCGTCGCCGAGCGCACGGGCACGGGCATCGAGCAGCGCGTCCATCCGACGATGGTGCCGCGCACCTCCGCGCTGGCGCAGGTGATGGGCGTCACCAACGCCGTCACGATCGATGCCGACGCGGTCGGCGAGCTGAGCCTGATCGGGCCGGGCGCCGGCGGCGACGCGACCGCATCGGCGGTGATCGCCGACATCTGCGATGTCGCCTCCGGCGTCGTGCGCCCCGCCTTCGGCATCCCGGCCGGGCGCCTCGCGGCGCTCGAGCGCGCGCCGATGCAGCGCCACGAGGGCGGCTACTACATCCGCCTGTCGGTCTACGACCGGCCGGGCTCCGCCGCGGGGATCGCGACGCGCATGGCCCAGGCCGACATCTCGCTGGAGAGCATCATCCAGCACCGCGCCCGCACCGCCGACGCCGATCCGACGGGCCGCTCCGGCGCGCCGGTCCCGGTCGTGCTGATCACCTACGCGACGACGGAGGCGGCGATCCGCGAGGCGCTGGCGCGCATCGACGCGGACGGCCACGTGGCCGAGCCGCCGCAGGTGATCCGGATCGAGCGCGAGTGAGCGACGTTGTCCAGGGGGCAAACGCCGCCCCGTCCGATATCAAGAAGGAGGTCCGCTTCATGAAGCCCCCGTCACGCGTCGCCCCCAACGTCTTCATCGAGCGCATCCTGACGCTCGAGCTCGTCCGCGTCACCGAGCGCGCCGCGGTCTCGGCCGCGCGCCTGCGCGGGCGCGGCGACGAGAAGGCCGCCGACCAGGCGGCGGTGGACGCCATGCGTCGCGAGCTGAACAGGCTCGGCATCGACGGCACCGTCGTCATCGGCGAGGGCGAGCGCGACAAGGCGCCGATGCTGTTCATCGGCGAGCGGGTGGGCAACGGCACCGGGCCGAAGGTCGACATCGCGGTGGACCCGCTCGAGGGCACGACTCTCTGCGCCAAGGACATGCCGGGCTCGATCGCGGTGATGGCGATGGCGGAGGGCGGCACGCTGCTCGCGGCGCCGGACGTCTACATGCAGAAGATCGCGGTGGGGCCGGGCTATCCCGCCGGCGTCGTCGACCTCGACGCCTCGGCCACGGACAACATCCATGCGCTCGCCAAGGCCAAGGGCGTCACCCCCGCCGAGATCACGACTCTGATCCTCGACCGGCCGCGCCACCACGACCTCATCGCCGAGGTGCGCGCCACCGGCGCCGCCGTGCGCCTGATCTCCGACGGCGACATCGCCGGCGTGATCTACACGACCGACCCGGCGAAGACCGGCATCGACCTCTATCTCGGCATCGGCGCGGCGCCCGAGGGCGTGATCGCGGCGGGCGCGCTGCGCTGCATCGGTGGCCAGATGCAGGCCCGGCTGATCCTCGACACCGAGGAGAAGCGCGAGCGCGCCCGCGGCATGGGGGTCACCGACCCCAACCGCCGCTACGACGTGACCGACCTCGCCTCGGGCGACGTCATCGTCGCCGCCACCGGCGTGACCGACTCGGCGCTGACCATGGGCGTGAAGTTCGGGCCGGAGGTGATCGAGACCGAGACGGTGGTCTACCGGTCGGCCACGGGCACGGTGCGCAAGATCGCCGCCGAGCACCGGGAATGGGCGAAGTTCCACCTGGATTGAGGGGGAGGGCGCCCCTGTTGACGCCCCGCCCGGCGCGGGCGTAAGCCTCGGCGCCCTTTCCATCATCCCGCCCAAGCCCTGGAAGCCTCTTTCGATGATCGACCCGGACGTCCTGCGCTCCGCCACCGCCTGGCCCTTCGAGGAGGCGCGCAAGCTCGTCGCGCGCCTGGAGCGTACCGGCAAGAAAGAGGTCGTCTTCGAGACCGGCTACGGGCCGTCCGGCCTGCCGCACATCGGCACGTTCGGCGAGGTGGCGCGCACCACGATGGTGCGAAACGCCTTCCGCACGCTGACGGACGACGCCGTGCCCACCCGCCTCGTCGCCTTCTCGGACGACATGGACGGGCTGCGCAAGGTGCCCGACAACCTGCCGAACCAGGACCTCCTGCGCGGCGCGCTCGGCCTGCCGCTGACGAAGGTGCCGGACCCCTTCGGCACGCACGAGAGCTTCGGGCACCACAACAACGCCCGCCTGCGCGCCTTCCTCGACGCCTTCGGCTTCGACTACGAGTTCCTGTCCTCGACCGAATGCTATGCGTCGGGCCGCTTCGACGACACGCTGCGCCTCGTGCTCGCGCGCTACGATGCGGTGATGGCGGTGATGCTGCCGACGCTCGGCGAGGAGCGGCGGGCGACGTATTCGCCCTTCCTGCCGATCCACCCGGAGACGGGCGTCGTGATGCAGGTGCCCACCGAGGAGCGCGACGTCGCTGCCGGCACCATCGTCTGGCGCGATCCCGAGAGCGGCGCGCGCTACGAGACGGCCGTGACCGGCGGCCACGCCAAGCTGCAGTGGAAGCCCGACTGGGCGATGCGCTGGGTGGCGCTCGGGGTCGACTACGAGATGGCCGGCAAGGACCTGATCGATTCGGTCAAGGTCTCGGGCCAGATCGTGCGCGCGCTCGGGGCCGAGCCGCCGGAGGGCTTCAACTACGAGCTGTTCCTCGACGAGAACGGGCAGAAGATCTCCAAGTCGAAGGGCAACGGGCTCACCATCGACGAGTGGCTGACCTACGGCACGCCCGAGAGCCTGTCGCTCTACATGTACAACCGCCCGCGCGAGGCGAAGCGGCTGTTCTTCGACGTGATCCCCAAGCACGTCGACGAGTATCTGTCGTTCCTCGAGCGCTACCAGCGCCAGGACGACAAGAACCGCCTCGGCAACCCGGTCTGGCACCTCCACGGCGGCGCGCCGCCGGAGCCGGAGACCGTGCAGAGCGGTGGCGGCGAGAACGCGCCCGCCGCGCAGATCACCTTCGGCATGCTGCTCAACCTCGTCGCCGTGGCGAACGCGGAGGAGCCCGGGCTGCTCTGGGCCTTCATCCGCCGCTACGCGCCCACCGCCTCACCGCAGACGCACCCGCGGCTCGACCGGCTGGTCGGGCTCGCCGTGCGCTATTACCGCGACTTCGTGCGCCCGCAGAAGACCTACCGCGCGCCGACCCCGGAGGAGCGCGCCGCGCTCGAGGATCTCGACCGCGCGCTCGCGCCGTTCGAGGGCTCGACCGACGCGGCCGCCCTGCAGGACGTGGTCTACGAGGTCGGCCGCACGCATTTCCCGGACACGTCGGGCAAGTCGAAGAGCCCGGACGGGCGCCCGGGCGTCTCCCAGACCTGGTTTTCGACGCTCTACCAGGTACTGCTCGGCGAGGAGCGCGGCCCGCGCTTCGGCTCGTTCGTCGCGCTCTACGGGGTGGCGGAGACGCGGGCGTTGATCGCGAAGGCGCTCTCGGGGGAGCTGGAGCGGGAGCACGCGGCGTTCCTGGAGGGGCGCGCGCCGGCGGGGTGAGCCGCGGAGGCTCACCAGAACTCCGGCTGGCCCGGCCCTCTCGGGGCGTCGTCGTGCCGTGCCAGCCCGACGTCCCGCGCCAGGCGCGCGTCCATCGCGGCGAGGAGGCGACGGTCGCGGGCGCGCCGCAGCGCCCGCCGCACGGCCGCGATCGCGGACCGGACGAGGCCGGCGAGGCGCCCGCGGCCGCCCGCCATTCCCCCGGCGGCGGAGGCCTCCGCCTTGGCGGTCGGCTTGAAAGTCTCCTGCGGCCCGGCGATCATGGCGTGCACTCCGGTTTCCGTGACCTGGAACCGGAGTGATGCCGCCGGACGCGTCGGGTCGCGAGTCAGCCTTTCTCGCAGGCTGTAAGCAGGGCTTTCAAATGAAATGGTCCGAGCTGCCCTCGCTGACGATGCTGCGTGCCTTCGAGGCGGCGGCCCGGCACGGCGGCTTCTCCGCCGCGGGCCGCGAGCTCAACGTAACCCACGCCGCGATTGCGCAGCAGGTGCGCGGGCTGGAGGAGCGGCTCGGCGTGCCGCTGATGCGCCGCGAGGGGCGCGGGCTCGCGCTCACCCCCGAAGGCGCAAAGCTCGCCGCCACCCTGCGCGAGGCGCTCGACCTGATCCGCGAGGGCGTCGGCGCGCTGGTCGCCGGCGCGGCGGACCGGCCCGTGCAGGTCACGACGACGACCGGCTTCGCCGCGAGCTTCCTCGCGCCGCGGCTCGGCGCCTTCCGGACGGAGCATCCTGACATCGAGCTGATGCTCAATCCGAGCGTCAAGGTGGTCGACCTCGCCCATTCGGACTTCGACCTCGCCGTGCGCTACGGCGAGGGCGACTGGGACGGCGTCGAGGCGGAGCCGCTCCTCGCCTCGCCGAAGGTCGTCGTCGCCGCACCCGAGCTGATCGGGTCCGACCGGATTCGCACGCCGGAGGATCTCCTGCGCTACCCGTGGATCCAGGAGCTCGGGCTCGGCGAGTGGCAGCCGTGGCTGGCCGCCCGCGGCCTTTCGATCGGCCACAAGCGGGACATCCACCACCTGCCCGGCCACATCGCCATCGCCGCGCTGCGCGAGGGGCAGGGCATCGGGCTCACGGCGCGGACCCTGGTCGCGTCCGATCTCGAGGCGGGCCGGCTCGTCACCCTCTTCGACGACGCCGCGCTCGCGCCGAAGGCGGGCTACTGGCTGGTGCGCCGGCCGGGCCGCATGCGCCCGAGCGCGGCGGCCTTCGCGCAGTGGCTGCTCCGTGAGGCGCGCGCCGACGCGGCGCGGTCGTCCGAGGCGCCCTGACGGCTGCGTGCCCGATACGAGAAGGGCGGCCCCGCGGGACCGCCCTGTTCGATCGACATCCATGGACGCCCGAGGCGGATCACGCCTCCTCCTCGTCCTCCGGTCCCTTGAGGTTCTTCAGCTTGGCGAACACCGTGTCGGCCTCCGCGCGCTCCTCCACCTCGCGGCGGCGCTGGGCGCCGTACCGGTCGTACTCCTCCTCCTCCGGAGGCTGGTAGCCCGGATCGGTCGAGACGTCGGCCGGCAGCAGCGTCTGGCCGCCCTCGCCGGCGGGCGCGGGCGGACGGTCCTTGGCGGCGCGCTGGACCTCGAGATCGAGGTCGATCTGCGAGCACAGGCCGAGCGTCACCGGATCGAGCGGCGAGAGCGAGGCCGAGTTCCAGTGCGTCCGGTCGCGGATCTGCTGGATCGTGGTCTTGGTCGTGCCGACGAGGCGCATGATCTGCGCGTCCTTCAACTCCGGATGGTTGCGCAGCAGCCAGAGGATGGCGTTCGGCCGGTCCTGGCGGCGCGACACGGGCGTGTAGCGCGGGCCACGCTTGGCCTTGATCTCCGGCAGGCGCACCTTCGGGGGCGCGATCTTGAGCCGGTAGTCGGGGTGCTTCTGCGCCTTCTCGATCTCCTCGTGCGTCAGCTGGCCGCTCGTGATCGGGTTCGCGCCCTTGATACCGGTCGCCACCTCGCCGTCGGCGATGCCCTTCACCTCGAGCGGGTGCAGCTTGCAGAAGTCGGCGATCTGATCGAACGTCAGCGACGTGTTCTCGACGAGCCAGACGGCGGTGGCCTTCGGCATCAAGGGAACGGCAGCGGACACGGGACTTCCTCCTGAAACGTGCGCCGGGCCGCGGCTTCCTCGCGGTGCGCCCGACGCGCGACAAATCTCCTTCGTGCTCCGACCCGGCATCCCGGCCGGAGCGACGACGTACCCGATTGTGAGGGGACGGGGAGAATATAGGCGCTTCGCGGGCCGGGCGCAACGCGGATGGCGGAGGAGCGCGCTCTGCCGGCGAGCGCAGGATGGGCGCGGACCCAGGGCTTGCACACGTTCAAAGCTGCGAAGGTTTATCGGCTGCGCTTTAGATGGATCGTTGATCGCCCGAGTGCCTCATAATAGGGTTTTGCGCAAAAGCTGACACATGCGTATGCTTCTTATTGTGTTTCTGCGCATACAGAATCAACCTCAGCTGGTGTGCGGCTCAGAGATTGATCCCGACGAACGGAGGGACAAGGTGATCCGACTGCTCGGTATTCTCCTCGCGGGAGGGCTGCTCACGGCTTGCGTCACAGCAGAACTGCGAACGCAGTTTGACGCCGGAGCCGCAGCGTACATCTTTGAAGAAGGAGACGCTACGGTTCGCGGTCAGGCGTTTCTGCGACGCAGAAATGGTGAAGTCGTGCGCGCCGCCGGGGAGGTCGTCAACCTGATACCGGCGAAGGAATACGCGATTGAGCGGTTCCACGTGCTCTACCGTGGGGAGAAGTTTGCTCAATTCGCGCCCAGAATCGAGGATACACCACAAGCGTATCTCGATGCGGTGAGGCAAACAACGAGCGATGCGGATGGGAACTTCGCATTTGAAAATATCGCACCGGGAAGATACATCATTCAAACTCAGTTATATTGGGACGTTCCCAACTCCATCCTTCCGAGCGGCGGATCATTTTACGAAGAAACAGCTGTCGGACAAGGACAAACAGTTCAGCTGATCCTTTCCGGCAGCTAAAGGATGTTCAAGACATCGTCAGCACGATCTTCCCCACATGCGCGCTCGAATCCATCCGCGCGTGAGCGGCGCGCACCTCCTCCAGCGGGAAGGTGGAATCGATCACCGGCCGGCAGCGGCCCTGGCCGATGAGTGGGAGCACCTCGCGGGTGAGCGCGGCGGCGATCTCGGCCTTCTGGGCAATCGAGCGGGGGCGCAGGGTCGAGCCGGTGTGGGTGAGGCGCTTCATCATCAGGCGGCGGAAGTCGACCTCGACCTTGGGGCTCTTCAGGAAGGCGATCTGCACGATCCGGCCCTCCACCGCCGCGGCGTCGTAGTTGCGCGGGATGTAGTCGCCGCCGACCATGTCGAGGACGAGGTCGACGCCGCGCCCGTCGGTGAAGTCCTTGGCGGCGGCGACGAAGTCCTCCTCCCGGTAGTTCACCGCCCGGTCGGCGCCGAGCGCGAGGCAGCGCGCGCATTTCTCCTGCGACCCCGCCGTGACGATCACCCGCGCCCCGAAGGCCTTGGCGAGCTGGATCGCCGTCGTGCCGATCCCCGACGAGCCGCCGTGGACGAGCAGGGTCTCGCCGGCGGCGAGCCGGCCGCGGTCGAACACGTTCGTCCACACCGTGAAATAGGTCTCCGGGATGGCGCCCGCCTCGACCATGGAGAGCCCTGCGGGCACCGGCAGCGTGTTGTCCTCGTGCGCCAGGCAGTAGGGCGCATAGCCGCCGCCGGGGACGAGCGCCATCACAGCCTCGCCCTCGCGGTAGCGCTCGGCGCCGTCGCCGCGGGCGACGACCGTGCCCGCGATCTCGAGGCCGAGCACGTCCGGCGCGCCCGGGGGAGGGGGGTAGTTCCCCTCGCGCTGGATCACATCGGGCCGGTTGATCCCCGCCGCCTCGACCCGCACCAGGATCTCGCCGGGGCCGGGGCCGGGGGAGGGGACGGGGCGCTCGACGAGGGCGAGGACCTCGGGGCCGCCGCCGCCCTCGGCGATGACCGCGCGCATGGTGGTGGGGATTGTCTGGGTCACGGGCTCGCCTCCCTCGTGTGTGGCTCGTGTCTCGCTCGTGCGGGCGAACTGACACGCGCCCGCACGCCTTGGCAAGGCCAGGCCCGGCGAGCGGGCATCGGGCCGCCCCGGGTTGGCCTTCCGGGGTCCGGCGCGCTATCATCCCGCCCCCGAGGATCGGCGCCACGGAGACGGATCATGTCCATCGACCCCTTCGGCGAGGAATTGCCGCGGCCCCGCCCCGACACGCACGTGATCGGGCAGGACCTGGCGCATCTCTCGATCGAGGAGCTCGACGAGCGGATCACGGCGATGGAGACGGAGATCGGGCGCCTGCGCGAGGCGAAGGCGAAGAAGCAGGATTCGCGCTCGGCCGCGGACGCCTTCTTCAAGCCGGGAACCTGAGGCGGCGGGCCTCTGTGCCGAAATCGGCCAGGCCGTTCGGGTTTTTCGCGCCGTGTTAACCGGTCGTTAAGCTTCCTGCTTCATGAATGAGGCTGTCCAGTCTTCTGGATGCGAGTGGCTCCTGTCCACTCTGTTTGACGCCTCCCTGTTGACCACTTCAGAGCCGCCCTCGGGCGGCTCCTTTTTTTGCGTGCCGCCGCGCCGGCGCCGCCGCGCCGCCATGCTCCCGCCGCCGTCGACACGCCCGCTTGCCGCGTTAAGGTTAACCGCATCCTAACGGGGCGGACCGACCGGATCGGCGCTAGCCTTGCTCCAATGACTCGTGAGAGCCGCGCGACGTGTCGCGTCGGCACAATTCGAGACAAATTGTTCGTCAGGAGGCGGCACATGAACGCGGACATCACATTCCGGGACATTCGCGATCCGGTCGATTTCGGGCGTACCTTCGTGCATTCCGATGCGTTCCGTGCGCTGTTCCGGGACGGCATGGCGCTCGTGGAGGAGACCGCCGCGTATCTCGACGGGGACGGGCGCGAGGAATCGCGCACCCTGCCGCGCCAGGCGGCCCTCACCTACGCCAGCGAGAGCATGCGGCTGACGACCCGCCTGATGCAGATCGCCTCCTGGCTGCTGGTGCAGCGGGCGGTGGCCGAGGGCGAGATCACCGCGGAGGAGGCGCTCAAGGAGAAGACGCGCGTGCGCCTCGCCCGCCAGGAGAGCGCGAGCCCGCTCTTCGACGCGGCCGCGCTGCCCGAGCGCCTCAAGGAGCTGATCGGCGCGAGCGTGCGCATGCATGCGCGCATCGTCCATCTCGACGGCGTCCTGTCCGAGGCGGCGGCCGATCCCAAGCCCGCGGCCGACAGCCCGGTCGCCATGCAGCAATGGCTGATCCGCTCCGCCTTCGGGGGCGGCTGAAGGTCTGCGACCGCAGGCCCGGCCCGGTCCACGGCCGCGCCTGCGGCGAAACGTTGCGGGCGACAGGGCCGGCGGGCCGGGTTAACCTCTCGTTCACCATAACGAAGAGGGAGCGGTCGTCATGCGTGCATCCATCGTCGTCAAGGGTTTCGCGTCGGGCCTCGTCGGGCTCGGCCTCCTCGCCGCCGGCCCCGCCGCCGCGCAATGCGCGTGGGACTCGGCGCACCGGGACCAGGTCATCGCCTCCACCGTCGAGGCGCCCGTCGTGCGCACCGACGACGGGCGGATCGTGCTCACGCCGCGCCGGCCGGCGCCGCGCGAGATCGTCGTCACGCAGGGCGTGCCGGCCGTGACGGGCATCCGTGCCGCGCCGGTCGAGCCGCCGGCGGTCTACGTGATCGAGGCCGCGGGAACGCTGCTCGTCGATCCGTCCTGAGGACCGAGCCGCCTCACAGCCGCCGCGTGAGCGCGTAGAGCGCGATCGCGGCGGCGTTCGAGACGTTCAGGCTCTTGATCGCGCCGGCCATGTCGAGCCGGGCGACGACGTCGCACAGGCCGCGGGTGCGAACCCTGAGCCCCTTGCCCTCGGCACCCAGGACCAGCAGCGCCGGCCGGCGCGCGGCGAGGTTCTCGAAGGTCTCCGCGCCGTCCGAATCGAGGCCGATGCGCAGGAAGCCGCGCTTCCCCAGCCGGTCGAGCGCGTCGCCGAGATTGCCCACCACCACGAACGGCACGTGCTCGAGCCCGCCGGATGCGGACTTCGCCAGCACACCCGTCGCCGCGGGCGAATGCCGCGCCGTGGTCAGGATCGCGGTGACTCCGAAGGCGGCGGCGGTGCGCACGATGGCGCCGACATTGTGCGGGTCGGTGACCTGGTCGAGCGCGAGCACGAGCGCGTCGTCGGGAAGCGTGTCGAGGTCGTAGCCGACGAGCGGCTCCGCCTCGGCGTAGAGGCCCTGGTGCACGGCGTCGGGGCCGAGCAGAGCGTCGATCTCGGAGGGACGCACGATCTGCGGGCTCGCTGCCGCCTCGGGGAGCTCCTCGGCGAGGCGACGGGCGGCGTTCTCCGTCGCCAGCAGCCGGTGCACGACACGCTTGTCGTTGCGCAGCGCCTCCGTCACGGGGTGCCAGCCGTAGAGCACGACGGCGTCGTCGAATTCGGGGCGCGGCGCGCGGGCGCGGGGGCCGCGGGCGCGGGCCCGGGCGCCGGGGCCTGTGCGTCCGGTGGCGGGGCGCTTCTGGGGCGGCTTGCGGGGCGGCTTTCGGTCGTCTGGCACGGTTGCTGCTCCGGTCGGTGCTGGGAGGGCATGCGCGCCGTGCGCCGCCGGGTCAAGGCCGTGTGCGGCCGCACCCAGCCTCGGGTGCCCTCGGGCGGCAGGAAAACGCGTCGACGTCCGCGATTTGAGCGTTGACACGCCCCGCCCGGGTCACCATAAGAGCCCCCACGCCACGGCCGAGGCGCCGGGCGCGGCCCGACGCGCCGAGTGATCGGCGGCCGGAGCGAGACGGGGGAATGTCCCGAGCGGCAAAGGGGGCGGACTGTAAATCCGCTGGCTTACGCCTTCGTAGGTTCGAGTCCTACTTCCCCCACCATCTCCGCCGCGCTATAGCTCTACCGTGCCGGGCGGGTGTAGCTCAATGGTAGAGCAGCAGCCTTCCAAGCTGACGACGAGGGTTCGATTCCCTTCACCCGCTCCAGCGCTCCTGATCCATACGCAGCAACGCTTTCAGGGCTCCCGCGAGGGGGCCCTTCTTGCATCGGCGACATCGCGCCGCCACACGGCGCGCCCGACGTCGACCCCCGCCGCGAAGGGCTGGACGTCGTGCTCCGCCGAGCATGCATCACTCGGTGCGAGACCAACCTTTCTGCAGAAACAATGCCGGTCATTGCGATAGTGGCAACAGCAAGAGCCTGAAGGGCTGCTGCCGTCGCACGCTCTCTATCGCGATGCATGCTCTCGAGCGCGGCTGCTCGTGGGCAGCCGATGCGAAGCCCCGTAGAGGCCACGCGGCGTGCCGATCCAGACCGACGAACCCGCTCGCCGCGCGTCGAGCCCGTCGCCGCCGTTCGCCTCACGCTCGTTCCGCTTCCCGCGGAGATGCCGGGCCGTGCCACCGATCCCGCGCCGCGCCGCGTCACGAACGACGCCGACGCTTGACAACACGTCCTTGAGCGATAAAAATTACACTACGTGCAAAAAATATCGGTTGTAGATTCAATCGACCGCGATTCTGGGAGGGCGCATGGCGCGCAGCGCACATTCTCGCGAAGCCGAGGAGAGCCTCGCCATCCGTGCGGCGTGGCTGCACTACGCCGGCGGGCTCACCCAGGCAGAGGTGGCGAAGCGGCTCGGTGTCACCGGCGTGAAGGCCCATCGGCTGATCATGCGCGCCAACGAGGCGGGCCTGGTGAAGGTCAGGATCGACGGCGACGTCGCCGAATGCGTCGCGCTCGAGGACCGACTGAGCCGGGCGTTCGGGCTGAGCTACTGCGAGATCGTGCCGGATCTGCACGAGGAGGGGCTGCCGTTGCGCGCCCTCGGCCTCGCCGGCGCGAGCTACATCGAACGCGCGATCGCGGCGCATCCCACGAGCGTGATCGGCGTGGGGCACGGGCGAACGCTGGCGGCCGCCGTGCGGGAGCTGCCGCATTTCGACGCGTCGGGCATCCGATTCGTTTCGCTGCTCGGCGGGCTCACGCGCAACTACGCCGCCAACCCGCACGACGTCATCCATCGCCTCGCCGAGAAGACCGGCGCACAGGCCTACGTCATGCCGGTCCCGTTCTTCGCCAACACGGCGGAGGATCGCGAGGTCCTCCTGTCGCAGCGGGGCGTGTCCGACGTCTTCACGCTCGCCGCCTCCGCCGATCAGATGATCGTCGGCATCGGCACGACCGAGCCGCACGCCCAGGTGGTCTCGTCACGCCTGGTCGAGATGGCGGAGATCCTGGAAGTCAAGGAGCGCGGCGGGGCGGGGGAAATGCTCGGCCGCTTCTTCGACCCGGACGGCCGTCCGATCGAGACCTCGCTGACCCAGAGAACGCTCTCCCTCACGCTCGATCAGCTGCAGGGGCGCAAGATCGTCGCCATCGCCGGCGGCGCGGAGAAGGCCTGCGCGATCAGGTCTGTCCTGATGAGCGGCCTCCTCGGCGGGCTCATCACCGACGAGCGCACGGCGAATGTGCTCATCGCAACGCTGCCGGGCTGATGCCCGGCTGCAGGGCTGCCGGGCGGAGACCCGGCGAATTGGGAGGACGCACGAGATGTACGAGAAAGAAAAGGGCCTGGTCGACGCCTTTCTACGGGGCTCGATGAGCCGCCGCAGCCTGATCAAGGGCCTGGGCGCGCTCGGTGTGTCGACGGCGACCGCCGGCGTGCTGCTGAACCTCGCCCAGTCGCAGGCGCTCGCCGCCGACTTCGACTGGAAGAAGCACTCCGGCAAGACCGTGAAGCTGCTGCTCAACCAGCATCCCTACACGGATGCGATGATCGCCAACCTGGAGAACTTCAAGGCGCTCACGGGCATGGACGTCCGCTACGACGTCTTTCCCGAGGATGTGTATTTCGACAAGGTCACCGCCGCGCTCTCGTCGGGCTCGAGCGAGTACGACGCCTTCATGACCGGCGCCTACATGACCTGGACCTACGGCCCGGCCGGCTGGATCGAAGACCTCAACCAATGGATCCAGGATCCCGCCAAGACGAACCCGCAATACAATTGGGAGGACATGCTCGAAGGCGTTCGCCAGTCCTGCGCCTGGAACGGCGTGCCCGGCGGCGCGCTCGGCTCGCCGGACGCCAAGCAATGGTCCATTCCGTGGGGCTACGAGCAGAACAATCTCGCCTACAATGCGGAAATGTTCGAGACCGCCGGTCTTTCGGTTCCGCGCAACCTCGACGAGCTCGTCGCCACCGCGAAGACGGCCAAGGACAAGCTCGGCGGCCCCTACGGCATCGGTGTCCGCGGCAGCCGCTCCTGGGCGACGATTCACCCGGGCTTCCTCTCGGCCTACGCGAATTTCGGCCAGAAGGACCTGAACATCTCCGCCGACGGGAAGCTGTCGGCCGCGATGAACACGGACGTCTCGAAGGACTTCCACCGCAAGTGGGTGCAGATGATCCAGGAATCGGGTGCGCCCGACTGGGCGACCCACACCTGGTACCAGGTCGGTACCGATCTCGGCGCCGGCAAGTCCGCGATGATCTTCGACGCGGACATCCTCGGCTACTTCATGAACGGCCCGGGCAACGCCATGGCGGGCAAGCTCGCCTATGCGCCCTTCGCCGCCAACCCGGAGGCGAGCGCTCCGACGCCGAACATCTGGATCTGGGCGCTCTCGATGTCGTCGTTCTCGAACGACAAGGATGCGGCCTGGCACTTCCTGCAATGGGCATCGGGCCCGGAGCACGCCCTGTTCGGCGCGACGCAGATGGATTTCGTCAACCCGGTCCGCAAGAGCGTGTGGGCGGACGGCTCCTTCCGTGATCGGCTGTCCAGCAGCTATCCGGGCTACGTCGACATGCACGACGTGTCCGCGCCGGGCGCCTCGATCAAGTTCACCGCCCAGCCGCTCTTCTTCGACCTCACCACCGAATGGGCGGAGACGCTCCAGAAGATGGTCGCGAACGAGGTTCCGGTGGACGAAGGCCTCGACATGCTGGCCGCCAGCGTCGACCGCCAGCTGAAGGAAACCGATCTCGGCTGATCCGCAGGCCGAGAACCGCTCTCCCCGCGCGCCCGGCGGGGAGAGCCCATCCAGGTCGAGACGATCGGACCTCCGCTACCCACGGCCGCACCCGTCGCGGGCGGACGAAAGGACAGTGCCATGGGCCATGCCATCACCGAGTTGCCGCCGCGGCGCTTTCGCGTCCACCGCAGGTTTCTGCCCTACCTTCTCTCGCTGCCCGCGCTTCTCGTCTGCATCGGCATCCTGATCCCGTTCGTCACGGCCGTCGTCTACTCGCTCCAGCGCTACCGCCTCTCGCAGCCGTGGGCGCAGAAGTTCAATTGGGGCGAGAACTACCTGAACCTGCTCGGCGACCCCGCCTTCTGGAACACGTTCCAGGTCTCGATGACCTATGCGTTCCTGACGGTGACGATCGAGCTCCTGCTCGGCCTGGGCATCGCCCTCCTTCTGCAGAAGCGCACGCGCTTCAACAATTTCGTGTCGATCATGCTCCTGATGCCGCTGATGACGGCGCCGGCGCTCGCGGCTCTCATGTGGAAGCTGATGACCAATCCGGGCTTCGGCATCCTGTCCTACTTCGCCACGCTCGTCGGCGTCGAGGACTTCAACTGGGCCTCGGATCCGCGGACCGCGATGCTGACCGTGGTGATCGTCGACGTCTGGGTCTACACGCCCTTCATCATGATCCTGCTGCTCGCAGGACTGCGGTCGTTGCCGCAGCAGCCGTTCGAGGCGGCGGCGCTGGACGGGGTGCCACGGCTGTACGTGTTCTGGCGCATCACGCTGCCGATGCTGACGCCCTTCCTGCTGACGGCGACGCTGTTCCGCGTGATCGAGTCGATCCAGCAGTTCGACATCATCTACGCCATGACCCAGGGCGGGCCGGGCGACACGCTGACCGTCTTCCAGGTCGAGGCCTACCTGAACTTCTTCCAGTCCACCAACGTCGGACGATCCGCCGCTCTCTTGATGATCCTCTGGGTCATCACCTACGTGCTCTCGAATTTGTTCGTGAAGAACTGGTTGCGCTTGCGCGAGAAGAGCCGCGGCCACGCCTGAGGAGAACCCGCCGTGGAGACGACGAACCCTTTCGAGCGAACCTTACGCGCCATCGCCATCACGCTCGTGTGCCTGTTCTTCATGTTCCCGATTGTCTGGATCTTTCTCATGAGCTTCCAGACGAATGAAACCATTCTGCGGGTGCCGCCGTCGGTCGTCTTCTCTCCGACGCTGGAGAACTACGTTGCGCTGATCACGGGGAAGCTGGAGACGGCAACCGGTACGCTGGAGATCCGCTTCATGCGAAATCTCTGGAACTCCCTGTTCCTGTCGACCGCCTCGGTCGCCGTCGGCCTGATCCTCGGCGTGCCGGCAGCCTACGCCTTCGCGCGGATGAAATTTCGCGGCTCGGAGGACATCGCCTTCACGCTCCTGTCCTTCCGTTTCGCGCCGCCGCTCCTCGTTCTGCTGCCGCTGACGATCTATTTTCAGCAGATCGGCCTGGCCAACACGTATGTGGGCCTGATCTGGGTCTACCAGCTCATCGTCCTGCCGCTGATCCTGTGGATCGTGCGCGGCTACTTCGAGGATATTCCGGCCGACATCGAATACGCCTACCGGATCGCGGGGCACGATTTCTGGGCGACGTTCCGCCGCGTAGCGTTGCCGCTCGCCGGGCCGGGCATCGCGGCCGCGGGCCTGCTGTCCTTCATCTTCGCCTGGAACAACTTCATCTTCGCGCTGGTCCTGGCCAGCGCCGACAAGCAGCCGGTGACCGTCGGCGCGCTCGCCTTCGTCACCGCCTCCGGCATCCAGTACGGACAAGTCGCCGCCGGCATCGTGCTGTCGATCGTGCCGACCTTCGCCCTCGCCATCTACGCGCAGCGCTATCTCGTCGAAGGCTTGTCCCTCGGCGCGGTGAAGGGGTGAGCCATGTCGATCGAGCTCCAGTCCATCTCCAAGTCCTTCAAGACCAATGCGGTCCTCGAGGACGTCTCCTTCGAGGTCGCCCGTGGGGAGACCCTCGTCCTGTTCGGCCCCTCGGGCGCGGGAAAGACGGTGCTTCTGCGCCTGATCGCCGGCGTGATCGAGCCCGACGCCGGCCGCATCCTGATCGACGGGCGCGACATGGCCGGTGTCGAGCCCGAGGACAGGGGGATCGGCATGGCCTTCCAGAACTTCGCGCTCCTGCCGCACATGGACGCCTACGCCAACATCGCGGCGCCGCTCGAGGCGCGCCGCTACGCCGCGCCGAGGATGAAGGACACGGTCGACCGTAAGCGATACGAGCGCCCCGTTTTGGGGGTGATCTTGACGCGTTCAGCGGGCTCTGCGCCGTGAGCGGTGGCGCGTGTCGTGGAAGAAGGCGCGCAGGCCGATGACGGCATGGGCGACTC
>JBNPEA010000050.1:0-43599 GCA_051117315.1 Salinarimonas sp. | reverse complement strand
CGGCGATCGGGTCCAGCATGCGCCCGAGAGCCGACTGCTGGTTCCAGGCGCGGGCCAGGTACCCGTCGAAATAGTCCGTGATCGCGGCGGCGACGAAGATTCCCAGCGCCCACCAGCGCGCCCAGCTCTCGTTTGGCCAGAACATCAGCCCCACCACCGCCGGCACGGCGAGGCAGCGTCCGTAGGTGAGGAGGTTCGGCAGGGAGAGCGCTGTCGATCGTTTCATGCACAAGCAGCCGGTCGCTGGAGGCACAGAGCATGCCCGCAGGGGAGACGTCAATCCGGCGCGACCCGCGCCGCCGGGCATGACACGTCGGCGCGACGCGGTATTGTCGGCCGGCCGAAAGGACGCACGCACCGCCATGACCACCGCCATGACCGAAGAGACCGCCCTCGTCGCCCGCCTCTCCGACGCCTGCCCGACCTGCTCCGCCAGGATCGCGAAGACGCGGCTCTCCGAGCTGATCGAGTCCGCGCGCGGCAACGAGGCGGCCGCTGCCCTGGTTCCGCATCTCGAGCACGGGCCGCTGCGCAACCTGGTCGGCCTGATCTTCGAGCATTCGCCCTTCCTCACCCGGCTCGCCTCGCGGCCCGAGCGCCTCGCGCGGCTCGCGCTCGCGCCGCCGGAGGAGAGCCACGCCCGGATCGTTGCCGAGCAGCGCGCCTGCTTCCGCGCCGTGGCGGCGGGAAAGGCGCGCCGGGATGACGTGGCCAAGGGCCTGCGGCGCGCGCGCGCCGACCACGCGCTCCTCGTCGCGCTCGCCGACATCGGCGGGGTCTGGGACGTCGACCGCGTCGTCGCCGCGCTCTCCGCCTTCGCCGACGCGTCCGTCGCCGGCGCCGTGGACACGCTCCTCGTCGAGGCGGCGGCGGCCGGCAAGATCGCGCTGCCGGACCCGGACGAGCCCGGCCGCGGCACCGGCGCCGTGGTGCTGGCGCTGGGCAAGCACGGCGGCGGGGAGCTGAACTACTCGAGCGACATCGACCTCGTCGTCTTCTTCGATCCCGCCTGCCCGGCCATGAAGGACCCGATGGAGGCGCCTCCGTTCTACGCGCGGCTCGCCCAGAACGTCGCCAAGATGCTCCAGGAGCGCACGGGCGAGGGCTACGTCCACCGGGTCGACTACCGCCTGCGCCCCGACCCCGGCTCGACGCCGGTCGCCGTGGCGCTGCCGTCGGCCTATTCCTACTACGAGAGCGTCGGCCAGAACTGGGAGCGCGCGGCGCTGATCAAGGCGCGGCCGGTCGCCGGGGACCTCGCGCTCGGCGAGAGCTTCCTGCGCGATCTGGCGCCCTTCATCTGGCGCAAGTATTTCGACTTCGCGGCGATCGCCGACGTCCACGCCATGAAGCGCCAGATCCACGCGGTACGCGGCCATGCCGAGATCGCGGTGGCGGGCCACGACATCAAGCTCGGGCGCGGCGGCATCCGCGAGATCGAGTTCTTCGTGCAGACGCAGCAGCTCGTCTTCGGCGGGCGCCGGCCGTCCCTACGCGGGCGCCGGACGCTCGAGATGCTCGCCGAGCTCCACGCCGAAGGCTGGATCACGCCGGAGGCGCGCGACGAGCTGGCGGCCGCCTACCGCTTCCTGCGCAGCATCGAGCACCGCCTGCAGATGGTCGCGGACGAGCAGACCCAGCGCCTGCCGGCCGACGAGGCGGCGCTCAAGGGCTTCGCACGCTTCTGCGGCTACAAGAGCGCCAAGGCCTTCGGCGCGGCGCTGACCGAGGTGGCGCGCACGGTCCAGAAGCACTACGCGCTCCTCTTCGAGGAGGGGCCGGAGCTCGCGTCCGAGGCGGGCAGCCTCGTCTTCACCGGGGCGGAGGTCGATCCCGAGACGCTGGGCACCCTGCGCAAGCTGGGCTTTCGCGACCCGGAGAAGGCGGCGGAGACCGTTCGTGGCTGGCATTTCGGCCGGCGCCCGGCGGTCACCAGCGCCCGCGCCCGCGAGGTCCTCACGGAGCTCACCCCCGCGCTGCTCGCCGCGCTTGGCGGCACGGCGGACCCCGACGGCGCGCTCGAGCGGCTCGACGCCGTCTTCGGCCGGATGAAGGCCGCCGTCGAGCTGATGACGATCCTGCTCAACCACGATCGCCTGCTCACGCTGTTCGCCGACCTGCTCGGCACCGCCCCACGCCTCGCCGACACGGTGGCGAAGAGCCCGCACGTGCTCGACGCGATCATCGACCCGGCCTTCGGCGACCCGATCGTCGACGAGGGCGAGATGCTCGACCAGATGCGCGCCGCCATCGGCCGGCCGGCCTCCTACGAAGACTTCCTCGACCGCACCCGCGAGGTCACCCGCCAGGCGACCTTCGTCACCGGTGCGCGCATGCTCTCGGGCGTGTTCGCGCCCGAGCGTACCGGCCAGGCCTATGCCGCCATCGCGCAGGCCATCGTGCAGACCTCGTTCGAGGCGGTGGAGCGCGAGTTCGTCGCCGATTACGGCCGGGTGCCGGGCGGGCGCATCGCCATCCTGGGGCTGGGGCGGCTCGGCACCCGGGAGATGACCGCGACGTCGGACCTCGATCTCGTCGTGCTCTACGACTTCGACCACGAGAACCGCGAGAGCGACGGGCGCCGCGCGGTCGACGCCACCGTCTACTACACCCGCCTGACCCAGCGCCTGGTCTCGGCCCTGACGGCGCCGACCCGGCGCGGGGCGCTCTACGAGGTCGACCTGCGCCTGCGTCCGTCGGGCCGGTCCGGCCCGGTCGCGACGCAGTTCCGCGGCTTCCTCGCCTATCAGCGCGAGGATGCGGAGCTGTGGGAGCACATGGCGCTCACCCGCGCGCGGGTGGTTGCCGGCGACGGCGGCCTCGACGAGGACGCCAAATGCGCCATCGCCGAGGTGGTGGCGCTGCCGCGCGACCCGGCGACGGTCGCCCGCGAGGTGCTCGCCATGCGTCGACTCATCGCCCGGGAGAAGGGCGAGGGCGACCCGTGGGACATGAAGCTCGCCGCGGGCGGGCTGACGGATCTCGACTTCCTCGCCCAGGCCTTCGTGCTGGCGAACGCCCAGGCGCGGCCGGGGCTCGTCGGCCTCTCGCCCGGCCTGGCGCTGGCGCAGGCGGGGGATGCCGGCTTCCTCTCGGGCGAGGAGGCGGACGCGCTCGTCGCCGCCCAGGCGCTGCTCTCGCGCGTGTTCCACTGGCAGCGCCTCACCGTCGAGGGACGCTTCGACCCCAAGAGCGCCCCGCCGGCGATCCTGCGCCGCCTCGCGGCCGAAGCCGGCGTGCCCGACCCCGCCCGCCTCGCCGCCGAGCTCGCGGAGACGCGCAAGCGCGTGCGCGAGATCTTCGAGCGAACGCTCGTGGGGATGGCGGGGTGAGCGGCGCCCGCTTCGAAGGGCATCGTTCGGCCGTTCCGGCGACTTGCCGCGGCGTGCGACAGTCCTAGGACCGAAATCGGCCGCGGAACCCCGATCCGTCTGCGGACTTGCAAGGGTCTATTCTACTTCGACCCATTGGGGTACCAGCGTGACCAAATCGAAGTCTGGCCGACGCGCCGGCGATACGCCGCGCGCGCACGACGTCGTCCGTTCCCGCGCCCGCCTCGTCGGCGTGGCACTCCTCGCCGCCGGCCTCGCTCCGGCGCTCGCGCCGAGCGCCGTCGAGGCGACCGGCGCGCTCGACTTCTTCCGGACGGACGCGCGTCATCAGTCCCCGCAGCAGGCGCGGGCGCCCGGGCCGCTGGAGCGTCTGTTCGGCAGCCCGCCGGGGGTCGCACCGGCGGCGCCGCATCCGCAGCCGGCGACGTCACCCGAGACGCGCGCGGCGACGCGCATCGCGCCGCCGGCGACCGGCGCGGGACGGACGATGTGCGTGCGCATGTGTGACGGCTACTACTTCCCCGTCGGCGATCTCGCCTCGCGGCGGGACCTGCCGCTGCACGATCTCGCCTGCAACGCGGGCTGTCCCGGCGCGCCGACGAAGCTCTTCGTGCTCGCCCCCGGGCAGGAGGACATCGCGACCGCCCGCGCCGCGGACGGCATGCGCTATGCAGACGTGCCGATGGCCGGCGCCTATCGCACCTCCACCGACGATACCTGCTCCTGCCAGGGCCCGAACCGGCGCGTCGCCGACCGGCTCGACGTCCGTGAGGACATGACCCTGCGCCGCGGCGACATCATCGTCACCCGTGAGGGGCCGCTCGTCTTCCGCGGGCGCGACGGCCGCCCCGCTGGGCTGGCCGATTTCCGTCCGTTCCGCGAGGCGCAGATGACCGCGAGCCTGCGCGAGAAGGCGGACGAGCGCCTCGGCATCAGTGCCCGCAAGGCGGTCGAGGACGCCTTCGCCGAGGAGAATGGCCTGCGGCGCGATCTGGCTGGGCTCGATCCGGAGTGACCCACGGCGGCGCTCGCCGCTCCTTCGTGCAAATGCGGAGCCTTGATCTAGATCACTTTGCCTGACATCGCAGTGTGTCAGCTTTTCATGACAAGATCGTCGGGAGGCTCCCCCATGCGCATCATGCTGATCCACCCCAACTATCATTCCGGCGGCGCCGAGATCGCCGGCAACTGGCCGCCCGCGTGGGTCGCCTACCTGGCGGGATCGCTGAAGAACGCGGGCTTCACCGACGTCGTCTTCGTCGACGCGATGACGAACCATCTCTCCGACGAGGCGATCCGCGCCGAGATCGAGAAGGCGAACCCCGACATGGTCGGGACGACGGCGATCACGCCCTCGATCTACAAGGCCGAGCGGGTGCTCGAGATCGCCAAGGAGGTGAACCCGGAGATCGTCACGGTCATCGGCGGCGTGCACGCCACCTTCATGTACAAGCAGGTGCTCTCCGAGGCCCCCTGGATCGACGTGGTGGTGCGCGGCGAGGGCGAGGAGATCATCGTCGATCTCTGCACGGCCGTGCTCAACGGCCGCTGGCCGCAGGACCGCAACGCCATCCGCGGCCTCGCCTTCCGCGAGGGGGACACGATCGTCGCGAGCCCCGCCGCGCCCACGGTGAAGAATGTCGACGCGATCTCGCCGGACTGGTCGCTCCTCGAATGGGAGAAGTACATCTACATCCCGCTCGGCGTGCGCGTCGCGATCCCCAACATGGCGCGCGGCTGTCCGTTCACCTGCACCTTCTGCAGCCAGTGGAAGTTCTGGCGCGACTACCGCGTGCGCGACCCGAAGAAGGTCGTGGACGAGATCGAGGGCCTGGTGCGCGACCACGACGTTGGCTTCTTCATCCTCGCCGACGAGGAGCCGACCATCAACAAGAAGAAGTTCATGGCCTTCTGCCAGGAGCTGATCGACCGCGGGCTGCCCGACAAGATCAAGTGGGGCATCAACACCCGCGTCACCGACATCCTGCGCGACATCGACGACCTGAAGTTCTATCGCGAGGCCGGGCTCGTGCACGTCTCGCTCGGCACCGAGGCGGCGGCGCAGATGAAGCTCGATCGCTTCAACAAGGAGACCACGATCGAGGACAACAAGCGCGCCATCCGCGCGCTGCGCGACGCCGACATCTTCGTCGAGGCGCAGTTCATCGTCGGGCTGGAGAACGAGACCGCCGAGACGCTGGAGGAGACCTACCAGATGGCGCGGGACTGGGACCCGGACCTCGCCAACTGGTCGATGTACACGCCCTGGCCCTATACGCCGCTGTTCCAGGAGCTGGGCGACAAGGTCGAGATCTACGATTTCGACAAGTACAACTTCGTCACGCCGATCATCAAGCCCGACGCCATGGAGCGCGGCGAGCTGCTCGACCGGGTCATGAACAACTACCGGCGCTTCTACATGAAGAAGGCCCTGTTCGACTACCCTTGGAAGGGCAAGGGCTTCCGGCGGCGCTACCTGCTCGGCTGCCTCAAGGCCTTCCTCAAGGCGGGCTTCACGCGGACCTTCTACGATCTCGGCAAGGTGAACTACTGGGGACCGCAGTCGAAGGGCAAGGTCGACTTCCACTTCGACGAGACCCGCAAGATCGCCCCTGCCCAGGCGGACGAGTGGCAGGCGGCGGCGGACCGCGCCAAGGCGCATCGCCAGGCCAAGCAGAGCGCGGCCTTGCGCGAGCGCGCGGCGGTCGCCAAGGCGGCGCGGGCGGACGTGCGCGAGACGCCGCTGCCGGGCGCCGAGACGGTGATGGCCTGCGGCGGCGGCAAGCAGCAGATGGAAGAGGACGCCTGAGCCATGGCGTCGCCCGCGCCCGCGCGCCCCGCCTCTCCCGCCGATGCGGCGTCCGCGTCGGCGTCGGCGCGGATCGGGCCCAACGCCATCATCCAGATGCGCGAGGTGATGATCGAGGCGCTCGGCGGCCGCGAGGCCGGGCGTATCCTCCTCCAAGCGGGGCTCGAGCGCTACGTCTTCGCGCCGCCCGAGGCGATGGTGGACGAAGGCGAGGTCGCGGCGCTCCACACCACCCTGCGCACCGCGATCGGGGAGACCCGGGCGGCGGAGCTCGGCTTCGAGGCGGGCCTGCGCACCGGGCGCTACCTGCTCGCGCACCGCATTCCTGCGCCCGCACGCCTCGTCCTGCGTCTCCTGCCGGCGCCGCTCGCGAGCCGGCTCCTCCTGAAGGCGGTGGCGCGGCATTCCTGGACCTTCGCCGGATCCGGGCTGTTCGAGGTGCTCGCGACCGACTCGCCGGTCCGCGTGCGCATCTCCGGCTGCCCGCTCGTGGCGGGCGCGCGCCTGGCGCTGCCGGGTTGCGCGTTCTACGCAGGCACCTTCGAGGCGCTCTGGCGCGCGCTGGTGCACCCGCGCGCCCGCTGCCGGCAGACCGCCTGCGAAGGCCGCGGCGACGCCGCCTGCCTGTTCGAGATCAGCTGGTAGGCGGCGTGCGCACGCGCGTGCGCCGCGCCTCTTCCTCCCGGTCGCGCCGGATCTCGCGGCGCACCGAGACGAGCTGCCAGATCCCGAAGGCGAGAGGCAGGAGGAGCCACAGCGCCGCCTTCCCGAGCGTGAAGATTTCAGCCGCGTTCATGCCGGGCGCCCTCCTTCGCCGCGGTCTACGCACGGCGCGGCGCAGCCGACCTGCGACACGACGACCGCGGGCGGGAAGGCATCGGTGAATGCTGCGTCAGCCGGCCTGTAAGCCGGGTTCTGTCCACGCGGGTCACCCCGCGATGGGCGGCCATTCATCTGGGGCGGCCGTTGCCGGCCGCCTCGTGCAACCAACCCGGACGACGAGGCCGGAGACGGCCTTGGGGCGCGAGCCCCGTGTCGTCCCTATTCGGTCTTGCTCCCGGTGGGGTTTGCCGTGCCGGGCGCCATTGCTGGACCCGCGGTGCGCTCTTACCGCACCCTTTCACCCTGACCGCGGTGAGGCCGAAGCCAGCCGCGGCGGTCTGCTTTCTGTGGCACTTTCCCTGGGGTCGCCCCCGCCGGACGTTATCCGGCACCGTATCTCCATGGAGCCCGGACTTTCCTCCCCGCCTGACGCGGAGCGGCCGCCCGGCCGACTGACGCGCCTCATGTGGCGTCGGAGCCCCTGCCGCGTCAAGCGCCGCGCGCCGCGAAACATGCGCCGGCGAAGCGGCGCGCGCGGGATCGTGGCCGTGAACGGGAACGGGAGCCCGCGCCCAGCGTTCAGGTTTGGATTTCGTCCGCCCGGGCGTCCCGGGCCTCGAGGGAGGAGACCACACATGAAACGCTTCGCTACACTGCTCGCCGCCGGAACCCTGGCCTTCTCCGTCGGTGCCTGCACGACCCCGGGCGAGCGTGCGGTCGGCGGCGCGCTGATCGGCGGCGCGGGCGGCGCGGCCGTCGGCAGCGCGGTGGCCGGGCCGGGCAATCGCGGCGAGGGTGCGCTCATCGGCGGCGCTCTCGGTGCCGGCGCGGGCGCCATCATCGGCGCGGGCACGGCGCCCGCCGCGTCCGGCTGCCCCCGCGGCTACTACCTCGCCCGCGACGGTTACTGCTATCCGAGCTGAGGATGCAGCGCGTCGCGCCGGACCGGCGCAGGATTCGCACGAAGGCCCGGGAGCACTCCCGGGCCTTTCGTTTTTGCGCTAGCGTCGCCGGCGATTCGAGAGGCTGGCGGCGATGAGCGTGTGGGGAAAGCTCGGCGGGTTCGGTGTCGGGTTCCTGGTCGGCGGGCCCATCGGCGCGCTGATCGGGGCCGTGCTCGGGCACGTCCTCGTCGATCGCGAGGGCGCGCTGCTGGGCCCCACGCCCAAGGACGTCGTGTTCACCACCGGACTGGTCGCGCTCGCCGCCAAGATGGCCAAGGCCGACGGGGTCGTGATGCGCTCCGAGCGCGACGCCTTCCGCCGCATCGTCGAGGTCGACGAGGCGGACCGGCCCCGGGTCGAGGCGTTGTTCGACCTCGCGAGCCGCACCGCCGACGGCTACGAATCCTACGCGCTGCAGATGCGCGAGCTGCTCGCCGACGAGCCCGGCCTGCTCGAGGACGTGCTCGACGGCCTCTTCCTCATCGCCGCGGCGGACGGCGCCGTGCACGAGCGCGAGTTCGCCTTCCTGGGCGAGGTCGCGCGCATCTTCGGCTTCGACGCCGCCCGTTTCGAGCGGGTCGCCGCCCGCCACATCGTCCTGAAGGACGACCCCTACGCCGTGCTCGGCGCCACGCGGGAGATGGACGACGCGGCGATCAAGGCGCACTGGCGCCGCCTCGTCGCCGAGATCCACCCCGACCGCGCCGTCGCCCGCGGCCTGCCCCCCGAAGCCATCGCCATCGCGACGCGGCGGCTCGCGGCGGTGAACGAGGCGTGGGACAGGATCGAGCGGGAACGGGGGATGTAGGCGCGCGCGCATCGTCGGGGTGACGCCTCGCATCGATCCGGTGTAGACCGCGTGATCGCCGCTGCGAGCCGCACATCCCATGCCCCATCCCGCCCCCGAATCCCGCCTCGCCGAGAAGGTCTTCCCCTCGCCCAACCACGGCGAGCGCAAGGACGGGCGGCGGCCGGACATGCTGGTCTTGCACTATACCGGCATGCCGGATGCGGGGCAGGCGCTGCAATGGCTGTGCAACCCGGTCTCCCAGGTGTCCTGCCACTACTTCGTCTTCGAGGACGGGCGCGTGCTGCAGCTCGTGCCCGAGGGGCGGCGGGCCTGGCATGCTGGGGTGTCGTCCTGGGCGGGGGAGACCGACCTCAACTCGGCCTCGCTCGGCATCGAGATCGCCCATCCCGGCCACGACGCCGACGGGCGGCTCGCGGCCTATCCGGAGGTGCAGGTCGCGGCGGTGATCGCGCTGTGCCGGGACCTCGTCGCGCGCTGGGACATCCGCCCCGAGCGCGTCCTCGCCCATTCCGACATCGCGCCGGCGCGTAAGCGCGACCCGGGCGAGAGCTTCCCCTGGGCGCGCCTCGCGGCGGAGGGCGTCGGCCACTGGGTGGTGCCGACGCCGATCCGCGACGGCCGCTTCTTCCAGCGCGGCGAGGAGGGCCCGCCGATCGAGGCGCTGCAGGCGATGCTGGCGCTCTACGGATACGGCGTGCCCATCGACGGCGTGTTCGGGGAGACCACCGAGCAGGCGGTCGCCGCCGTCCAGCGCCACTTCCGGCCCGAGCGCGTCGACGGCGTCGCGGACGCCTCGACGATCACGACCTTGCGGGACTTGATCGCCGCGCGGGGGCGTCCCGCACCGCTTACCTGACCCTTCGCGCCCCGCGCTCGGCCGCACGCTCCGTCGCACGCTTGGCGTTCCCCGCGGCGTCGTCGACGTCCGGCGCGTCGATGCGGCGGTAGACGGCCTGGACCACGCCGAAGGCGCCGAAGGCGAACAGGCCGGCGGCGACGACGGCGAGGAGCGCCCAGCCGTAGGGCTGCTCCTGCACCGTGCGAAGCGCGCCGCCGAGGCCGCGCGCCTCGGAGGAATCGGCCTGCCAGGCGGCGAGCACGAGAAAGCCGCCGATGATCACGAACACGATCCCCCGCGCGCCGAAGCCTGCGCGACCGAGAGGCACGACCCAGCCGCGCTGGTTGGGGGAATAGCGCAGGTGCTTCGTCACGTCGCCCTTCCAGGCGCGGCCGAGGAAGCCGATCCCCGCCCCTGCGACGCCGAGCCCGACGAGGCCGAGCAGCCAGCGTCCGAAGGGCTTCGCCAGCAGCCACGCCGACCAGCCCTGCGCGCCCTCGTCTCCCGAGCCGCCGCCGCTCGCCGCCCAGCCGAAGGCGAGGCCGGCCGCATAGACCGCGAGCCCGAGATAGATCACTCCACTGATCACGTGCGCGCCGCGGATCGCGAGCCCCTTGCCGGAGGTACCGCGATTGTCGGCGTCCGTCAGGGCCGCCACCTCGCGCCAGATCGCGAAGGCGAGGAGGCCGAGCGCGATGATCGCGAGCAGCGTCTTGCCGAAGGGCTCGCCGACGAGGCTCGCCAGCGCGTTCTTGCTGCCGCCGGTCTCGCCCCCGGAGCCGACCGCCGCCGCGACCGCGAGGCCGCCGACGATCATGTAGACGACCCCGCGGGCCGCGTATCCGACCCGGGCCGTGGTCTCGAGCGTGTTCGTGTTCGCCATCGCGGCCTCCCGTGCGTCGCCTGGTCGGAAGGGAAGTCGACGGCGGCGTGACGGTTCCGAGCGCCGTGTCTCGCGGCCGGCATGGGCGACGACAGACACCGCCGGGATCGAGCGGCCGCGTAACCGCCGAGCGGCCGCAAGCGAAGGGGAGATGAACCCGCGCGCGGCGCGATCCGACAGACCGGCAGGCGCATCCAGCGCCGTCGGGAGAGAAGGCCATGAAGAACGGGACGAACGACCGTCTGGAGACCGTGATCGGCGCCTGCGCCACGACGATCGGCGCCGCCTCCTTCGCCGTCCTGTTCACGCCCCCCTGGCTGGAGCGGCTGGTGAGCGCGCTCGTCGGTTGAAGCCGGGCAGCGGTGGGAGATCAGCCCTCGGTCGGCTCCGTCCCGCTCTTGTCCTCGTGGCGCACGATCAGCGGCGTCTGCGCGAGGGCGAAGGCGAGGGTGATCGGCATGATGCCGAAGACCTTGAAGCTCACCCAGAAATCCGTCGTCTGCGTGCGCCAGACCACCTCGTTGATGGCGGCGAGAACGAAGAAGAACAGTCCCCAGCGGAAGGTGAGCTTGCGCCAGCCCTCGTCCGTGAGCTTGAACACGGAATCGAGCACGATGGTGAGGAGCGACTTGCCGAACCAGAGCCCGCCGAGCAGCACGGCGCCGAAGAGCGAATTGACGATCGTCGGCTTGAGCTTGATGAACAGCTCGTCGGCGAGGATCAGCGTCAGCCCGCCGAAGACCACGACCACGACGCCCGAGACGAGCGGCATCATCGGCAGGCGCTTGACCAGCGCGTAGTGGATCGCCAGTGCGATCAGCGTCGCCACCACGAAGATCGCGGTGGCGGTCATGATGTCCCAGCGCTGGTTGGCGAAGAAGAACAGCCCCAGCGGACCGAGCTCGAGGGCGAGCTTGGCGAGCGGATTCAGGTGCGCCGGATGCGCGGGATCCTCGGTCTTCAGCATGGCGGGAACCTACGCGCCGGGCGCCGGCAGGGCAAGCGGAGCCTGCGGCCCCCCGGCCTTCCTCACGCCGGCAGTGACCCGTTCGCCGCCAGCACGCTTCCCGCCAGGTACAGCGATCCGCAGATCAGCACCCGTGGCGGCGCCTCCCAGACCGTGTCGTTGAGGACGGCGAGCGCCGCCTCGACGCTCGGTGCGGTCGAGGTGACCAGGCCGACGGAGGCGGCGATCGAGGCGACCTCCTCGGGGGGGCGGGCCGCCATCTGCGAGGGGATCGGCACGCAGATCACCTCCCGGGCGAGGCCCGAGAAGTTCTTCAGGAAGCCCGCCGCGTCCTTGGTGCCGAGCATGCCGACGATCATCACCAGCGGCGCGTCGGCCCGCTCCGCCCGGTCCGCCATCGCGGCAGCGACGGCGCGGCCGCCGTCGGGATTGTGGCCGCCGTCGACCCAGACCTCGGACCCCTCCGGCGCCAGCGCCGGCAGCACGCCGCGGGTGAGGCGCTGGAGCCGCCCGGGCCAATCGACCTCGGTCATCCCGCGCTCGAAGGCCTCCGCCGGCAGCCGCGCGAAGCCTGCCGCGCGCAGGCCTGCGATGGCGAGACCCGCGTTGACGAGCTGATGACCGCCCGGCAGCCGCGGCATCGGCAGGTCGAGGAGCCCGTCCTCGTCCTCGAAGACGAGCCGGCCGCCTTCCTCGTGAGTCGAGAAGTCCTGCCCGCCGACACGCACCCGCGAGGCGCGCACCCGCTCGGCCGCGGCGACGAGCGTGCGCTCGGCCGCCTCGTGGTCCTGCCGGGCGATCACCGCCGGGCAGCCGCGCTTGAAGATGCCGGCCTTCTCGCCGGCGATGCTCTCGATCGTGTTGCCGAGGTACTCGGCGTGGTCGAGCCCGATCGGCGTCACGAGCGCGGCCGCGGGCTCCGCGATCACGTTCGTCGCGTCGAGCCGGCCGCCGAGCCCGACCTCGAGCAGGAGCACGTCCGCAGGCTCCTCGGCGAAGAGCGCCAGCGCGGCGGCGGTGGTGATCTCGAACACCGTGATCGGCCCGCCCTCGTTCGCCGCCTCGCAGGCCCGGAGCGTCTCGACGAGGCGCTCCTCCGGCACGAAGACGCCGCCGCCGGGCCGGCCGAGCCGGATCCGCTCGTGGAAGCGCACCAGGTGCGGCGAGGTGTAGACGTGCACGACGAGCCCCGCCGCCTCCAGGATCGCGCGCATGAAGGCGATGGTCGAGCCCTTGCCGTTGGTGCCGGCGACGTGGATCGTCGGCGGCAGGCGCTTCTCCGGGTGCCCCAGCCGCGCCAGCAGGCGCTCGATGCGCACGAGCGAGAAGTCGATCGACTTCGGGTGCAGCGCGAGGAAACGCGCGAGGATGGCGTCCGACGACTCCATGAGGGGCGGCTCTTCTCGGGTGTGACGGGGCTCACTTCGTACGGATGCGGCAGGCGTGGCGGGCTCGCGTGGCGCGGCGACCCGTGTGGTCGGCCGCGAGCAGACGTCAGCCGCGTGCGGTCTCGTTGGCTTGAGCCTCCACTGCCGGCTCGACGGCCTGCGGCTGCCGCTCGGCCTCCGCGGCCTCGGGCCGCTCGATCGCGAGCGGCGCCTCGCCTGGCTTCTCCAGCGAGACGGCCGGCGGTGCGGCGGCGGGCGTCGCCTCCAGCGCGGGGGCCTTGGTGAGCAGGCGCAGCAGCGTGACGAGCGTGCCCTTCAGCTCGCGCCGGTCGACGACCATGTCGACCATGCCGTGCTCCTTCAGGTACTCCGCCCGCTGGAAGCCCTCGGGCAGCTTCTCGCGGATCGTCTGCTCGATCACGCGCGCGCCGGCGAAGCCGATCACGGCGCCGGGCTCGGCGATGTGGATGTCGCCCAGCATGGCGTAGGAGGCCGAGACGCCGCCGGTCGTCGGGTGGGTGAGCACCACGACATAGGGCAGGCGCGCCTCCTTGAGGCGGCGCAGCGCCACCGTCGTGCGCGGCATCTGCATCAGCGAGAGGATGCCCTCCTGCATGCGCGCGCCGCCCGAGGCGACGAACAGGACGAAGGGTGTCTTGCGGGCATGCGCGGTCTCGGCGGCGGTGACGATGGCCTCGCCCGCGGCCATGCCCAGCGAGCCGCCCATGAAGGCGAAGTCCTGCACCGCGACGGTGGTGTCGAGCCCGCCCACCGCGCCGACGGCGACGCGGACCGCGTCCTGCATGCCGGTCTTGGCCCGGTTCTCCTTGAGGCGATCGACGTAGCGCTTCTCGTCGCGGAACTTCAGCGGGTCGGTCGCGACGTCCGGCAGCGCGATCTCCTCGAAGGCGCCGTCGAAGACGCTCGCGAGCCGTTCCCGCGCGCCCATGCGCAGGTGATAGTTGGAGCCGGGGATGACCCAGAGGTTGGCCTCGACGTCCTTGTGGAACACCATCTGCCCGGTGTCGGGGCACTTGATCCAGAGGTTGTCGGGCGTCTCGCGCTTGAACAGCGTCTTGATGCGCGGACGGACGACGTCGGAGATCCAGTTCATCTTCGGGCTTTCCTCGCCCGCGTGGGCGCTTGCGCCTGGCGCGGTGCCGGTCGTGTGTCGGCGCATCTCATAATGCAAAAGGCGCAGCGATGCCAATCGGGGACGCGCGGCGGGCGCGGGGCGTCCACCGTCGAGCCGGGCAACGTGCCCCGCGAGGCACGGGCGATGTTCGAGCTGCCGATGACGAGCAGGTGGCTGAAGCAGCTGAAGTAATCGTGCGCTGCTCGCGACCCGCCTTCGCAGGCGAGGGTCTCCTTAACGGATATTAACCAAGAAATTCCAGGCATTTCAACCACTAGGCAAAACTTGCAGCCCCAATCCGAGACGCATTTTCTCGGCTGCGCAAACGCGATCTTTACCCTGATCGCCGCATCCTCCGATCCGTTCAGTCGAGTACACGGTGCATGGCCATGGGTACCTCGCGTACCGGGGCCGCCGGCGCCGCCGCCCGGAAACTTGTTTCGCGTACCGGGCGGTCCGCGTCGGCGCCTCGGATGGGGATCACGCATCCCAAGACGAATCTCGCCAAGGCGACTCTCGTCGAGACCAGTCTCGCAATCCCGGGGCGCATTCCGTCGGCGGACCTGCGGGATACCATCCGCGACACGATCCACGTCGGTGACTGCATCGCCGCCCTGGAGAGCCTGCCGGCGGAGAGCGTCGACCTCGTCTTCGCCGACCCGCCCTACAATCTCCAGCTCGAGAACGTGCTGACGCGCCCCGACCAGAGCCGCGTCGACGCCGTCGACGACGACTGGGACAAGTTCGCGAGCTTCGCGGCCTACGACGTCTTCACCCGTGCCTGGCTCCAGGCCGTGCGGCGCGTCATGAAGAAGACCGCCACGCTCTGGGTCATCGGCTCCTACCACAACGTCTTCCGCGTCGGCTCCGCGCTGCAGGACGAGGGCTTCTGGGTCCTCAACGACATCGTCTGGCGCAAGGCCAACCCGATGCCGAACTTCCGCGGCAAGCGCTTCACCAACGCGCACGAGACCCTGATCTGGGCGTCGAAGAGCGCGGACGCGAAGGGCTACACGTTCCACTACGATGCGCTCAAGGGCGGCAACGACGACGTCCAGATGCGGTCGGACTGGTTCATCCCGCTGTGCACCGGCGGCGAGCGGCTGAAGGACGGAAACGGCGACAAGCTGCACCCGACGCAGAAGCCCGAGGCGCTGCTCGCGCGCGTGCTGCTGTCCTCGTCCAATCCCGGCGACGTCGTGCTCGACCCGTTCTTCGGCACCGGCACGACCGGCGCGGTGGCGAAGAAGCTCGGGCGCCATTTCGTCGGCATCGAGCGCGATCCCGGCTACGCCGCCGCGGCGCGCGCGCGGATCGACGCGGTCGAGCCGCTCTCGGCCGAGGCCATCGCCGCCGGACCGGACAAGCGGGCCGAGCCGCGGGTGCCGTTCCTGTCCATCGTCGAGAGCGGCTTCGTGCGCCCCGGCGAGCGGCTGATCTGCGGGCGGCGGCGCCACGAGGCCGTGGTGCGGCCCGACGGCACCTTGGCGCTGGGCGGCATCGTCGGCTCGATTCACAAGATCGGTGCGCTCGCCCAGGGGCTTCCCGCCTGCAACGGCTGGACCTTCTGGCACGCGGAGCGCGAGCGCTCGCTCGTCGTCATCGACGACTTCCGCGCGCGGGTGCGGGCGACGATGGGCGCGGCGTGAGGGCGCGACCGCGCGCCCTGCTTCAGTCGCGCACCTTGCGAGCGACGTAGTAGCCGTAGCCGAAGAAGGCGCGGTAGCGCTCGTAGAGGGCGACCTCCTGCTCCTCCGCCGCGACGATCGCGCGCGCGGCCGGCGCATCGCCGTGGCGCGCGAGGAAGCCGGGGACGCGCCGGCGCATCGGCTCGTAGTAGTTCTCGCGCCAGCAGCGCTCGGGGAGCGGAAAGTAGCCGACGGGCGAGAAGCCGTGGCGCTCGAGCACCGCGATCTTCGCCGAGGCCGTGTCGACCTCCGGATACTGCGCTTCCCAATACGCGCGCAGGTCGTCGGGCCGGCGATCCGTCAGCCAGGTCAGCTCCGACACGGCGAGGATGCCGCCGGGCTTCAGGAAACCGCGCCACGCCTCGACCCCGGCGGCGAAGCCCATGTTGTAGATCGCACCCTCCGACCAGATCGCGTCGAGCTCGCCCGGCGCGAAGGGCAGCGCCTCCATCGAGGCTTCGCGCGTCGAGACGCGGCCGTCGACGCCGGCCGCCCGCGCGGCGGTCTCGAGCTTCGCCAGGAAGGACGGGAGGAGATCGATGGCGGTGATGCGCGCGTCGAGCGCATCCGCCAGCACGAGCGTCGAGGCGCCCGTTCCGCAGCCGACGTCCGCGATCCGCAGGCCCGATCGGGCGCCGAGGCCCGACAGCGTCACCGAAAGACGGGTCTCCTCCGCGCCGCCGGGACCCTGCCTCGCGCCGTCGGCGTGGAGATCGGCGAGGAGAGCGAGATCGTCCATGACGTGGCTCCGTCACGAGAAGAGGGGCGGGCCGCGCCGGCCCGCCCCTCTCCCTGTCACACCAGCACGTCTCCACGCCAGCCGGGAATGATCGCGTCCTGCCAGAAGGTGCCGTAGCCGTTGGCGCGGCGCGGCAGGGCGGACATCACCACCGCCGTCGCGTCGGCGTAGCGCGCCGGCAGCACGGCGCCGGCGGCCCCCTTGGGCTTGCGCACGTGGGTGACGGCGGCGCCCGCGTCGGCGGCGACGGCGGCGAGCGCCTCGACCTGCGCCTTGGTGGCGGGGCCGACGACCGTGACCGTGTCGACCGACCACAGCCGCGAGTTCAGCGCCCATGCCGCCAGGCGCTGGGCCCGCCGCCCGCCGTCGTGCAGGACGACGAGGCGCCCGCCGGTCGTGCACTCGCAGCCGACGAAGAGCGTCGGGCCCTCGTGGCGGTCCGCCACGTGGAACAGCTTGTCGGCGAGGCGCTCCTCGAAGACCGGGAGCGTCACGCCCGCGCCGTGGTGGCACCAGCCGTCGGTGGGCAGGACCAGGAGCTCGCGGTTCTCCGCCGTGAGCGCGGGGATCAGCGCCAGCGGATCGCCCTCCTCGTAGGAGAGCGCGAGGGGTTGGGCGAGGGGCTCGGCGTCGGCTTGCGTCTCGCGGCGCATCTCCTCGATGGCTGCTGCGAGCTTCGCCTTGATCACGTCCCGCGCCTCCGGCACGCGGGCGCTCTCGACGCAATCCTTGTCGATCACGGCCACGGCGGTGAGCGGCGCATCGTGCGCCTTGGCGAGCGCCATCGCGCGGCGGGTGACCATCCCCGCATGCGGGGCGATGAGCGCGAAGCGCACGCCGCCGAAGCCGGTCTCGAAGGGCTCGGCGTCCACCTCGGGGGCGAACTCCGGCGCGGGCGGTGCGATCGGGGTCTCGACCGCCGGCGCCGGGGCGGCCCGGCTCGCAGCGCCGCCGGCGGTGGCGGGGGCGAGGAAGCGCAGGACGTCGCGCTCCTCGAGCGGGCGCGCGGCGCGCGGCAGCACGCCGGCGAGCGCGTCCTCCCGGGTGCGCAGCGGCGCGCCGGAGACGTAGGCCGCGCGGCCGAGCAGATGGCCCGCCACCGGCATCGTGCCGATCAGGAAGACGATGGTGAGGAAGGCGACGATGGTGGCGTCCATCGAGCCCTTGGTCAGCATGACGCCGACGAGAACGAGACCGGCGCCGAGCGTGCCCGCCTTGGTCGCGGCGTGCATGCGCTGGAACGGATCGTCGAAGCGCAGGACGCCGACGGTTGCGACGACGAGGAAGCCCGTTCCGACGAGCTTGAACAGGAGCGCGAGGAGGGCGGTCATGACGTCTCCCTTTCCTTCTTCTCGAGGAAGGCGGCGAAGGCGATGGTGGCGACGAAGGCGATCAGCGCGAGGCCGAGCCCGACGTCGAGGAACTCCCGGCGCCCGGTGACGACGGCGGTGAGCCCGCAGGCCGCCACCGCGATGCCGGTGAGCATGTCCAGCGCGATGAAGCGGTCGGCGTAGCCGGGCCCCACGATCATCCGGAAGGCGGCACCGGCGATGGCGAGCGCGAGCACCACGGTGAGCGCCAGGGCGACGGTGACGAGTGTGGCGTCGATCTGCTCGATCATCCTTCGATCCTCCGGATCAGTGTCTCGAACGTGCTCTTGATGTCCGCGGCGACCGCCTCGGCGGAGGGGCTGTCGAGGACGTGGACGTAGAGCGTGTCGCGGCCCTCCGAGACGTGCAGCGAGGTCGTGCCCGGGGTGAGCGTCACGAGGTTGGCGAGCGTCGCGATGCCCAGGTCGGTCTTCAGGTCGATCGGCACGGCGACGATGGCGGGCTTCACGTCCACCCGCGGCGACAGCACCGCGGCGGCGACGCGGCTCGCGGACTTGACGAGCTCGATGCCGAAGGTCGCGAGCAGCTGGGCGAAGGCGAGGAGCCGCGAGGGTGAGAGGAGGATGCTCATTGGACGGCTTCCTGGATGGTGAGGGGATGGTCGGCGGCCAGCGGGACCTCGGCGGCGCGTACCGGCAGCTCGCCGGGGAAGACGGCGGCGATGTAGTCCGTCGGGTCGACGAGGACGGCGGTCGCCGTGCGGGCGTACTCGACGAAGGGATCTGCGAAGAGGCCGATCGCCAGGGTCACCGCGCCGAGCGCCGCGATGGGCACGACGAAGGCGACCGGCACCGTGCGCGGGGTGGCGCGCACGAGGACGGGCTTCTTCCAGAAGGCCTCCATCCAGATCTTCGACATCGAGAACAGGGTCAGCGCGCCGACGCCGAGCGCGACCGCGGCGAGCCACCAGGCCTCCACGCGCAGGCTGGCGTCGATGACGAGGAACTTCGCCCAGAAGCCCGACAGCGGCGGGATGCCGGCGAGCGAGAGCGCCGGGATCAGGAACAGCACCGCGAGCCAGGGGTGGGACTTGAGCAGGCCCCCGGTCTTGCGCAGGTCGTCGGTTCCCGCCGCGTGCCGGATGGCGCCCGCGAGCAGGAACAGGTTCGCCTTCACGATGATGTGGTGGACGATGTAGAAGACCGCGCCGGCGATGGCGACGGGGGTCGCGATGGCGAGCCCCATCAGCATGTAGCCGATCTGGCTGATGATGTGGAAGGACAGGATCCGGCGCACGTTCCACTGGATCGCCGCGCCGAACACGCCCGTGATCATCGTCAGCGCCGCGACGACGGCGACGATCTCCCGCAGCGCCCCGCCCTCCATCTCGAAGAGCAGCGTGAACACCCGGAAGGCGGCATAGACGCCCACCTTGGTGAGCAGGCCCGCGAACAGGGCCGCGATGGCGATCGGCGCCGTGTGATAGCTCGCCGGCAGCCAGAAGAAGAGCGGGAAGACGCCGGCCTTGACGCCGAAGGCGGCCAGGAACAGCAGCGCCGAGGCGGTGAGCCCGGGCGACATCTCCATCTGCGGCAGGATGCGCGCGAGATCGGCCATGTTCAGCGTCCCGGTGGCCCCGTAGAGCAGCGCCACCGCGATCAGGAAGAGGATCGTGCCGAACAGGTTCATCGCGGCGTACTTGAGCGCGCCGTCGATCTGGGCGCGTCCGCGCTGGACGACGAGCAGGCCCAGCGTGGTGATCAGCATCACCTCGAACCAGACGTACAGATTGAAGATGTCGCCGGTCAGGAAGGCGCCGTTCACCCCGGCCAGCAGGCCGTGGAAGAGCGGGTGGAAGCCCGCGCGCTCGTGGCGCACCTTGATGTCGCCGAGCGCGAAGATGCCCACCGCGAAGGCGAGGATGCCCGAGATCGCGATCATCGCCGCCGACAGGGGATCGGCGACGAACGAGATGCCGAACGGCGCATCCCAGGCACCGAACTGCTTTGCGATCACGCCCTCGCGCGCGACCTCGACGGTCAGCGCCAGCGACGCGACGAGGAGCAGCGCGAGGCTCGCGAGCCCCACGCGACGCTGGGCGGCCGGGCTCGACCAGAGCAGCGCCGTGAGCGCCGCCGTCGCGATCGGGATCAGGACGGGCCAGAGCACGAGGAGGGTCGAGAGGTCAGCCATTGTTCTTCACCGAGGCGGAAAGAGGCGTGTCGGGCGCGCCGAGGCGCTCGGCGTCGCGCATCTCGCGCAGGTCGAGGGTGCCGAGCTTGCGATGGGCCACGAGGACGAGCGCCACCGCGAAGGCGGTGAGCGCGAAGCCGATGACGATGGCGGTCAGCACCAGTGCCTGCGGCAGCGCGTTGGCGGCGTCCGCCGCGAGCGCATCCGCGCCCAGGGGGATCACCGGCGGGGTCGAGGTGCCGACGCGGCCCGAGAGGAAGAGCAGCAGGATCGCGCCGTTGGTCAGGAGCGCGAGGCCCAGCACCATGCGCACCGCGTGCCGCGAGAGCGTCATGTACAGGCCGCAGCCGACATAGGCCGCCACGACGAGGGCATAGACGAGGGTCATCGCGCGTCCTCCGCATAGAGACGGAACATGAAGGAGAGGACCCCGCCGACGACGACGAGGTAGACGCCCACGTCGAAGATGATCGTGGTTCCGAGCTTCACGCCGGCGAGCGTCCCCCATTGGTGGGTGAGGAACGACGCGTCGGTGAGGATGCCCGGCACGCCCGAGGCGAAGGCGAGGGCGAGGCCGAGCCCCATCAGCACGACGGGATGGACGACGAGCGTGCGTCGCGCCGCCTCGACGCCGACGGCGAGCGCCAGCGTGGCGAAGCCGGCGGCTCCGACGAGGCCGCCGATGAATCCGCCGCCCGGCTCGTTGTGGCCGCGCAGCAGCACCCAGACGGAGCCGGCGAGCATGATGGCGAAGAAGATCCGCGCGACCGCGGTGAGGATGAGCGAGGGCATGGGTCAGGCTTTCTCGGTCGAGGTCTCGAGCCGGGCGGCGTCGATCCGGGGCGTGGCGGCGCGCGTCACGCCGCCGACACGCAAGAGCGCCCAGGCGCCGAGGGCCGCGAAGGCGACGACCGCGATCTCGCCGAACGTGTCGAGGGCGCGGAAGTCGACCAGGATGACGTTGACGACGTTGCGGCCGAAGCCCTCCGGGACGGAGGTCGCGGCGAAGTAGTCGGTCAGCGTCCGGTCGAAGGGCTTGGCCTTGATCCAGAGCGTCGCGACCAGCACGCAGGCGGCGAACGCGGCGGAGACGCTGGCGTCGGCCAGCCGCTCGCGCGGGGTGCGCGAGGAGCGCGAGATGGTGGGCAGCTTGAGGAGCACCGCCGTCACGATGAGGACGAACAGCGTCTCCACCGAGAACTGCGTCAGCGACAGGTCCGGCCCGCCGTTGAAGAGGAACACGAGCGCCATGCCGTAGCCCGAGAGGCCGACCGCGACGATGGCCGTGACGAGGGAGGGCACGGCGGCCGCGACGAGGCAGCCCACCACGATCAGCGCGCTGACCACGACGAGGGCCGGCCGCAGCGGTTCGTGCACCACCTCGGGGAGGACCGGTCCGGCGCTGGCGAAGAGCCCGTAGGCGACGAGGCCGGTGACGGCGGTGGCGATCACCGACGCGTAGATGCGCATGTCGCCGTTCTGCAGCACCCGCGTCGACCAGCGGGCGAGGGCCAGCGTGCGGTCGAGCACGAGGTCGTAGCCGCGATCGAGGAAGACCTCGTCGAAGGCCCGGCGGCGGCGCATGAACAGGTGGATCGGGTCCCAGAACCAGGCGAGCGTGGCGCCGAGGACGACGACGAGGGCCGACAGCGCCAGCATCGGCGTGAAGCCGTGCCAGAGCTTGAACGAGACCTCGAAGGGCGCGCCGTGGATGGCGATCGCCGCCGGCTCGATCAGCGCGTAGGCGACGAGCGAGGGCACGAGGCCGAAGGTCACGCCGGTCACGGCGAGCAGCAGCGGGCCCACCGTCATGCCCGGCTGCTCGCCGTGCGCGACGTGGCAGGGCTTCTTCGGGCGCCCGAAGAAGGGCCGTAGCGCCAGCACGCCGGCGATCGCCACCATGACGGCGTTGACGAGCACGCCGATCGTGACCGCCACGGTGTCGAGCGAGGAGGCGAGCTTGGCCTCGAACAGGTACTCCTTCGAGATGAAGCCGATGAAGGGCGGCAGGCCCGCCATCGAGAACGAGGCGAGCACCGTCGCCGCCGCCGTGACGGGGAGGAGCGGGGCGAGCCCGCCGAGCGCCCGCAGCCGGGTCTCGTGGGTCGCATGGATGACGATGCCCGCGCAGAAGAAGAGCGTCGCCTTGTAGAGGGCGTGCGCCAGGATCAAGCCCACGACCGCCACCGACGAGACCGGCCCGTCGAGCCCGATCAGCATCACGAGCGTGCCGAGCGTGGCCACCGTCGAGTAGGCGAGCACGGCCTTGAGCTCGATCGCGCGCAGCGCCTGCACGGCGGCGATCAGCATGGTCAGCCCGCCGAAGAACACGAGCGTCGCCCCCACCCAGGGCGCACCGGCGAAGACCGGGTCGAGCCGCGCCAGCAGGTAGACGCCGAGCTTCACCATCGTGGCCGAGTGCAGGTAGGCCGATGCCGGGGTGGGCGCCTTCATGGCGTTGGGCAGCCAGAAGTGGAACGGGAACTGCGCCGACTTGGTGAAGGCGCCGATCAGCACGCAGACCACGATGAGCGGGAAGAGCGGGCTGTCGAGCACCGGGGCCGGGTTCGCGACGAGCGCCGCGAGCGAGAAGGTGCCGGCCTCCATGCCGATCAGGATGATGCCGGCGAGCAGCGCCAGCCCGCCGCTCGCGGTGACGAGGAGGGACTGCAGCGCCGCCTTGCGCGCCTTCGCGTCCTCGCTCTGGAAGCCCACGAGCAGGAAGGAGAGCAGGCTCGTCATCTCCCAGAAGACGAACAGCGCGACGAGGTTGTCGGCGGTGACCGTCGCCAGCATCGCCGTCATGAACAGGAGGATGTAGAACAGGAACTGCGCCCGGGCGAAGGCGGGCTTCTCGGCCATGTACGACGACGCGTAGAGCGTCACCAGCGTGCCGATGCCGGTGATCAGCAGCGCGAACAGGAGCGAGAAGCCGTCGAGCCGGAAGGTCAGGTCGATGCCGAGCGAGGGCACCCAGGGCACGACGTCGACGATCGGCGCGGTGCCGACCGCGCCGATCTGCGCGAAGAACCAGGCGAACAGCGCCGCCGGCAGGACCGCGGCGAGCGGGCCGCCCAGCGCGCCAGCCCGCGCGACCACGAAGGGCGCGACGACGGAGCCGGCGAGGGCGACGAGCAGGATGGTCGAGAGGTCCACGAGCAGAGCTCCTCCGTGATTTCACGGATGGCCCCGCAAGGGGTGTGCCAGACGGTTATGTGTTTGAAAGGGAAGAGATTATCTGCCGGACCTCGCGCCCCGTGTCCGGGCTTTCGGACGTCTGGGCCGATCCGGCGTCCGCATTTCCGAACATCGGCCGGGGCGTTCGATGATCCGGACGCGCCGGGCGCGCGGCGGCTCGGTGCCTGCCGCTCGGTGCCCGCCGGTCAGTGTCCACCTTGGCTCAGGCGGGCGTCGCGGGGCGCGCCGAGGATCTCGGCGAGCGATTGGGAGATGTGGCGCGCCTCCTCGTCCTGCAGCCGCAGCATGATCGGCGGCAGGTGGCCGGCGCGCAGCGAAACGACCGCGTGGCCATCCTGGTCGAGGCCGATGTCGATGGTGGGGGACGTCACGTCGACGACCTCGCCCTCGATGGTCTCGGCACCCTCCTCGCCGTCCTCCGCGAGCTGCCGGGCGAGCTCCTCGGTCAGCTCCTCGTCGGAGAAGGCCTCCTCGAGCTCCTCATCGTCGAGAGCCTCGTCCATCACGTCGAGCAGCTGCGTCAGCGCCGAGGCGAGCGTGCGCGCGGCGCCCGCGTCCATCACGATCGCGGTCGACTGGTCGTCCTTCTGGAACGAGAGCTGGATCTTGTCGCCTTCGACGGAAAGAGAGATTCCGGCCATGATGCTCCTTTCGGCGGTCCGGCATATATGGGAGCGGAGCATGGCTCCTGTCCAGGGGGCGGGGCGAAGTGGCCCCGCTCCGCCGCCGCGCGCAGGAAGCGCCCCTCCCGGTGGGGGAGAGGCGCGCGCGAAGCCCGTGCCGACCGCCTCGCGGTCAGCGCCCGCGGCGCGGACGCTGGCCGGACGGGGCGCCGGAGCCCGACCCGGAGAGCCAGGCGATGCTCGCCCCGTCGCGATCGCCGCCGCCACGCGCGGCGGGTGCGCCGCCGGCCGGCTTCGGGCGACCGCCGGCTGCGGCGGGCTTCGCGGGCCGCGAGGCCGGCCGCGGGCCGCGCCCGGGCTCGGCCTTCCCCGAGCCGGGCGCGTGACCGGCCTGCGACGGACGCTGGCCACCGCCGCCGCCGCCGTTGGGGCGGCCGCCGCGGCGATTGTTGCGACCCGCGCCCGCAGGGCGCGGCGCGCGGGCCGGCTCGTCCGCGAGCGGCGCCACGCCGCCGGCGTCGAAGCCCGCCGGCACCGGCTCGACCGGCACCGTCTGGCGCGTGAGCTTCTGGATGTCGCGCAGGTAGGCGCGCTCCTCCTCGTTGCAGAAGGCGAGCGCGATGCCCGAGGCGCCGGCGCGCGCCGTGCGGCCGATGCGGTGGACGTACTGCTCGGGCACGTTCGGCAGGTCGAAGTTGACGACGTGCGAGACGGCCTCGACGTCGATGCCGCGCGCGGCGATGTCGGTCGCCACCAGCACCTTGCACGAGCCGTTCTTGAAGGCGCCCAGCGCGCGCTCGCGCTGGCCCTGGCTCTTGTTGCCGTGGATCGCGAAGGCGGAGATGCCGGCCTTCTCGAGCCCGCGCACCACCTTGTCCGCACCGTGCTTGGTGCGGGTGAAGACGAGCACGCGCTCGATCTCGGGCGCACGCAGGACGTGCTCGAGCAGCGGCTGCTTCTTCGGCTGGGAGACGAAGGTGACGCGCTGCTCGACCCGCTCGGCCGTGGTCGCGACCGGCGCGACCGAGACCTTCACCGGGTCGGACAGGTAGCCGTCGGCCAGCGAGGCGATCGTCGTCGGCATCGTGGCCGAGAAGAACAGCGTCTGGCGCTGCTTGGGCAGCAGCGTCACGATGCGGCGCAGGGCGTGGATGAAGCCGAGGTCGAGCATCTGGTCGGCCTCGTCCAGCACCAGGATCTCGACGTTCGAGAGCGACAGCGAGCGCCGGTCGATCAGGTCGAGCAGGCGCCCGGGCGTGGCGACGAGGATGTCGACGCCGTTCGCGACGATGCGCTCCTGGCGCGGCACCGGCACGCCGCCGAAGACGACGGTGGAGGTGAGCTTCGAGCCGCGGCCGTAGGCGCGGAAGCTCTCCTCGATCTGGCTCGCCAGCTCGCGGGTGGGCGACAGGATCAGCGCGCGGCAGCCCTTGCGCGGCGCCGGCTTCTTGTCGGCGGCGAGCCGCTGGATCATCGGCAGGGCGAAGGCGGCGGTCTTGCCGGTGCCGGTCTGCGCGATGCCGAGCAGGTCGCGGCCGGCGAGGACCGGCGGAATGGCCTGGCCCTGGATCGGCGTCGGGCGCTCGTAGCCCTCGCGGGCGAGCGCCTCGAGGATCGGGGCGGACAGGCCGAGGTCGGAGAATGTGGTCAAGTGTGTAGCTTTCACGTGCGGGGAGCCGCGACGGGAGCGCACGCGTGTCATCTGGGCGCGCGCCGAATCCCGAGCCGAGGCTCGTGTCATCGGGAACGACCCGCGTGATGGGGCGAACGGGGAGGGCGGCATCCGAAGGCCCGGGTCGGTCCCGCCCCCGTGGAACGGGGCGGCCTCACGCAGCCGGGCCAGGGCGCTCGATGAGGGAGCGCCGATGCTGCAGTGCAGAGATGGGGCAGGCGGGGCGGGATGTCAATGATCGCTTTGCGGGCGGTTGCAGGCTCGGCCATAGTGCGGCCGGAGCTAGTGGTGATTGACTTTCATGTCTATATCGGATCTCATCCACGTCGCGGTCGGCAAGGGGCAGCTCGCGCATCTGGCTTTTCTCTACGACCCCGCTCCCGCGAGGCGCGTCGTTCTCCTCGCGCCGGAGATCCAGGGTCTGGTCTTCGGCCCCTGGGGATGCGAGGACGCGGAGAAGAGATGTACGAGGCTCCGGGCGGATCTCGAGGATTTCGCACGTGGTGGGATCGTGACGGTGTCGCTCGAGCCGTTCCGGGCGCGCAGCGCGAACTTCGCCCTGATTCACGAGACGCGCGACGAGATCTGGGACGTGCGGAGCCGGGAGCCGTCGCCCGGGCTGCGGGTCTTCGGTGCCTTCGCGGCACGAGACGTCTTCGTGGCACTGTCGTGCTGGCCCCGGTCCCGGGCGGTGCGTTGGCTGCCGCGACCGCCGCTCGGACGAGGGACGTCGGCCGAGTATGCCGTCGCGATCGAGGACGCGCAGAAGCAGTGGCGGATCGTGTTCGGTGACGCAGAGCGTCACGGGAACGGAGGTGCGGATGTCGAAGAATACATCTCCGAGAGAGCGCTCTTGGTCTGACGTCGAGCCCGGCAGCGCACTGTCGCCCGGGATGAGGGCCTACTTCGGTCAACGTCTGCGCAATCGCGTGTTCGGCCTCGTGCTCGAACGGTTCATGGAAGCGCAGGCGGCGGGGCTCACCAAGGCGGAGCTCGCGCGCCGGATCGGGAAGCGTCCCGAGGTGGTCGGACGGCTCCTCGCCTCGCCGGGAAACTGGACGCTGGAGACCGCGAGCGACCTCCTCCTGGGGATCTCGGGAGAGGAGCTCCTGGTCGAAGGGCGCAAGGTCGAGCGGCGCCCCGCCGAGGATATCGGGCAGGAAGCGCTGCTGCGCGAACGGCTCGGCGTCGAGCCTGAGTAACGCACCGCCCCGCGACGTCTCAGCCGCACCACCGGACGAACATCACCTGCGTGTCCCCGTACGTCCGCCGCTCCACCTCCTCGAACCCCTCCGGGCAGGGCAACGCCGCCTCCGCGGCTTCCTCCAGCACGCACAGTGCACCCGGCGCGAGCCAGCCGCCCTGCGCGGCCGAGGCGAGGGCGGCGGGGGCGAGGTCGCGGCCGTAGGGCGGGTCGCAGAAGACGAGGTCGAAGGGTGTGACCCGGTCGGCGGCGCCGAGCGTCGTCGCGTCGCGGCGGAAGAGCCGCGTGACGCCGCCGAGCCCGAGCGCCTCGACGTTCTCGCGGATGAGCCCGCGCGCCTGCGCGCCCTCGTCGACGAACAGCGCGTAGGTGGCGCCGCGGGAGAGCGCCTCGATCCCCAGGGCGCCGGTGCCGGCGAACAGGTCCATCACCCGAGCGCCGGGAACGGGGTCCCCGTAGGCGTGGGCGAGGACGTTGAACAGGCTCTCGCGCAGCCGGTCCGAGGTCGGGCGGATGGCGTCCGAGCGCGGGCCGGCGAGCGCACGGCCCTTGAAGCGACCGCCGACGATCCGCATGGCCTCAGCCCTTCTTCTTGCCGCCGCCCGTCCCGCGGCCGCCCGCTCCGCCGCCTGTTCCACGATCGCCCTTGCCCGGACGATCCTCGCCGCCCGAGCCCTTCAGCCGCTCGACGAGCACCTGCCCGGCCTTGCCGGCGATCTTGCCGACGCGCTCGCGGATGCGCTCGCCGCCGGCGGCGCGCTCGGCCTTGGCGGTCTCGCCGCCGCGCCGCGCCTTCGGCCGCTTGGCCTCCTCCGGCTTGTCCTCCGCGCGCCAGACGCTGGAGCGCGGCTTGTCCCAGGAGGGGCGCTTCTCGGGCGCCGGCTTGTCCGGCCCGCCGCGGCCGGCGCGGTCGCCGCGCTCGGGCTTGTCGCCGAAGCTGCGCTTGTCGCCGAAGCCGCGCTTCTCGCCCAAGCCGCGCTTCTCGCCGAAGCCGCGCTTGTCGCCACGCTCCGGCCTGTCGCCGTAACCGGGCTTGCCGCCGCGCTCGGGCCGCGCCGAAGACGGCCTCGCACCGCGTGCCGCCCCGGGCTCGGCGAAGCGGGCGCGGTCGCGCTCCTGCTGGAGGCGCGAGGCGGGCTTCGCGCCGCGGGTGGGGCGCTCGCGCTCCTCCACCGGCTCGCGCACCGGGCTCTCGAAATCGACGCCCGCGGCCTGCGCCAGGGTGTCGCCGAGCTGGTCCTTGAGCACCTTGGTGCGCACCTCCTCGACGGCGCCTTCCTTCAGGTCGCCGAGCTGGAAGGGGCCGAAGGAGAGCCGGATCAGGCGGTTGACCTGGAGGCCGAGCTCCTCGAGCACCCGCTTGACCTCGCGGTTCTTGCCCTCGCGCAGGCCCATCGTGATCCAGATGTTGTCGCCCTGCGCCCTGTCGATCTTGGCCTCGATCGGCCCGTACTCCATGCCGTCGACGACGACGCCCTGGCGCAGCGCGTCGAGCCGGTCCTGCCCGACCTGGCCGTAGGCACGCACGCGGTAGCGGCGCAGCCAGCCGGTCTCGGGATGGGCGACGACGCGGGCGAGACCGCCGTCGTTGGTGAGCAGCAGCAGCCCCTCGGTGTTGATGTCGAGCCGGCCGATCGTCACCACCCGGGGCATGTCCTCGGGCAGGTCCCGGAACACGGTCGGGCGCCCTTCGGGGTCCTTCGCCGTCGTCACCAGGCCGCGCGGCTTGTGGTAGAGCCACAACCGCGTGCGCTCGCGCGCCGGCAGCGGCTCGCCGTCGATGCGGATGTCGTCGCCGGGCTTGACGTTGACCGCCGGCGAATCGAGCACCGCGCCGTTGAGCGAAACGCGGCCCGCCGTGATCATCTCCTCCGCGTCACGCCGGGAGGCGACGCCGGCGCGCGCGATCGCCTTGGCGATGCGTTCCTCCTCGCGGGGCACCGCCGGCGCCAGGCGCGAGGGAGCGTCGGCGCGGGCCGCCGGCTTGGCCTTGAAGCCGGGCTTGCCCTTGAAGCCGGGCTTGGCGGCGAACCCCGGCCTGGAGGCGAACCCGGGCTTGGCGGCGAAGCCGGGCTTGCCCTTGAAGCCAGGCTTGCGCTCGAAGCCGCCTTCCGGCTTGAAGCCGGCGTTGGAGCCGGGCCGCGCCGCACGGGGCGGACGCGCCTCGCCGTCGCGCTCCGGGCGTGCGGGACGCTCGCCGCGCTCGGCGCGGGCGCGGGTCTTGTAGTCGGGGGCCTTGGCAGCGGGGGCTCTGGCAGCGGGGGCTCCGGCAGCGGGGGCTCTCGCAGCCGTCGGCCTGCCGGCCCGCGGCGCGGCCGCATCGCCCTCCGGCCGCCCGCGCGGCGTCGCGCCGGGTTCGCCGAAGCGTCGGCCCGCGCCCGGCCCGGCGCTCCTGCGCTCTCCGGACGGCTTCCCCTCGAAGGGCTTGGCACCGAAGGATTTGCCCCCTGCGGGCTTGCCGCCCGCGGGCTTGCCGCCGAAGGACTTCCCGCCGAAGGTCTTGCCGCCGGAGGTCTTGCCGCCCGCGGGCTTGGAGCCCTTGGCCCCGAACGGCTTTCCGCCCGGATTGCCGTCGCGGCGCGGGCCCGCGCCCGCCTTCGCCGGCGCGTCGCCGCGCGCGCCCGCGGCCTTGCCCGCGCTCTTGCCCGCCCCCGCGCGGGGACCGCGCTCGGCGTTGCGCCCGCGGTCCGGCCGGGGCTTCCTGGTGTCGTCTGTGGTGTTCGCCATGCGCGCCTGATAGCACTTCGCAGACGGCGATGCGAGGGCGCGATGACGGCGAAAAGCGGATCGGAAGCCGGCGACCGAGAGGCGAGAACGACCTTCATGGATCTGGCGCTGGCGCAGGCCCGCGCCGCCGCCGCGCGCGGCGAGGTGCCGATCGGCGCGGTGGTCGTCAAGGACGGCGCCGTCGTGGCCGAGGGTGCCAACCGCACCCGCGAGACGAACGACCCGACGGCCCACGCCGAGATCGTCGCCATCCGCGCCGCCTGCGCGGCGCTCGGCGACGAGCGCCTGCCCGGCTGCGACCTCTACGTCACGCTCGAGCCTTGCGCCATGTGCGCCGCCGCCCTCTCCTTCGCCCGCATCCGCCGCCTCTACTACGGCGCCGCCGACCCGAAGGGCGGCGGGGTGGAGCACGGCGGTCGGTTCTACACCCAGCCGACCTGCCACCATGCGCCGGAAGTGTATTCGGGGATCGGCGAGGTGGCGGCGGGGGAGCTGCTGCGCGGGTTCTTCAGGGAGCGGCGCTAGCGCGTCGCCACGGTCACCGCCGCTCCCGCCATCACCGACCCGGTCACCCGGTTCAGCACCCGCATCGCTCGCGGGCTGGTGAACAGCCGCCGGGCGCGCGCGGCCAGCACGATGTAGCCGGCGAAGACCACGCCGAGCACGGCGAGCGTCACGCCGACGAGCTCGGCGTAGCCCAGCGCCGTCACCGCGGCGACGTCGAGCACGGTGGGCAGGAGGGCGAGGTAGAACACCATCGTCTTCGGGTTGCCGAGCGTCACGGCGAGGCCCGCCAGGAACAGCCTGGCGACACCCTCCTTCGGCGCCTGCGCCGCGATCTCGCGGGCGATCACGGGCGCGGTCCACAGCTTCCAGGCGAGGTAGAGCAGGTAGGCCGCGCCGATCAGCTTCACGGCCACGAACACGCCGTGGAAGCTCTGCGCCAGCGCCGCGAGCCCGAAGATCGCGCAGGTGAGCCAGACCACGTCGCCGATGGCGAGGCCGATGGTGAAGGCCACGGCCCCGTCTGTCCCGCGGCCGAGCACGCGCGCCACGATCGCCGCGATGCCCGGGCCGGGCGCGGCGGCGGCGACGAAGAGGATCGCGGCGAAGGCGAGGAGGGCGGCGAGGTCCATGGGGCGCTCCGGGGCGGGTTGTAAGCCTCATACGCCGTTCGAGCACCCCGCGCCATCCGCACGCGTCCTCGATCGCCCTTCTCGATCGCCCTTCTCAATCGCCCTTGCGGATCGCGTCGAGATCGCCCTCGAGCCGTGCCCGGGCGAGCGCCGCCGCGAGCCGCGGCAGGTCGCGGTCGGAGACGCGCTCGGCCAACGTCGCGGCGTCGCCGGGGAGGCCGAGCTCCTTCGCCGTCTCGAGCCCGCGCGCGTCGACGAAGGGGTAATGCTCGTCCCAGACGATCTGCGCCTCGCGGAAGAAGATGTCGGCGCCGACGTCGCCGAGGCCCTTGAACTCCTTGAGGAGCGTGCGCTCCTCGTCGGGATCGTTCCCCGCCGCCTCGCGCAGGCGCCGCAGGTCGCCCTTGTAGCGCTCCTCGATGAGCGCGACGTCCTCGCCGAGCATGCGCGCGGTGCTCTCGTCGTAGCGGGCGTATCCGGACTGGTTGAGCACGCGCACCCGCTCCTCCCAGGTGCTCTGCGCCATCTTGCCCGAGGTCTGCCAGCCGGCGTCCGCCAGCGCCCGTGCCGCCTTCGTCGCGAGGTCCGCGCCGATGCGGGCGGAGAACAGGATCGAGGCGACGAGCCAGCGGAAGAGCGGGGAGGGCGTGCCGCGCGCGATGTCGATGCCGAGCTCGTCGCAATAGGTGCGCCCGTGGCGCTCCATCAGCCGCGCGAGCACGGCGTCCTCCGCTTTCGTCATGGCGTGGCCTCCTCGGCTGCGTCCCGCAGGACGGAGGGAGTCAGGCCTGCGGCGCGCGATCGGTTCCCTGCGCCGCTTCCGACGAGCGGCGCAGGGCCGTGGAGGAGAGCGTCGAGCGTCGCCCGTGCAGGAAGGTCCAGGCGGGCGGCGCGGCCCGCGCAAGCGCCGCCGCCTCCACCTCCGGCCGGCGGGCCTCGGCGAGGACGCGAGCGGCGCGCGAGAACGGCGCGGCCAGCGTCAGGCCGGGGCGGTCGATCACCGCGATCGGCACCCGCGCGGCGATCTCCTGCCAATCCTGCCAGCGGTGGAAGCCGGCGAGGCTGTCCGCCCCCATGATCCAGACGAAGCGCACGCCGGGCAGGCGGCGCTGGAGATAGCGGATCGTGCCGATCGTGTAGGGCGCCGGCAGCTCGGCCTCGAAGCCGGTGACGACGATGCGCGGGTCGCGGGCGAGCCGCCGGGCCGCGGCCATCCGCTCCGGCAGCGACGGCAGGCCGGCGCGCTCCTTCAGCGGGTTGCCCGGCGTCACCAGCCACCAGAGCCGGTCGAGCCCCAGGCGGCGGATCGCCATGCGCCCCACGTGCAGGTGCCCGGCATGCGGCGGGTTGAAGGAGCCGCCGAACAGCCCGATGCGCATGCCGGCGTCCGCCGGCGGAAGGCGGATCATGCCCGGATCACGGCCGGGTCTGCCCCGTGCCGCGCACGCGGTACTTGAAGGAGGTGAGCTGCTCCACGCCCACCGGCCCGCGGGCGTGCATCCGCCCCGTGGCGATGCCGATCTCCGCCCCGAAGCCGAACTCGCCGCCGTCGGCGAACTGGGTCGAGGCGTTGTGCATCACGATGGCGGAATCGACCTCGGCGAGGAAGCGCTCCGCCGCGGCGGCGTCGTCCGTGACGATCGACTCGGTGTGGCCGGAGCCGTAGGTGGCGATGTGGCGCATCGCCTCCTCGATGCCGTCGACGACGCGCACCGAGATGATCGCGTCGAGATACTCCGTGCGCCAGTCCTGCTCGGTCGCCGCATCGACCCGCGGGTCGACGGCGCGGGTCGCCTCGTCGCCGCGGACGGTGCAGCCCGCGTCGAGAAGCATCGTCGCCAGCGGCGCGAGATGCGTGGCCGCGCAGGCGCGGTCGACGAGCAGCGTCTCCGCCGCGCCACAGATGCCGGTGCGCCGCAGCTTGGCGTTCTTCACGACGGCCTGCGCCATCTCGAGATCCGCCGCCGCGTGGACGTAGACGTGGCAGATGCCCTCCAGATGCGCGAACACAGGCACCCGTGCCTCGGCCTGCACCCGCGCGACGAGGCTCTTGCCGCCGCGCGGCACGATGACGTCGACGTTGCCGTCGAGCCCGGCGAGCATCATGCCCACCGCCGCGCGGTCCTTTGTCGGGACGAGCTGGATCGCGTCCTCCGGCAGGCCGGCGTCCTTGAGGCCGCGGCGCATGGCGGCGGCGATGGCGGTCGCGCCGCGGATCGAGTCCGAGCCCGTGCGCAGCACCGCGGCGTTGCCGGCCTTGAGGCACAGCGCACCGGCGTCCGCCGTGACGTTGGGCCGGGCCTCGAAGATCACGCCGATGACGCCGAGCGGCGTCGCCACGCGCTCGATCACGAGCCCGTTCGGCCGCTCGAAGGTGGCGAGCACCCGCCCCACCGGATCGGGCAGCGCCGCGATCGACTGAACCGCGGCGGCGATGGCCTCGACGCGCTCCGGCGTCAGCGCCAGGCGGTCGAGATAGGCGTCCGGCTGGCCGGCGGCGCGGGCGGCCGCGACGTCGGCCGAGTTCTCGGCGAGGATGGCGGACGTGTCCGCGCGGATCGCGGCGGCCATGGCGGCGAGCGCCGCGTCCTTGGCGGCCGCCGGCGTCACGGCGAGCCTTCGTGCGGCGGCGCGCGCCGCGCGGCCGATCTCGCGCATGATGCCCTCGAGCGGCGAGCCCGCCGGCACGGCGCGCAGCGGCTTCGCGGCGATGCTGGCTCGGCTCTCGGCTGCGGTCTCGGCTTGCGTGGGCGCGGACATGGATCTCGCTCGCGAAGGCTGTGGCGACACGGGGACGCCGCTCTTAGCACGGGGAGGGGCGGGCGGTCACGTCGGTGCGCTTGACTTCCCCGCCCGCCCTCTCCATCCCTCACGCGCCTTAAGCCGCACGAGAGGCCGAGATGACCGAGACCGCCGCCGCCCCGCCGCACATGGACCCGACACGCTCGTTCCAGGGCCTGATCCTGGCGCTGCAGCGCTTCTGGGCCGAGCAGGGCTGCGTCGTGCTGCAGCCCTACGATCTCGAGGTCGGCGCCGGCACCTTTCATCCGGCGACGACGCTGCGCTCGCTCGGGCCGAAGCCCTGGCGGGCGGCCTACGTGCAGCCCTCGCGCCGCCCCAAGGACGGGCGCTACGGCGAGAACCCGAACCGGCTGCAGCATTACTACCAGTTCCAGGTGATCCTGAAGCCGAGCCCGCCGGACATCCAGGACCTCTATCTCGGTTCGCTGGCGGCCATCGGCCTCGACCCGATGCTCCACGACGTGCGCTTCGTCGAGGACGACTGGGAGAGCCCGACGCTGGGCGCCTGGGGGCTCGGCTGGGAGTGCTGGTGCGACGGCATGGAGGTGAGCCAGTTCACCTATTTCCAGCAGGCCTGCGGGGTCGAGTGCGCGCCGGTCTCGGGCGAGCTCACCTACGGGCTCGAGCGACTCGCCATGTACGTCCAGGGCGTCGAGAACGTCTACGACCTCAACTTCAACGGCCGAGAGGGCGCCGAGAAGGTCAGCTACGGCGACGTCTTCCTGCAGGCCGAGAAGGAATATTCCCGGCACAATTTCGAGCATGCCGACGTCGAGATGCTGTTTCGCCACTTCAAGGACGCCGAGGCCGCCTGCCGCAGGTACCTCGAGGCGGGCGAGGACGGCGAACGGCATCTCATGGTGCTGCCGGCCTACGACCAATGCATCAAGGCCTCCCACGCCTTCAACCTGCTCGACGCGCGCGGCGTGATCTCGGTGACGGAGCGCCAGAGCTACATCCTGCGGGTCCGCGAGCTGGCCAAGGCCTGCGGTGCGGCGTGGCTGCGGACGGAGGCCGGCGGGGCGGCGGCGGCCTGAACGCCGCATTCACGGCCTGTTCAGCGCGGCCTGCCTATCTATGATGCCGTCATGCGCACCCGTCTCGCCCTTCCCCTGATCGCCCTCCTCCTCGGCCTCGCGGCCTCCGCCGCGCCGGCCTCGGCCCAGGCCTGCCTCTCGCCGGGCGAGACCCGCGAGGCGGTGGCGGCGGGGCGGGTCGTACCGGCGGTCTCGGCCGTTCGCGCGGCGGAGGGCGCCGTGCCCGGCGCGCAGGTCACGCAGGTCGATCTCTGCCCGGGCGGCGGCGGCCTCGTCTACCGCATCGCCGCGCTCGGGTCGGACGGGCGCTTCGTGACCGTGATCGTCGACGCCGCCTCCGGCGGCGTCGTCTCGGTGAACTGAGGAGATCGACCGATGCGCGTGCTCGTCGTGGAGGACGATGCCTCCCTCAACCGCCAGATCGTCACGGCGCTCACCGACGCCGGCTACGTCGTCGACAAGGCCTTCGACGGCGAGGAGGGGCAGTTCCTCGGCGAGACGGAGCCGTACGACTGCGTCATCCTCGATCTCGGCCTGCCCAAGACCGACGGCGTCTCGGTCCTCTCCGCCTGGCGGCGGGAGGGCAAGCTCATGCCTGTCCTCATCCTCACCGCTCGCGACCGCTGGAGCGAGAAGGTCCAGGCCTTCGACGCGGGCGCCGACGACTACGTCACCAAGCCCTTCCATGTCGAGGAGCTGCTGGCGCGGGTGCGGGCGCTGGTGCGCCGCGCCGCCGGCCACGCCACATCCGAGATCGTCTGCGGACCGGTGACGCTCGACACCCGCGCGGGGCGCGTTCTCGTCGACGACATGCCGGTGAAGCTGACGAGCCACGAGTACCGGCTGCTCGCCTACATGATCCACCACAAGGGCCGCATCGTCTCCCGCGCGGAGCTGACCGAGCATCTCTACGACCAGGACTTCGACCGGGATTCCAACACGATCGAGGTCTTCGTCGGGCGCCTGCGCAAGAAGCTCGGCGTCGACGTGATCAAGACCATGCGCGGGCTCGGCTACGTCATCGAGGAGAGCACCTGACGCGCGAGGTCCCGTCCATGCGAGCCCCCAGGAGAGCCGCCGTGCGAGCCCCCGAGGAAGCCTCTGTGCCCGCGCCGCTCCGCCCGCTCGCCAACCGCTCGATCGCCGTCCGGCTGGCGGTCTCCGCGCTGTTCTGGAGCGCGCTCATCCTGGTGAGCGCGGGGATCGTGCTGGTGGCGCTCTACCGCGACGCCACCGAGCGCGGCTTCGATCGCCGCCTCCTGGTGCACGCGACGACCCTCGGCTCGCAGGTGGCGACGGGGCGCGAGGCGCTCGTCGCGGGCGATCCGCTGTTCGAGCTGCCGTTCTCCGGCTTCTATTGGCAGGTGGGCACGCCCGGGGCCGGATTGCGCGAGATCGACACCTCGCGCTCGCTGGTGGGCGTCATGCTGCCCTGGCTCGACGGCCCGCAGGCGGAGCTCGGCGCCGTTCGCACCGGCTACGTCGCCGGGCCCGACGGGCAGCGCCTGCGCGTCGTCGAGCGCACGCTCGCGGCGGGCGCGCCGGCGGGCGGGGAGAGCACGCGCTTCACCGTGCTCGTCGCCGCGCCCGCCGACGAGATCGCCGCGGACGTGCGCGGCTTCGCGCTGGCGCTCGCGGCCACCTTCGCCACGCTCGGCCTGCTGCTCGGCCTGTCGACGCTGCTCCAGATCCGCTTCGGCCTGCGGCCGCTGGCGCGCCTGCGCGCGGCGGTGGTGGCGATCCGGCGGGGCGAGGCGGAGACGGTCTCGGGCGACTACCCGCACGACGTCGCCCCGCTCGCGGGGGAGATCAACCTCCTGATCGGCTCCAACCGCGACATCCTGGAGCGCGCCCGCACCCAGGTCGGCAACCTCGCCCACGCGCTGAAGACGCCGCTGTCGGTGCTCGTCAACGAGGCTCGCGCCGGCGGCGGGCCGCTCGCGCCCGTGGTCGAGGCCGAGGCGGAGACCATGCGCCGGCAGATCGGCTACTACCTCGACCGCGCCCGCGCGGCGGCGCAGGTCGGCACGCTCGGCACCGCCACCGCCGTCGCGCCGGTGGCCGCCTCGCTGATGCGTGCCTTCGCCAAGATCCACGCCGAGAAGCGCCTCGACCTCGCCCTCGAGGCGCCGGAGGAGGCGCGCTTCCGCGGCGAGAAGCAGGATCTCGAGGAGATGCTCGGCAACCTCCTCGACAACGCGGCCAAGTGGGCGAGGGGCCGCGTCGTGCTGCGCGCGGAGGCCTCCGGCGACGCCGAGCGCCCCCGGATCCGGATCGTCGTCGAGGACGACGGCCCGGGCGTGCCGGCGGATCGCCGCGCCGAGATGCTCGAGCGCGGCAAGCGGCTCGACGAGACCGTGCCGGGCTCGGGGCTCGGCCTGTCGATCGTGGCGGACCTCGCCGCGCTCTACCGCGGGTCGCTGACGCTGGGCGAGAGCGCGATGGGCGGGCTCGAGGCGACGCTGGACCTGCCCGGGGACGCCGGGTAGGCGCGGCGTCAGCCCCGCTCCCGCTCCAGTATCCTCGCGAGCGCCGCCTCCTCCTCGGCCGAGAGGGCGGCGGCCGTGGGACCGGCGGCAGCGATCCGGCGGCGACGCAGCGTCAGGACGAGGCCGCCGGCGCCGGCGATCAGGACGAGCGTCGGCGCGACCCACAGCACGATCGTGTAGGCGTTCAACGGCGGGCGCAGCAGCACGAAGTCGCCGTAGCGGTCGACCACGAAGGTCACGACCTCGTCGTTGGAATCGCCCGCCTCGATGCGCTCGCGCACCAGCGTGCGGAGGTCGCGCGCCAGCGGCGCGTCCGAATCGTCGATCGACTGGTTCTGGCAGACGAGGCAGCGCAGGCCCTTGGAGACCTCCCGCGCCCGCTCCTCGAGGGCGGGGTCGTCGAGGATCTCGTCGGGCCCGAGCGCCGCGGCCGGGGTCGCGAGCGCCGCCAGCGCGAGGCAGAGCGCGAGGACGGGCCAGCGCGCGAGGGCACGAACCAGAGTCGAGACGTACGTGCGCATCGGCGTCACTCCGCGGGGACGGCGGGGGCGGCGCCGCCGGCGGCGGGGCGCTGCGAGGAGCCGCTCTCGCGCGGCGACGCACCCTTCGAGCGCACCGGCGCGCCGACCCGGTAGCGCCGGTCGGTCAGGGCGAGGCCGCCGCCCAGCGCCATGATCACCGAGCCGATCCAGATCAGCAGGATGTACGGCTTGTAGTAGAGCCGCACGCCGAGCGAGCCGTCCGGCTGGATCTCGCCGAAGGAGATGTAGACCTGGCTGAAGCCGAAGGTGCGCAGGCCCGCCTCGGTGGTCGCCATGCCGCGGGCGGGATAGATGCGCTTCATCGTCTCGAGCTGCCCCACCTCGCGCCCGTCGTCCAGCAGCGTGAAGCGCGCCACGTCCTCGTTGTAGTTGTGCAGCGTGCGCGGGAACACGCCCTCGAGCCGCGCCTCGTAGCCGGCGATCGACTGCACGTCTCCCGGGTTCATCGAGACGATGCGCTCCACCGACCAGGCGGTCGCCGCGATGCCGATGACGCAGACGCCGACGCCCGCATGGGCGAGCACGGTGCCCCAGGTGGAGCGCGGCAGGCCGAGCGCCCGCTTGGCCGCGAGCACCAGCCCGCCGTTCGATCCACCCTGCCAGGCGCGTGTCGCCACCTCGTTGAAGGCGCCGAGCACCAGGAAGACCCCGAGCCCGATCCCCAAAGGCGCCAGCGCGGGGCCGCCCAGCGTCACGGCGTAGACCGCGATCGTCGCGAGGATGGCGAGGCCTGCGGCCAGGTAGAGCCGGCTCGCGATCCCGGCCATGTCGCCGCGCTTCCAGGCGATGACCTGGCCGAAGGGCAGGAGCATCAGGAGCGGCACGACGACGGGCAGGAAGGTCGAGTTGAAGAAGGGCGCGCCGACCGAGATCTTCTCGCCGGTGAGCGATTCGAGTGCCAGCGGGTAGAGCGTGCCGATGAACACCGTGGCGCAGGCGGTCGAGAGGAAGAGGTTGTTGAGGACGAGCGCGCCCTCGCGCGACACCGGCGCGAAGATGCCGCCCTGCCTGAGCATCGGCGCGCGCCAGGCGAACAGCGCCAGCGAGCCGCCGATGAAGAAGACCAGGATGCCCAGGATGAACATGCCGCGGTCCGGGTCCACGGCGAAGGCGTGGACGGACGTGAGCACGCCCGAGCGCACCAGGAAGGTGCCCAGCAGCGACAGCGAGAAGGTCAGGATCGCGAGCAGGATCGTCCAGACCTTGAGCGCGTCGCGCTTCTCCATCACGACGGTGGAGTGGATCAGCGCCGTGCCGGCGAGCCAGGGCATCAGCGAGGCGTTCTCGACCGGATCCCAGAACCACCAGCCGCCCCAGCCGAGCTCGTAGTAGGCCCAGTACGAGCCCATGGCGATGCCGAGCGTCAGGAAGCCCCAGGCGGTCAGTGTCCAGGGACGCACGGCCCGGGCCCAGACGGCGTCGATCTTGCCCTCGATCAGCGCCGCCATGGCGAAGGCGAAGGTGATCGAGAACCCGACGTAGCCGATGTAGAGGAGCGGCGGGTGGATCGCGAGGCCGGGGTCCTGCAGGAAGGGGTTCAGGTCCTGCCCCTCGAACGGTGCCGGCGAGAGCCGCTCGAACGGGTTCGAGGTGATCAGCAGGAACAGCAGGAAGGCGATGGTGACGAGCCCCTGCATCGCGATCGTATTGGCGCGCAGCTTCGGCGGCACGGCGTTCTTCGCCACGGCGACGAGCGCGCCGAACAGGGCGAGGATGAGGATCCACAGGAGCAACGAGCCCTCGTGGTTTCCCCACACGCCGGTGAGCTTGTAGATGAAGGGCTTCTGCGAATGCGAGTTCGCGACGACGTTGGCGAGCGAGAAGTCCGAGGTCGCGTAGGCCCACGTCAGCACGCCGAAGGAGAACAGCACCAGCCCGAAGACGCCGAGCGCCGCGGGCGGGCCGACGCTCATCAGCGTCGCGTCGTCCGAGCGCGCGCCCCACAGCGGCACCAGGAACTGGACGACGGAGAGGCCGAGCGCCAGGGCGAGCGCGAAATGTCCGGCTTCGATCAGCATCGCGGCGCTTTCCTCGTGGTCTCTCGGTTTCGGCGGGCGGGCTCGCGACGCAGGGTCACTGCGTCGGCAGGGTGTTCGGCAGGTCGCGGGCGGCGGCGGGGCGCACGGCGGGGCCGTCGTGCTGCCACAGGCCGTTGGCCTTCAGCGCGTCGGCGACCTCGCGCGGCATGTAGTTCTCGTCGTGGCGGGCGAGAACCGTGTCCGCGACGAACAGCCCCGCATCGTCGAGCCGCCCCTCGGTGACGACGCCTTGGCCCTCGCGGAACAGGTCCGGTAGCAGGCCGCGATAGCGCACGGTGACGACGCCGGCGCCGTCCCCCACCGCGAAGGTGGTGACCTGGTCGCCGTGGCGCTCGACCGAGCCGGTCTCGACGAGCCCGCCGAGCCGGAAGCGCACGCCCGGCTCGACGCCCTCGCTCACCACCTGGGAGGGTGCGCGGAAGAAAACGATCGTGTCGCTCATCGCCCACAGCACGAGACCCAGCGCCACCGCGAGGGTGGCACCGGCGGCGCCGATCATGGTGAGGCGGCGTTGCTTCCTCGTCATCGTCCCGAATTCCCTCGCACAATCCCGCGCGTATGGTTCACGCGCGCATCGTTCCCGGCACGCTCGCCGTCACGGCCGCGGCGCGGCGCCGAGCCCCATCTCCACGGCCGCGGCGTCGAGCGTGGCGATCGCGCCCGAGTCGGCCGCGAGCGCCGTGCGCGCTTCCGCGAGCGCCACCTGCGCGCGCTCCCGATCGCCGAGGACGGCGTAGGAGCGCAGGAGGCGCACCCATTCGTCCGCGCTCCCGCCGCTCTCCTTCAAGCGCGCCGCGAGACCTTCGACCATGCCGCCGATCGCCGCAAGGCGATCCGCCTCGGGCAGCGCCGCCAGGGCGGCGCCGGCCTCGGAGCCCGGCGCGGTTGCGAAGGGTGCGCGCGGCTGCATCGGCGTCCCGCCGACGGCGGCGAGCCGCTCGCCGACCATGTCGAGCCAGGGCGCGTTCGGCGGGGAGCGGCGCACAAGCTCCTCGTAGGCCGCCCGCGCCGCTGCGACGTCGCCCTCCTGCTCCGCCGCGCGGGCGAGGTAGAAGCGCGCCTTGGGATGATTCTCGTCGAGCGCCAGCGCCCGCTCGAAGGCCTGCCGGGCCTCGGCCCTGATCACGCCCTCCTCGGCATTGACGAGGGCCTCGCCGAGGTTGGCCAGGCGCGCCGGCTCCTCGCCGAGCAGGCGCAGCGCGTTGAGGTAGGCCCGCGCGGCGTCCTCGAAGCGGCCCTGGCGCATGTAGACCGGGCCGAGCCCGTCCCAGCCGCGGCCGTCGTCGGGCGCCTCGGCGAGGTGCGACCCGATGCGCGCCACCGCCTCGGCGATGGCGAGGTTGGCGGGGTCGATCGGCGGCCCGAGCCCCGCGGCGCGCGGGCGGGCCGGTAGGTGCGGCGAGCCGTAGGCGCCGTAGACCGCGAGCGCCAGCAGCGGCACCGACGAGAGCGCCACGGCGGAGGCGGCGCGCCGGCGGCGCAGCGCCGGCTCGTCGACCGTCTCCTTCGGGGCGCTGGTCTGCGCGGTCGCACGGATCAGCCGGCGGGCGGCCTCGGCCTTGGCCGAGCGCGTCTCCTCGGCGGTGATCAGGCCGCGGGCGTGGTCGCGCTCGATCTCGGCGATCTGGTCCTCGTAGAACAGCCGCTCGCTCTCGGCGGCGTCCGCCGTCTCGACCGCCTTGCGGCGTGACAGGGGAACGAGCACCGCGAGCACGGCGGCGCCAGTCATCAGGGTGAGGAGGATCCAGATCGTCATGGGCCCGAATGTACAGCGTGGACCGTGGCGGAACGATGCTACCGCTCGGCGACACGGTGTCACGCGCGGGCAAATACGCACAAAAAAGGGGCTGCGTAGCCCCTCTTTCCGGCATTCCGGTGTGGATCGGCGTGGCGCGCGCGGCGCGTCAGCCGACGATCTCCCACGAGCCGTCCGGCTGGCGGCAAGCGGTGCCGTAGGCCTGCTGCGGGCGCCCGCCGATGTAGACCGTGTTCTGGTACTCGCGGCAATAGCGGCCGCTGCGCTGCACGGGCTCGAAGGCGATGACCTCGCCGTAGGCGTCGTCACCCTGCCAGCGAACCGGCTGGCCGGGAGGGGCCGCGAAGGCGCGGCTCTGCGCGGCGTAGAGCCGCTGCCGGTCGGCGGCGTCGAGGTTGGCGCCGATCTGGCCGCCGATCAGGCCGCCGATGGCGGCGCCGGCGAGGCCCGCCGCGATGCGCTCGCCCGGCCCGCCGCCGATCTGCGAGCCGACGATGCCGCCGATCAGCGCACCGGAGAAGCCGCCCGTCTGCTGGTTCGGGCCGGCCCCGGCGCAGGCGCCGAGGGTGAGGGTCGCGGCGAGGACGCCCGCGAGCTTCAGTCTGGAGGTCTTCATGGGTCTGGACTCGTTGGCTTCGTTGATCCCGAACTGCAGAGCCCGATAAAGCGGCAACAAGATGAACGGCCGGTGAATGGGTGCGAAATCCTCTTGCGGATGGCCCGGGCCGCTGCGGCGCCGGCCGTGCGCGAGCGAGCGGCGCCTTACGAAAATGTCATCTCGGGGTGATGGCGCCGCAAGCTCGGCCGCTCCATCTTCCTGGGTCGGACGCCGAAGCCTGCGGAAGGGATACGATCACGATGCGCATGACGCGGACGCACCAGAGCTCTCGTGAGCAGACCCGCCGCGAGGCAGTCCGGGCGCGGCTTCGCGCCGGCCTCCTCGCCGTGGCGGGGGTCGCCGCGCTGGCGGGCGCCGGCGCCGCCGGGAGCGGCATGCTGCCGCCACCCATCGCGCTGGCGGAGCCGCTGGCCGAGCCGCTGACCCTCGACCAGCCGCTGGTCATGCCGTCCTTCGCCGATGTCGTCGAACGCGTGCGCCCGGCCGTCGTGTCGGTGCGGGTGCGCGCGCAGGCCGTGGCGACGAGCGGGCCCAAGGCCTCCGAAGGACCCGATTTCGGACCCTTGCCCGATCTCGCCCCGGGCGATCCGCTCTACGAGTTCTTCCGGCGCTTCGGCGAGCCCGACCCGCGCCAGCGCCGCGGCGGCCCGCCGCCGGAGCGCTTCGCCGCCTCGCAGGGCTCGGGCTTCTTCGTCTCGCCGGACGGCTACCTCGTCACCAACAACCACGTCGTCGAGAACGCGGTGGAGGTCGAGATCCTGATGGACGACGGCCGCAGCTTCGACGCGCGTGTCGTCGGCACGGACCCGCGCACCGACCTCGCTCTCGTCGCGGTCGAGGCGGACGGGGTGATCTTCCCCCATGTTGAGTTCGCGCCCGAGCGCTCGCGCATCGGCGACTGGGTGGTGGCCATCGGCAATCCGTTCGGCCTCGGCGGCACGGTGACGGCGGGCATCGTCTCGGCCGAGGCGCGCGACATCGGTGCCGGCCCCTACGACGAGTTCATGCAGATCGACGCGCCGATCAACCGCGGAAATTCCGGTGGCCCGACCTTCAACCTGCGTGGCCAGGTCGTGGGCGTGAACACGGCGATCTTCTCGCCGTCGGGCGGCAACGTCGGCATCGCCTTCGCCATTCCGGCGCATGTCGCGCAGAGCGTGACCACCCAGCTGCGCGCCGACGGGGCGGTGACCCGCGGCTTCCTCGGCGTGCAGGTCCAGGCCGTGACGCCGGAGATCGCCGAGGCGATCGGGCTGGGGCGGGTCCGCGGCGCGCTGATCGCCCAGCCGCAGCCGCGGACGCCCGCCGCCGAGGCGGGCCTGCGCTCGGGCGACGTGATCCTCGCCGTCGACGGCGAGCCGGTGGCCGACCACCGTGACCTCACCCGCCGCATCGCGGGCATCCCGCCGGGCACCCGTAGCGCGATCACGATCTTCCGGCGCGGACGCGAGGCCGACGTCGCCGTGCGCATCGGCCGCCTGGGGACGTGATCGCGTGCCCAGGCGGCGGCTTGCCCCTTTCCGATTTGCGAGAGGGGTTCCTATCTTGCGGGGACCATGAAGATCCTCATCGTCGAAGACGATCGCGAGGCCGCCGCCTACCTGGCCAAGGGCCTGCGCGAGGCGGGGCACGCCGTCGACCATGTCGAGACCGGGCTCGACGGCTACGCCCTCGCCGAGAGCGGGGAGTACGACATCCTCGTCGTCGACCGCATGCTGCCGAAGCTCGACGGGCTGTCGTTGATCCGCTCCCTGCGCGAGCAGGGGGTGGCGACGCCCGTCCTGATCCTCTCCGCGCTCGGCCAGGTCGACGACCGGGTGAAGGGGCTACGGGCGGGGGGCGACGACTACCTGCCCAAGCCCTACGCCTTCTCCG
>JBNPEA010000092.1:0-9394 GCA_051117315.1 Salinarimonas sp. | reverse complement strand
CCCACGCCGCCCGCCAGGCGTGTCCCCCCGAGCACGACCTCGGCTACCGCGTCTTGCTCTTCGGCGCTGCCGGCCTGCGGGAGCGCCGACCCGGTGCGCGCGGCGAGCATCATCCCCGCGAGCCCGGCGAGCGCGCCGGAGATCACGAAGACGAGGAGGCGCACGCGCGTGACGTCGATGCCCGAGACCTTGGCCGCGTGGGGGTTGCCGCCCGCGGCGTAGACGTGCCGGCCGAAGCGGGTCTGCGACAGCACCCACCAGGAGACCAGGAAGACGAGGGCGAAGATCACCACCGGCATCGGCACGCCGAAGAGGTCGCCGGTGCCCATCCAGCGGAATTCCGGGGTCAGCGCCGGGACCGGGCGGCCGTCGACGTAGAGAAGCGTCAGCCCGCGCGCCATGGAGAGCATGCCGAGCGTCGCCACGAAGGCCGGCACGCTGAAGCGCGCCACGACCACGCCGTTGACCGCACCCGCCGCGGCGCCGACGAGGAGCCCCGCGCCGAGCGCGAGCACGACCGGGTAGGGTCCGCCCGCGACCATCGCCGTGGACGAGGTCGTCGCCAGCGAGGCGGCGACGACGCCGGCCAGCGCCACCACCGAGCCGACGGACAGGTCGATCCCGCGAGCCAGGATCACGAAGGTGAGGCCGATGGCGAGGACGCCGTTGATCGAGGTCTGGCGCAGCACGTTGACGATGTTGCGGGTGGTGAGGAAGTACTCGTTCAGGAACGACAGCGCGACGCAGACGAGCACCAGCGCGATCAGGATCCCGTAGCGCTGAGCGAGGCTCGCCGCCCGGCGCTTGGTCCTGTCGCCGACGGCGCCTTCGCTCTGCTTCTCGACCGCGATGGACATGCTTCCTCCAGACCTGCGACCGCTCACGCGGCCAGATGCACCAGCGCTTCGGCCGACATGCCGCCGCGATCGAGCTCGCCGGCGATCCGCCCGTCGCGCATGACGATGACGCGGTCGGCCATGCCGAGCACCTCCTCGACCTCCGAGGACACGAGCAGAACCGCGCCGCCGGCCGCGGCGAAATCGGACATGATGCGGTAGATCTCCCGCTTGGCGCCGACGTCGACGCCGCGGGTCGGCTCGTCCAGCAGAAGTACGCGCGGCTCGGTGAGGAACCACTTGCCGAGAACGACCTTCTGCTGATTGCCGCCCGACAGGTGCTCGACGCCGAGCCGATCGGAGGCGGCCTTGATGGCGAACATCTCCATCATCCGTCGCGCCGCGGCCGCCTCGCGCCGGGCGCTCATCACCGGCCCGAAGCCCAGCGCGCCCAGCCGGGCGAGGCAGAGGTTGGCGCGCACGTCCTCGGTCAGGACGAGGCCCGAGCCCTTGCGGTCCTCCGTCACGAAGGCGAGCCCGGCGGCGATCGCGTCGGCCGGCGAGCGCGGGTCGAACGCGCGCCCCTCGACGCGGATCTCGCCCGCGTGCCCGGGGGCGAGGCCGAAGAGCCTCTCGAAGATTTCCGTGCGTCCCGATCCCATCAGGCCGTAGAACGCGAGGATCTCCCCGCGCCTGACCTCGAAGCCCACCTCGCGCACGCCGTTGGCGGCGGCGAGATCGCGGACCGAGAGGGCGACCTCGGGGCGCGGCGCGTTGTCCTTGACGAATTCCTCCGCCAGCGGCCGCCCGACGATGAGCTGCACGAGGCGATCCTTGGTCACGTCCGCGATCGCTCCCGTCTCGACGAAGCGGCCGTCGCGGAAGACCGTGTACGTGTCGGCGATGTCGAAGATCTCCGACAGGCGGTGGCTGACGTAGACCACGCCCTTGCCGGCCGCCTTCAGGGTCGCGACGGCCGCGAAGAGCTGGTCGGCCTCGTGCTCGCCGAGCGCCGAGGTCGGCTCGTCCATGATGATGACCTCCGCGTCGTAGCTGAACGCCTTGGCGATCTCGACGAGCTGCACCTTGGCGACGGAGAGATCCATCATCAGGTCCGTGGGGGCGATGTCGAAGCCCAGCCGCTCGAGCAGCGCGCCCGCCGCGGCGTTCATCCCGGCGAAGTCGACCCGCCCGAAGCGCCCGACGGGCTCACGGCCGAGATAGACGTTCTCCGCCACGGTCATCGCCGGGACGGGGCTGAGCTCCTGCTCGATGATCGAGATGCCGGCCGCGAGCGCCGCCGACGGAGACGCGAAGGAGACCGGCCGGCCGCGCAGGCGGATCACGCCCGCATCGCGCGGCTGGATGCCCATCACGATCTTGAGGAAGGTCGACTTGCCGGCGCCGTTGCCGCCGCACAGCGCATGCACCGAGCCCGCATGCAGGCGGAACCGGCCGTCCGCGAGCGCGGTCACGCCCGAGAACGACTTGCGCAGTCCGACGGCCTCCAGCAGTGCGTCCGCCACGTCGATCCTCCCTGAATGGAGTGTGCTTTTGAACAAGCTTAGTGTCGTTTGTTCACAGCCGTCAAGCAGCAAACGCGACGCCATGGGGAGAGTGCGACCGAAATGCTTTATTGCGTCGCAGCATGGGCTTGTCGCAGATGCGAAACCGTCGAAATGGCCGGCAACGTGCGCCGAGGGTGCTCGAAGGCGGTCTCTCGGCTTCGGCCTCGATTTGACTTTTGACCACTGTACGTTCAAAAGCACATATCGAATTTTGCCATGGAGGGGCATCCATGCGGCTCGCGATCGGCTGTGACGAGGCGGGGTACGCACTCAAGGAGGTCTTGAAGGAAGCGCTGGCGGAGCGTGGCCTCGCCGCGACGGATTACGGCGTCGGCGCCGGGGAAAGCGCGATGTATCCCGATGTCGCCTTCGCCGTCGCCAAGGCCGTCGCCCGCGGCGAGCACGATCGCGCGGTCCTGATCTGCGGCACCGGGATCGGCGTCGCGATCAGCGCCAACAAGGTCAAGGGCGTGCGCGCCGCACAGGCGCACGACACCTATTCCGCCGAGCGGGCGCAGAAGAGCAACGACGCGCAGATCCTCTGCCTCGGCGCGCGCGTCATCGGGACCGAGCTGGCGAAGAGCATCGTCGCCGCCTTTCTCGACGCGCGGTTCGAAGCCGGGCGCTCGGCGCCGAAGGTGGCGCGCATCGTGGCCTTCGAGGAGGGTGCCGTCGACTGAGACGCCGCTCGCGCCGACAATCGCCGATGACTATAGTCCGCTGGCGGCCTCGCTCGAATCGCGGGGCGGTGAACGAGCATGGACCGGATGAAGAAGCCACAAGCGCAGCTCGAGACGTCCAATTTCGGGCTGCTGGCCGAGATCGCGCGGCGTTACTACATCGAAGGCGAGACCCAGGACACGATCGCGCGGGCGCTGGACCTGTCCCGAATGAAGGTGAACCGCATGCTGCGCGAGGCGCAGGATGCCGGGCTCGTCGAGATCCGCGTGCGCTTCCATTCCTCGCAGACGCGGGAGCTCGAATCCGAGTTCTGCGAGCGCTTCGGCCTCAAGCATCTCCTGGTGGCGCCCGAGGCGCACTCCATCGAGCAGCAGCGCACGAACGTCGCGACGCTCGTCAGCCACTTCCTCGAATCGAACCTGCGGGAGAACAGCGTCGTCGCCGTGGGCATGGGCCGGAACGTGGCCCGCGTCGCCGCGGTGCAGACGAGCCGCGTCTTCGAGCAGATCACCTTCGTCTCGGGCTCCGGCGGCGCTTCGGAAGCGGGGGCGGAGGGAAACGCCGACCATATCTGCCGCGCGCTGGCGCGGCGCTTCGGCGGCACGGCCGCGACGCTCTACGCGCCGGCCCACGTACCCGACACGACCCTTCGCGAGGCGTTGATGCGCCACGAGACCGTGCGGCGGACGCTCAACCTCGCGCGCAGCGCGGACTACGCTCTCATCGGCATCGGCGACCTGGGCCCGGACAGCCACATGGCGCGGATGGGCTGGTTCAGCCCCGACGAGATCAAGCGCGCGCAGACGGCCGGCGTCGTCGGCGACCTGATGGGCTACGACTTCTTCGACATCGCCGGCCGGCCTTGTAACGGCGCCATCGGGGGACGCGTCATCGGGCTCTCGCGCGACGACCTCTCGCGGATCTCGAGCACGATCGCGATCGCCTCCGAGCCGAGCAAGACCACCGCGATCCTCGGCGCGCTGCGCACCGGCGCGATCGACATCCTGGCCACCAGTCTTCCCAACTGTATCGCCATCCGCGACCAGATCGGCGACGGTTGACCGGCGTCGACGGCACCGTGGGTGGCCGAGAGCGGCTGCAAAGGGCCGAATTCGACGCCCGCTGCGATGTTGTCTTCGCCTCCGGTGGGGCGCTCGCGGCGGGGAGAGCGGTCGGGAGACGGCGCATGACCACCTCTGATCTGCAGTCGGAGGCGCCCCTCGAACGAGGGTGTGCCTGTCGGCCGGAAGAGGCCGATCGTCGCGCGCGAGGTCTGGGCCATTCGAGGTCGCCTCGAGTCGGCCCGCGCCTTGTGGAGATCGGCCCGGCGCAGGCGAGGCCAGCGCCGGGACACCATCGTCGGAGAGGCGGCTTCGGACCGAAAGCCGCCCAGGCGACCTGAGCAGCGGTGCGCGTTGACGGCGGCGGCGGCGCGCGCAGACTCGCGCTGTCGAGGAGAGCCCGAATGACCGAGAACGCGCGCCGCATCCTTCTCCGCAACCGACAGCCGATCCTTTTCGAGCCGATCTCGTTCCGCTCCGTCACGGCGCGCAACCGCATCATGCTCTCCCCGATGTGCCAGTATTCGGCCCTGGACGGGATGCCGAACGAGTGGCATTTCGCCCACCTCACCGCGCGGGCCGCGGGCGGCGTGGGCATCCTCTGCGTCGAGGCGACCCACGTCTCGCCCGAAGGCCGCATCACGCCGCAGTGCCTCGGCCTGTGGAACGACGCCCAGCGCGACGCGCTCGCGCGCATCGCCCAGATGGCGCGTCGGCTCGGCGCCGCTCCGGCGATCCAGATCGGCCATGCCGGCCGCAAGGCTTCGGTGTCCCGCCCATGGGAGGGCACGAAGCCGATTCCCGTCGGCTCGGGCGGATGGGAGACGATCGGCCCCTCGCCACTGCCGCAGTCGCCAGACGCGGCTCCGCCGCGCGCCATGGACGACGCCGAGATCACCCGGGTGACGGAGGCGTTCCGGGCCAGTGCGCGGCGCGCCCGCGAGGCCGGCTTCGAGATCCTGGAGATCCATGCGGCGCACGGCTACCTGCTGCACGCGTTCCTCTCGCCCGTCTCGAACCGCCGCGTCGATGCGTATGGCGGTTCCCTGGAGAACCGCGTGCGCTTCCTCATGGAGGTTCTCGACGCCGTTCGCGAGGAGTGGCCTGCGGACAATCCGTTGTTCGTGCGCATCTCGGCGAGCGACTGGATCGAGGGCGGGCTGACCATCGAGGATTCGGTCGCCCTGTGTCGCCTCCTCGCGGCGCGTGGTGACGTCGATTTGATCGATTGCTCCTCCGGGGGGATCTCTCGCGAACAGCGGATCCGTCCCTATCCCGGCTACCAGGTTCCCTTCGCCGAGCGCATCCGCCGGGAGGTCGGGATCGCCACCGGCGCGGTAGGCCTGATCTCGGCGCCTCAGCACGCGGAGGAGATCGTCGCCGGGGGTCGGGCCGATCTGGTCGTGCTCGGCCGCGTGCTGCTGTTCGACCCGAACTGGCCACTGCATGCGGCGAAGGCGCTGGGCGCCGCGGGCGTCGACTGGCCCGTGCAATACGAGCGCGCCAACATCTTCTGACGTCGCGCGGAGGCTCGCAGGAAGCGCGCGACGTGTTACGCTGCGCGGCCGATGCAGCGCTTCCCAACACTCGGCTGGAGACGGCGCAGCGATGAACCTGACCTTTCTCGAGACCTTCGTCTGGGTGGCCCATCTACGGAGCTTCACGCTCGCGGCGGAGCGCATGCACGCGACGCAGGCCGCGGTGTCCGCCCGGATCGCCTCGCTGGAGCGCGAGCTCGGGGTGAAGCTCTTCCTGCGCGAGCCCCGGGACGTACGGCTGACCCCCGAGGGCGAGCGGGCGCTGGCCCATGCCGAGCGGATGCTGCGCTGCTCGAAGGAGTTCTATCGCGACGTGGCGGGCGGCGACGGGCTGCGGGGCACGGCGCGGATCGGGGTGATCGACACGATCTCGCACACCTGGCTCATCGACTTCATCCGCCGCTCGCGCGCAACCCACCCGAGGATCGACCTCGAGCTCGTCGCCGACACGAGCCTGAGGCTCGCCGACATGCTCGTCGCCGGCGACATCGATCTCGGGCTGATCATGGGGCCGATCGGCGGGCCGGAGGTCGTCGAGATCGACCTGTGCACCTACGCTTCCGCATGGCTGGCCTCGCCCGGCCTCGACCTGCACGGACGCACGCTCGACGTCGGCGACCTCGCGCAGTACGCGATCGTGTCCTTCCCGCGCTGCTCGCAGCCGCACGAGGCGATGATGCGCTACTTCAGCCGCTTCCCGGAATCGGAGCCGACATTCTACTCGACGAACTCGCTCGCCACCATCATCCGCATGACGGTCGACGGCATCGGCGTCGCGGCGATCCCGCCGACCGTGGTGCGGCGGGAGCTGGAGCGCGGCGAGCTCGTGCGGCTCGACGTGCGCCAGCCCTTCCCGCCGCTCGGCTTCCAGGCGACGTATCGGGATGGGCCGGCCTCGCACCTGCCCGCCGCCCTCGCAGAACTCGCCCGGGAGGTGGCCCGCGACTTCTGCGCCGCCCAGGACCCGGCCCTCGCCTGGTAGCGGACGTTCGCAAAAGAAAGCCGGTCGCGGCGACAGGGATTTGTCGTCTGGCAGCCGGCGGACCCCCTCGCGAAGATGTCCTCGAACGAACGTAAGGGGAGGTCACGTACGACGGTCGCCGTCGTACAGATGAACTCGCAGGGAGACGAAGGGGCGAACGTCGATGCCGCCCGACGTCTCGTGGACGAGGCTGCGCAGGACAAGCCGGGTTCGCTTCGAGGGCGCCAGGACCGACGCCACCCTGCGCCGCTGATCCGGTTCGAGTTGGCCGACCGCCTCGTCTCGCGAGTGGCGCACTCCAGGTCATCCGGTCGGTCGTAGGTTCCCGACAGTCTCGGGCGCTGCTCACCTGGAGGATTCATACAAGATTGGTTCGGGCTCCCGATCCACGGCGTGGCGAGCGACCGTCGCCTGGGCGTTCGCCCCCGTCATCGGACGCTCAGTTCGATGAAATCCTTGCAGCACGGGAGTCAATCACCAGTATTCTTTTTCTTTGAATTACATAACGGAATGGAGCGGTTAGACATCAGATCTCGTCGATCTCATTCGCATGTGTTCGATCATAGTCTTTTGCTGTTCAGCAACAATTAAGGCCCGCTTGCCATCGTGAGATCGGGAGGGGCCTCGCCGGGCCCTCATTCGAGGAGACCGTCCATGAAGTCACGCATCTTCGCCATCGCCGCGCTCGCGAGCTTCGTCCCCCTTGCAGGGGCTCTCGCCGAAGAGCCGCACGTCGCGCCGATCATGGCGCTCGTCGAGAGCCTCGTGCGCCCTGCTTTGTCCGACCCGGCCATCGTGTCGGCCATCGTCGCGCAGAACGCGCGGACGGCCGCCCTGACCGAGGCCGAGATCCTCGAGCTCGACAAGCAATGGCGGGCCGAGGTCGACGCAGCGGAACGTCCGCTCGTGAGCGAGGTGATGGGGAACGCGCTGTCGGACGTCCTCACGCGCATGCGCGACGAGGCCGGGGGCGTGTTCACCGAGATCTTCGTCATGGACGCGCGCGGGCTCAACGTCGGGCAGAGCGATCTGACCTCCGATTACTGGCAGGGCGACGAGGCGAAGTGGCAGAAGACGTTCCTCGTCGGGCCCGACGCGGTCTTCGTCGACGAGATCGAGGTCGACGAATCCACCCAGGCCCTGCAGTCGCAGGTCTCGCTCTCGATCGCCGACGAGAGCGGCGCTCCCGTCGGCGCGATCACGCTCGGCGTGGACGTCGACGCGCTCTGATCGGCGGCGCGAAGCTACGGAGGCGATCGATCCCATGCCGAACCAACCCGGAACCCACCGCCCGACGCCTCGCTCCCGACGTGTCGGCGACCTCGGCCTGTCCGCCAAGCTCGTCGTCGGCGTCGTCGGCTTCGGTATCGTCGCGACGGTGGTCGCGACCCTGATCATCACGCAGCTCGTCCACGCCGCGCTCTCGACGGAGCATCGCTCCGCGAAGATCGACGTGACGCGGCTCGTGGCGGCCAACGCCGCCGGCGCCTTGCGCTGGCGGCGCGAGGAGGCGGTCGTCGACGCGTGGCGGTCGATCGCGGAGAGTTCCGACGGCTCGGCGATAGGCCTCGTCGCGATCGCTGCAGACGGCGCCGCCGTCGCCGCCCACGAGACGCCGGGCGTCACGCGCAACGCGCTCCTCGAGGCCGTCACGCGCCTCGAGGGCGACGGCGCGGCGGGCGTGCGGACCGCGGCGTTCGGAGAGGCCTTGCTCGTCGGCGCGCCCGCGGGGGGCGACGACGGTGTCGAGCCGCACGGCCACGCCGGCATCGGATGGTCGTACGCCGCGATCGACGCGTTCGTCGACGAGACGCGCTGGAAGGTCGTGGCGACGCTCGTCACGATTTTCGCCACCTTGATCGGCGCGATCGTCGTGGCGAGTTCGTGGATGGTCACCCGTCCGCTCGGATCGATCTCGCGCCGGATCGAGGGCCTCGTCGGGGGCGAGACCGGCGCCGACATTCCCGGGCTCGGCCGCGGCGACGAGATCGGCGCCATCGCCCGCGCCCTCGACACGCTGCGCGAGGGCGAGATCCGCCGCGGCGAGCTGGAGGGAGAGGCGCGTGCGCTGGAAACGGGCCGTGCGGCGCGCCAGGAGGCGGTCGACGGGCAGATCGCGGGCTTCCGCCGCGAGGTCGCCGAACTCGTCGGAACCGTCGAGGAGCGGATGCGCGCCATGCGAGAGACCGCCGAGGCGATGTCCGCCGCGGCGGAAGGGGCGGCGGGACGCACCACCGCCGTCGGCGCTGCCGCGGGAGCGGCCTCCACCGCGCTCCAATCGGTCGCCGGCGCGTCGGAGGAACTCGAGGCGTCGACCCGCGAGATCGGGTCCCGGATCGAGCGGACCACGCAGGTCGTCCGCGACGCGGACCGTACCGCCCGCGAGCTGGCGATGCGCACGTCGGGGCTGACCGATGCCGCCGGCAAGGTCGGGAACGTCGTCCACCTCATCCGCGCCATCGCCGAGAAGACGAACCTGCTCGCCCTCAACGCCACGATCGAGGCGGCGCGCGCCGGCGAGGCCGGCAAGGGCTTCGCGGTCGTCGCCGCCGAGGTGAAGGACCTGGCGAGCCAGACGGCCAAGGCGACGGAGGAGATCGGCGTCCAGGTCGAGCACATCCAGGAGACGACGAACTACGCGGCCGCGGGGATCGGCCGGACCGCCGAGGGCCTGAACGCGATCACGGGCCTGGCCCGGGGAAACCACCAAGCGCTCGGCCGGACGAGC
>JBNPEA010000078.1:0-9442 GCA_051117315.1 Salinarimonas sp. | reverse complement strand
CCTTGGCCCTCAACCTCGCCTTCATGGACGACAGCCGCCTGCGCGAGGCGGAGATGGGGGAGGCGGCCTCGCGCATCTCGATCATTCCCGCGGTGCGCGCCGCCCTCCTCGACCGGCAGCGGGATTTCGCGGCCCAGGAGCCGGGCGCCGTGCTCGACGGGCGCGACATCGGCACGGTGATCTGCCCCGATGCCGACGTGAAGCTCTTCGTCACCGCCAGCGCGGAGGAGCGGGCGCGCCGGCGCCACCGCGAGCTCGTCGGCCGCGGCGACGCGCCGCCCTACGAGAGCGTCCTCGCCGACATCCGGGCCCGCGACGCCCGCGACCAGGGCCGGGTCTCCGCGCCCCTGAAGCAGGCGGCGGACGCGGTCCTCCTCGATACGTCCGACCTCGGCATCGAGGACGCCTTCGCCCGCGCGGTCGCGATCGTGGAAGCCGCGCGCGGCGCTTCGTCGCTCCCGCCCCGCGCGCACTAGCCCGACCCGCCGCCCGGCTGGCATGCTCCTCGCTTGACGTACGCGCGGGGGGGCTCTCCGATTCGAGGAGGCCGAGCGATGTGGGCGTTGCGTGTTCGCGGGAGATCCCGCGCCGGCGGTGTTGCCGCCCTGGTGTTCGCGATCGCGGTCGCGAGCCTCTCCCTCGCGCGGCCCGCGCAGGCCGAGACCGAGGTCGACGTGGCGCTCGTGCTCGCGGTCGACATCTCCTTCTCCATGGACACGGACGAGCAGGAGCTCCAGCGTGCGGGTTTCGTCGAGGCCCTGCGCTCGCAGGACGTGCACGAGGCGATCGGGCGGGGGCTGATCGGCCAGATCGCGGTCACCTACGTCGAATGGGCCGGCGTCGCCGACCGGCACGTGATCGTGCCCTGGACGCTGATCGACGGCCCCGAGAGCGCGGTGCGCTTCGCCGAGGACCTGGAGTTCGAGCGGATCAACCGGGCCCGGCGCACCTCCATCGCCAGCGCCATCGACTTCTCGCTCGACCTCCTGGAGGAGAGCGGCGTCCGGGCGCTGCGGCGCGTGATCGACGTCTCCGGTGACGGGCCCAACAACGAAGGTCCCTTCGTCACCGCGGCGCGGGACCGGGCCATCGCCCGCGGCGTGACCGTCAACGGCCTGCCGATCATGCTCAAGCGGCCGGGCTACCTCGACATCCACAACCTCGACGAATATTTCGTCGATTGCGTCATCGGCGGCCCCGGCGCCTTCGTCGTGCCGGTGCGCGCGCCCGAGGAGTTCGTCGACGCGATCCGCACCAAGCTCGTCCTCGAGATCGCGGGCCTGGTGCCGCCGCGCCCGCTCGTGCACCGCGCCCAGGTCGACCTGCCGACGGACTGCCTCGTCGGCGAGCGGCAATGGGAGCACCGCAACCGGTTCTGAGGGGCGGTGCGGGGGAGGTGGGGAAAATCGGCTCCCTGGCAATCCCGCGCGCCATCGCGCATATAGGCGGCAGACCCGAACAGCCCGGCTGCCGTCCATGTCTCCCCTCGCGAACCGCCGCTTCCTGAAGATGAACGGCCTCGGCAACGAGATCGTCGTGCTCGACCTGCGCGGAACGGACCTGCGCGTGCGCGCCGCCGAGGCGCTGGCGATCGCGGCGAATGCGCGCTCGCGGTTCGACCAGCTCATGGTCGTGCACGACCCGAGCGTCCCCGGGCTCGACGCCGACCTGAGGATCTACAACACGGACGGCTCGGAATCGGGCGCCTGCGGCAACGGCACGCGCTGCGTCGCCTGGGCGCTGACCCGCGACCCGGAGATGGGCGATCGCGCGAAGACGGCGCTCACCCTGCGCACGAAGGCGGGGCTCCTGCCGGTGAGCGTCGACGGCGAGCTCGTCTTCACCGTCGACATGGGGGCGCCGAAGCTCGCCTGGCAGGACATCCCCCTGCGCGACCCCTTCCCGGACACGCGCTACATCGAGCTGCAGATCGGCCCGATCGACGATCCGATCCTGCACTCGCCGGCGGCCGTGAGCATGGGCAATCCGCATGCGATCTTCTTCGTCGACGACGTCGATGCCTTCGATCTCGGCAGGATCGGCCCGCTGCTCGAGAGCCACCCGATCTTCCCCGAGCGCGCCAACATCTCGCTGGCGCACGTCGTCTCGGACAGCCGCATCCGGCTGCGGGTCTGGGAGCGCGGGGTCGGGCTGACGCGGGCCTGCGGCTCGGCGGCGTGCGCGGCGCTCGTCGCCGCCGCCCGCAAGAAGCTCACCGGCCGCGAGGCCGTCGTCGCGCTGCCCGGCGGCGAGCTGACGATCCGCTGGCGCACCGGCGACGACCACGTGCTGATGACGGGACCCGTGGAGCTCGAGCACGAGGGCCGCCTCGACCCCGCCCTGTTCGCGGACCTCGCGGAGACCGCCTGATGGCGCGGGAGGACGCGCTCGCGCGGATCGAGACCTTCGGCTGCCGGCTCAACCTCGCCGAATCGGAGGCGATCGCCCGGCGGCTGGACGCGGCCGGGCTCGACGAGGTGCGCGTGATCAACACCTGCGCCGTGACCGGCGAGGCGACCCGCGCGGCACGCCGGGCGATCCGCCGGGCGGCGCGGGAGCGACCGGGCGCGCGGCTCGTCGTCACAGGCTGCGCCGCTCAGATCGAGCCCGAAACCTTCGCGGCGATGCCCGAGGTCGCCCACGTCCTGGGCAACGAGGAGAAGCTCGACCCCGCCGCCTGGCACCGGCTCGCCGCGCCGGGCGCCCCGCGCCGCCTCGTCTCCGACGTGATGGCCGTGCGCGCCGCCCGCGCCCCCGATGCCGCGCCGCCGCGCGGGCGCACGCGCGCCTTCGTCCAGGTCCAGACCGGCTGCGACCACCGCTGCACCTTCTGCATCATTCCCTTCGGCCGCGGCAACGCGCGCTCCGTTCCCGCCGCGACGGTGATCGAGACCGTCCGCGCCCAGGTCGCGGCCGGCGCCCGCGAGGTGGTGCTCACCGGCGTCGACCTCACGAGCTGGGGCGGCGATCTCGACGGCGCGCCGCGGCTGGGGCGGCTCGTCAAGGCGCTTCTCGCCGCCGTCCCGGAGCTGCCGCGGCTGCGCCTCTCCTCGATCGATTCGGTCGAGGTCGACGCCGATCTCCTGGACGCGGTCGCGACCGAGGGGCGGCTGATGCCGCATCTGCATCTCTCGCTGCAGGCGGGCGATGACATTATCCTCAAGCGCATGAAGCGCCGGCATTCCCGCGCCGATGCGATCCGCCTGTGCGCCGAGCTGCGGGCGGCGCGACCGGAGATCGTGCTCGGCGCCGACCTGATCGCGGGCTTTCCCACCGAGACGGAGGAGATGGCCGCCCGCTCCCTCGATCTCGTCGCGGAATGCGGGCTCGTGCACCTGCACGTCTTCCCGTTCTCGCCCCGCCCCGGCACCCCCGCCGCGCGCATGCCGCAGGTGCCGGGCGACGTCGCCCGTGCGCGGGCACGGCGCCTGCGCGAGGCTGGGGAGGCGGCGCTGGCGCACCATCTCGCGACCCATGTCGGCGCCCGCCGGCGCGTGCTGGCCGAGCGCGGGGGAGCCGGGCGCACGGAGGATTTCTCGCTGGTACGCTTTGCAGGAACGGCGCCGCAGCCCGGCGCGCTCGTCGAGGTGGCGATCGCGGGCAGCGACGGGCGGGCGCTACAGGCGGGGTGAAACCGGCTTTCCCCGCTGGCTGATACTCGTCGGTTCACGGATCTTCGACGGCGGGAGTTGGAGGCGGCACGGCGGCGCGGGCCCCTTCCTTCCCCCTCGTGGGGACGGTGCCCCCGGAAGGGGGCGGTTGGGGGGCGTGATGCAGCGCGGATCGTTGCCGGAGCTGTCTCCACCGCCGGGGCCCTGCATTCGCGTCGAAGTCGTTCTGCACGCCCCCCACCCCCGCCCCTCCCCACCAGGGGGAGGGGCGGGGGTGGGGGGACTGCATCATCGGACTGCGGTATACACCTTTCGGCGGTCCTTGCCGGAGAGATATGTGCATCTTCTAGGGATCGCTGATCGGGGCTTGCACCTCCCCCGTGCCCGCCCGTCCCGTCGCGCGGCGGTAGTGCGCCCACAGCAGCTTCGCCGCCACGCCCCGCCAGGGCCGCCAGGCCTCGGCCAGGGCGGCGAGCGCCTTCGCGTCCGGGCGCGCCTCGAGACCGTAGACCAGCCGCGCCGCCTCCTGGAGCGCGAGGTCGCCCGCGGCGAAGGCGTCGGCGTGGCCGAGGCAGAACAAGAGGTAGACGTCCGCCGTCCACGGGCCGATCCCGTGCACGGCGACGAGCCGGGCGTGCGCCTCGTCGGCGGGCATGCCGCCGAGCTCGGCGAGCGGCAGCGCGCCGCTCACGACCGCTTCGGCGGCGGCGCGCAGGGTGCGGATCTTCGGGCGCGAGAGCCCTGCCGCGCGCAGCGTCTCGTCGCAGGCCGCGCGCAGCGCCTGGGCGCTCACCTCGGGCAGCGCGGCCTCCAGCCGCGCATGGATCGCCGCCGCGCTCGCCACCGAGACCTGCTGGCCCACCACGATCCAGGCGAGCCCGGCAAAGCCCTCCGGCCGCTTGCGCAGGCTCGGGACGGAGCCCTCCGCCACGGCGCGCGCCAGCGCCGGGTCGCGGGCGACGAGCTCCGCCAGCCCCGCCCGCAACCGCTCCTCGCTGTCGAGACGCGCGTCCATCGCCTATCTCCTGGCTAGAGCATCGTCCCACCGAGTGGAATCCGGTTGGTGGATCGGACGATGCTCCAGAAAAAGGCCCGTCTCGAGGGTCGAGACGCCCTCTCCTCGCGCAGGGACCGCCGTGACGCAACCCGTCCTCCGCTTCGCCCCGAGCCCGAACGGCCGGCTGCATCTCGGCCACGTCTTCTCGGCCTGCGAGAACGCCCGTCTCGCCGCGCGCCTGCGCGGCCGCCTCCTCTTGCGCATCGAGGACATCGACACGACCCGCTGCCGCGAGGACCTCGTCGCTTCCATGCTCGACGACCTCGCCTGGCTCGGCCTGCCCTTCGCGCCCGATCCGATGCGGCAGTCGACACGCTTTCCCGTCTACCAGGCCGCCGCCGCGGGGTTGCGGGCGCGCGGCCTCGCCTATCCGTGCGCCTGCTCGCGCAAGGAGATCGCCGCCGCGGTCGCCGCCCGCGAGGCCGAGGCCGGTGCCCCCGGGCCGCGCGACCCGGACGGCGCGCCGCTCTATCCCGGCACCTGCCGCGGGCGCGATCCCGCCGCGGTGCTGGCGCAGGGCCGCGACGTGGCCTGGCGCCTCGACATGGCACGCGCGCTCGCCGTGGCGCCGGGGCCCCACGGCTATGCCCGCCTCGCCGACGACGGCGGCGCGACCGCGCCCGTCCCCGCCGACCCCGCCCGCTGGGGCGACGCCGTGATCGTGCGCAAGGAGACGCCGACGAGCTATCATCTCTCGGTGGTCGTCGACGACGCGGCGCAGGGGATCACCCACGTCGTCCGCGGCCGCGATCTCGAGGCGGCGACCGACCTGCACGTCCTGCTCCAGCGCCTGCTCGGCCTGCCGACCCCGCTCTACCGCCACCACGCCCTCGTGCGCGACGCCGCCGGGGAGAAGCTCGCGAAGAGCCTCGGCGCGCCGCCGCTGGCACGGCTGCGCGATGCGGGCTGGACGCCGGAGGCCGTGCGGGCGGCGGTCACGCCGCGCGCGCCGTGAGCCGCCGGGCGAGAGCATCATCCCATCGCGTGGAATCCGGTCGTTGGATCCCATGATGCTCCACAAGGACGCCTAGAGCGTCACCAGCGCCAGCCACCCCGCCATCGTCACCACCGCGAGCGCGGTCGACAGCGCCACGGCGCTCGAGGCGAGCCCGACGCCCGAGCGGTAGGTCTGCGCCAGCAGGAAGGCGTTGATGCCCGACGGGCAGGCGGCGAACATCACCGCGACGGGGATCCAGGCCTCCGGTACGGGGAACACGAAGGTCGCGAGGAGGAGCACCAGCAGCGGGTGGAGCACGAGCTTCGCCGCCGCGATCGTGGCCGGCAGCGGCAGGCCCGTCTCGAGCCCGTAGCGCGCGAGCGCGATCCCCATGGCGACGAGCGCCGCCGGCGCGGCGGCGTCCGCCAGCATGCCGATCATCCGCCACAGCGGCTCGGGCAGCTCCCCCGCCACCGGCCGCAGCGCGACGCCGAGCGCGATGCCGACGATGATCGGATGGGTCACGAGCTTCCTCGCGATCCCGCCGAGGGAGGCGCCGCGCCCCTCGACCAGCAGCGTCGCCACGCTCATCGTGATCGGCAGGTGGATGGCGACGAGGAGGAACAGTGGCACGGCGGCCGTCTCGCCGAAGGCCTTGAGGATCAGCGGCACGCCGATCAGCACGGTGTTCGACTGCGCCGCCGAGAACCCGGCGACGACCGTCTCGATCCCGACCCGGCCGAAGGCGTGGCGGGCGAGGAGGCCGGCCACGACCCACACGATCGCGAGCGCGACGAAATAGGAGGCCCAGTAGCCCCACGGCTCGGCCAGCGGCAGGTCGCCCCGCGCCAGGGTGTCGAGGATGAGGCAGGGCAGCGCGATGGAGAAGACGAACTGGGTCAGCCCCGTGCCCGCCGCCTCGTCGATGATGTCGCGCTTGCGCGCGGCGAAGCCGACGAGGACGAGGCCGAAGATCGGCAGGACCACGAGGAGGGCGTCGAGCATGCGGGCGCGGCCGGTCTCAGCCGCTGCCGCGCTCGGCCAGGCGCACCGGCCCGCCGGCGCGACCCATCAGCTCGTCGACCTGCTCGCGCTGGCGGCCGAAGTCCGCGAGCGCGCGCCCGTCGAGCTCGCGCGAGCGCGGCACCCGGATCTTCAGCGGATCGACGAAGCGGCCGTTGACCTTCACCTCGTAGTGCAGGTGCGGTCCGGTGGAGAGGCCGGAATTGCCGAGGTAGCCGATCACCTGGCCCTGGGTGACGCGCACGCCCGGCTCGATGCCGGCGCCGATGCGCGACATGTGGGAATAGGTCGTGAGATAGCCGTTGGCATGCTGGATCTCGACGCGGCGCCCGTAGCCGCCCTCCCACCCGGCGACCATGACGGTGCCGGCGCCGGCGGCGAAGATCGGCGTGCCGACCCGGTTGGCCCAGTCGACGCCGGTGTGCTGGCGCGCGTAGCGCAGGACCGGGTGGCGGCGCATGCCGAAGCCGGAGGTCAGGCGTCCCTCGGCGATGGGCTTGCGCATCAGGAACTTCTTCAGCGAGCGCCCGTCCGCGTCGAGATAGTCGATCGCGCCGGTCTCGGGATCGTGGAAGCGGTAGACGCGGCTCGTCTCGCCGCCGATGGTCAGGGCGGCGGAGAGGATCTCCACCGGCTTGTCCGGCTCGGGCTGCGTATAGAAGACGTCGATCGCGTCCCCCGCCTGCACCCGCCGCTGGAAGTCGACGTCGTAGGCGAAGACCTGAACCAGCTCCTCGACCGTCTCGCGGGAGAGCCCGTGCTTCATCGCGGTCTCGAACAGGCTCTCGTAGAGCCGTGCGCCGCCCTGTCCCTCGTCCACCTGCGCCACCGCGGTCTCGGGCGCCTGCGGCTCGGCGAGCACCGGGACGGCGACGAACGCGTGCGCGTCGGTGACGGCGGCGATCGCCTCGACGCCGTTCTCGCCGTAGAGCACCACGCGCAGCAGGCGCCGCGGATCGCCGGGGCGCTCTCCGTCGCGCACGAGGGCGCGCATCGGCTGGCCGGCGGGGAGCGCCGCGACGATCTCCGCCCCGCCGAGCGCCGCGACGGCCCCGGCGATGTCCTCGGCGGCGATCCCCTCCGCGGCGAGGAGCTGCGGCAGCGTCTCCTCGCGCCCCAGCGCGAGGCCGATCTCCTCGAGGTCGTCCTCGCCCTCCTGCGGCGCGCGCTTGGGGAGCGTCGTCACGTTCTCGGGGATGACGCGCACCTCGATCGAGTCGAACGGCGTGTCGTCGATCGCGGCATAGGCGGTGAGGCCGGGGATCGCGGCGGAGATCGCGGCGGGGCTCACCGTGCGGCCGAGCATCGCCTGGGCGGGCAGCGGCAGGCCGCGCCGCTGCCCGGCGCTGAGCGCGATGCGGCGCTCCTCCAGAACCTGGGCGGCCGCGTCGGCATCCGAGAGCGCCGGGGAGACGGGTCCGGGCGGCACCTCGTCGAGCGCCCGGCGCAGGACGGTGACGTCCGCCTCCTCCGGCGCGAGCTCCGCGAGGGCGGCGGGCGCGGGCGCCTCCTCGGCGCCCTCGGCCAGGTAGCGCATCGGGTCGAAGCGGGGGATGTCGGCGGCGTGGATGCCGGTGGTGCGCGCGAGGCCGGTGGCGAGGCGGGTGAACGACTGCACGCGGATCATCTCGCGCTCGCCGACCCGCTGCGCCATCGGCGCCTCGAACGTGCTCTTGGCGGTGACCGTGAGCGAGGTGCGCAGCAGGCGGTCGGACTTGGCGGCGCCGCCGTCGGCGCCGCCGGCGCGGTCGCCGGCGGTATGGGGGGCGATCCGCTCGGCCGGGACGACGAGCGCGGTCGAGCCCTAGATCGCGACGACGATGGCGGCGCCGATCAGCAGCGCGCCGGTGGCGCCGGTGAGCACGCCGCCGGCGAGCCAGCGCCAGGACACGGCGCGCCGCGCGATCGGGGCGTCGTCTCCGGCGGGGTCGAGGGGAGGCTCGCCGCCGAGCGGGGCGCCGCCGTTGCTGCCGCCGCGGCGCTGGGCGGGCGTCGTGGCGGGGCCGAGGGGCGCGGGACGCGGCCGCGCCGAGGCGGGCCGCTGCGGCACGTCGCCGGAAGATACGAAGCCCGACGACGCGGGTCGCTCGCCCCATCGCGGCTCGGACGCATCGCACGCGGCGCCGCTGGCCGGTGCGCCGTCGCCGGGATCTGGGAAGCGTGCCGTCATGCCCCGATCTGTTCTCTCGCCTGATCTCTCGCCGTTGGCCCGTATCGGAACCGCACGTATCGGAACCGCCCGCGCCTGCGCGCCGGGCAGCGGGTGCACCATAGCCAAGCAGGCTCGGCCGTGGCAACGATTCCCCGCGCGGCCTCGAGGGGGCGGGCACCGCACGGGCAGCGCCGCCGGAATGCCGCTCCAAGGTGACGGCATTGAGGCGTGCCGCAAAGGGCACGCGATTCGCGGTCACGCGATTCGACGCGAGGCATTCGGCCCGAGATTCGCCGAAAAATTCATGACGGCCTGTTGACAGCCCCGCCGGCCGTCGGTAGATAAGCGCCATCGACGCTGGGCGCTTCGACGCCGCGGCGGTTTCGCTTCCTCTGGAGAGCGTTGGGTGTCGAAGCCGGCCTCGGTCGGAACGAACCCCGTTTTCCGGGTACGAGACACGCTCTTTGACATTGTCGAGAAGGAAGAAGGAGAAGCGTGGGCGGCCTTTCGTCCTTGCGGATCCGGTGTCCGGCCTTTGCGTGAGCGGGGTTGGTATCGGGTCGTGAGATGAGAGGCTTTTTGCTCGCGACTTTTTCTGAAGGTCACATCGGCTTGCTCCGCGAGGGGTCGGCCGAACATGTGACCCTCGTCTAATTTCGCTG
>JBNPEA010000069.1:0-44059 GCA_051117315.1 Salinarimonas sp. | reverse complement strand
CAGACCGTCAGCGTCTGGCCCGTGATGGCGCCGCCGTCGACGGAGAGGAGCAGCGCGGCGAGGGCGGCGATCTCGTCGGGCTGGATGATGCGGCCGATTGGCAGGGGCGCGATCGGCGCGTCGGCGCGGGCGGGGTCGCGCAGCATCGGCGTGTCGACCGTCGCCGGCGCGATGGCGTTGACTGTCACGCCCCGGGACACCAGCGCCGCGGCCCAGCTGCGGACGAAGCCGGTCACGGCGGCCTTCGAGGCCGCGTAGAGCGCGCGGCCCGCACGCCCGTCGCCGGCTCGGCTCGACAGGACGAGAATACGTCCGCGGCCGTTGGGCAGATCCTCGGCGAAGCGTTCGACGAGCCGCTGCGCCGCCGCGACGTGGACCGACCAGAGCTCCAGGCCCGGCGGATCGTCGCTCCCCGCGGCCGCGTCCGACCGCATCAGCCCGGCGGCATGAACGATCGCGGTGGGCGGGTCTCCCTCGCGGGCGAGCGCGTCGAGCACCGCGTCGAATGCCAGCGCATCGGTCAGGTCGACGAGGATCGTGCGCGACCGCGGGTCGGACCCACGCGGCGCGTCGCGGTCCAGCCCGGTGACGCGCCAGCCGTCCCGGATCAGGCGCGACGCGATCGCTTCGCCGATCCCCGAGGCGGCTCCGGTGACGAGCGCGTGCTTGTGCCGCGGCGTTCTCATCCGCGTTCCGCCAACGCTCCGGCGATCTCGCGAAGCCGCTCCGGCGGGATGCCGCGGGCGATCACGACGAGGCGGTCGCGCGTTCCCTCGGGCGGCGTCCACGACAGGCGCCGCGGCGGGTCGAACACCAGCCGCACGCCCTGGAGCGCGTAGACGCCGCCGTCCTCGAAGCCGATCAGCCCCTTCACGCGCAGGAGATCGTCGCCCAGGGCGCGGGCGCGCTCGACCATGCGCGCATAGCCGGCCCAGGTGGCGGGTCCGTCGATCGGAGCTGCCACGCTGACATAGCCGTGGGCGTGGATGTGACCCTCGTGGCCGTGGTCGTGGTGATGATCGTGGTCGTGATCATGGTGGTGATCGTGGTCGCAGCCCGCGGCCGCCTTGGACGGGCTGCGCCGGCCCGGCTCGGCGGCGCCGAGCACGAGCCCCGGATCGATGTCGCCGGAGACCGCGCTCAGCCGCTCGGCGTGCGGCGCGAGCACCGCGAGCGCCGCCTCGGTGGCGGCGCGTTGATCCGGCGTCGCCACGTCGCCCTTGGTCAGGATGACGCGGTCCGCCATGGCGGCCTGGAGCCGCGCCTCCTCGAAGCGGGCGAGCTGCTCCGCGCCGTTGATGCAGTCGATCGTCGTGACGATCGCCGCGAGATGGACGAAGCGCGAGACGAAGGGCCCGGCGGCGAGCGCGTTGGCGATCGGCCCGGGATCGGCGAGACCCGTCGTCTCGACGACGACGCGCGCGAAGCGCGGGATCTCCCCGCGCTCCGCCTGATAGTAGAGGGATTCGAGCGTATCCTCGAGCGAGCTCGTCAGCGTGCAGCAGATGCAGCCGGAATCGAGGAGGACCGCGTTGGTCTCGTCGCCCTCGCTGACGAGGAGGTGGTCGAGGCCCACCTCGCCGAACTCGTTGACGATGACGGCGGTGTCGGCGAAGCCCCGATGACGCACGAGCGCCGAGAGCAGCGTCGACTTGCCCGAGCCGAGGAAGCCCGTCAGCAGGAAGAGTGGGATCGTGGCCATGTCCGCCGTCTCCCGCCTCAGCCGACCGCGACGTCGGCGCGCACGGGCAGGCCGGCGAGGTAGTCCTCGACCTCCCGCGTCGGGATCACGTCGGCGTATTTCGAGTTCAGGTCGAACAGGTTGACGGCGTGGCTCGCCTGGAAGCGATCGAACGTCGTCTCCTCGGGGATCACGACCTTGAAGTTGAACGAGTAGGCGTCGACGGCCGTGGCGCGCAGGCAGCCCGACGTCGTCCCGCCGGTCAGGATCAGCGTGTCGACGTCGAAGAAGTTCAGGTGGCTCATGAAGATCGTGCCGAAGAAGCACGACGGCTTGCGCTTGCCGATGCGGATGTCCTGCGGCCGCGGGGCGAGCGGCTCGACGGTCTGCGTGGCGTGCGTGCCCTCCGTCGAGGTCCGCTCGCCGCCGCGATGGCTCTTGCCGACCTGGACGCCGGAATCGATCATGTCCGGGCGCCGCGCGCTCTCGGTGTAGAAGACCGGCAGGTTCTTCTCGCGCGCCCTGTGCAGCAGCGGCTCGATGTGGCGCACGGCCTCCCAGGCCTCGCGGCCGCAATGGGTGCGGTACTGCTTCAGGCCCTCGAGGATGTCCTCGGGCTTGTCGCCGCAGAAATTGTACTGGACGTCGATGATGAACAGCGCCGGGCGCGTGCCGAAGCCGCCGCGCTTGCCGTAGCCGGCCGCCTGGTAGACCTGCTTGTCGCGCTCGGTGAGGAAGTCGTCCCAGATCCGCTTCTCGGTCATGATGTGGCTCTCTCGAATTCGCGTGCGTGGGGGCGGCTCAGACGGGGCGGGCGAGATAGCGTCCGGCGGGGGCGCTGCGCGCCTCCTCGGTGATCGCGCCGTTCTCGACGACCTTGCGGCCGCGCAGCCAGGTCGTGTGCGCCCACCCCTTCAGCGCCATGCCCTCGAAGGGCGAGTAGTCGGCGAAGGACTCGAGCGTCGCCGCGTCGACGACGCGCTCCGCGTCGGGATCGACCATGACGAGATCGGCGTCGTAGCCGACCGCGATATGGCCCTTGCCCTTCAGCCCGTAGACCTTGGCGGCGTTGGCGCTCGTCACCGCGGCGATGCGCTCGATCGGCACGCCGCGGCGGTGGTAGCCCTCCGTGATCATCACCGGCAGCATCGTCGCGACGCCGGGGAAGCCCATGGTCGAGGACCAGATCTCCTGCTTCGTCTCGCGCTTGCGCGGCACGTGGTCGGTGCCGACCGTGGTCACGGTGCCGTCGAGCACCCCTTCCCACAGCGCCTCGATGTCGGGCTGGCTGCGCACCGGCGGGTTGACCTTGGCGAGGACGCCGCAAGGGGAATCGCGCGTCAGCGAGAGGTAGTGCGGGCAGGTCTCCACCGTGATCCGCGCCTTGTGGTAGCTGCGATGGCGGCGGACCTCCTCCAGCGCCTCGCGGCTCGACAGGTGGACGATGTTGACCGGGCAGCCGGTCTTGCCGGCGAAGTAGGCGACGCGGTGGACGTTCTCGGCCTCGAGGAAGTCGGGGCTCTGGTCGTCCCAGGCGCCGAGGCCCGTGCGTCCCTCCCGGCGCAGCGGGTCGCGCAGGACCGGGATGACCTCCACGTTCTCGCAATGCACGCCGAGCACGCCGCCCGGGACGCGCAGGGTCTGGAGCATGGCCGCGTAGAGCAGGCCGTCGTCGATCTCGGTGAAGCCCTTCGAGAGGCCGGCCTGCCCCTTGTACATCAGGTAGAGCTTGTAGGAGGTCACGCCGAAGGCCTTCGACGCCTCGACCAAAGTGTCGACATGAAGCCGATGCGTGATCCCGAAATGGAAGCCGACGTCGACGCAGGCCTGCTCCATCGCGCGCTGGCGCACGGCCACGAGCGCCTCGCGCGGGTCCTGCGAGCGGTGGAAGGACAGAACGGAGGTGACGCCGCCGAGCGCGGCGGAGCGCGTCTCCGTGGCGAAGTCCGTCTCCGGCGAGCCGAAGCCGAAATGCACATGCGGGTCGACGAGCCCGGGCATTACCCAGCGCCCGCCGCAATCGACCTCCTCGGTCGCATCCATCCGCACGCCGGGAGCGAGCACGGCGGCGATGCGCCCGTCCTTCACGCCGATCGAGCCGGGCGTCACGCCGACGTCCGGATGGACGATCATCGCGTTCTGGAGAAGAAGGTCGAGGGTCATCGCGGGCGTATCCTCCGTTCGCGCCGTCAGGGCGGGCATGCCGTCCGGCTGGTCGGCGGCATCAAGCAATGCCGGCAATCTGTCGACACTTTTGCGCTGTTGTCAATCCGGATCGACGGTCCGCTCATCGCGGCGGGCGGGCGAACGCCACGTCGTTCCAGACGTCGTGGCGGACGATGAGCCCATCGTGGACGACGAACCGATCGATGAAGCGAATCCCCTCGAATGCCTCCCCGTCGGCGAAGACGCCATGCAGCGTTCCGAAGCAATAGACGATCGCGTCGGCGCCGTCGTGGAGGCTGTCGAAACGCTCGATGTGCTTGCCGACTCGATGGTAGCGTGCCGCGGAGCCGGCGACGATCTCCTCGATCGATCGGCGCACCGCGCCCCCCGGGAAGGTGATGGCGGCATCCGCCGCCAGCGCCACGCCGGCGGCATCGAGGTCGCGGCGCTCGAGGTCCGCCAGGAACGTGCGCGCGATGCGCTCGGCCTCGGGGAGCGGGGTCGGGGACGAGGTCATGGTCTCTTCTCTCCTGCATCGTCGGATGGATGGGGTGCGGAGGCGTCGGCGTCGGCGCCTCGGCGCCGGCCGCCGCCGGCGATCGTCGCGAAGGCGACCACGACCGCGAGGCGCGCGAGCTGGTGCGTCGCCACGAAGGCGGCGTCGATGCCGAGAACGAGGGCGAGCAGGCCGAGCTCGGTCATGCCGCCCGGCGCGTAGGCGAGGACGATGGCGGGAAAGTCGGCGATGCCGCCGAACGCGAGGAGCGCCGCGGCGGCGGTCGCGACGCCGAGCGAGAGCGCGACGAAGCCGAGCGATTCCGCCGCGATGCGGGCGACGACCGCCGGCGGCGTCCCGAGAAAGCGGCAGCCCGCCACGGATCCGATCACGATCTGCGCGGCGGCGAGCAGCGGCAGCGGCACCACGGCGTCGGTCCAGCCGAGGACGTGGGCGGGCACCGAGACGAGGAGCCCGCCCAGGAGCGGCGCGACCGGCAGGCGCAACCGCTCGGCCAGGCGCCAGGCGATCACGCCGGCGGCAACGAGGGCGAGCAGATGATGGGCCGGCGCGCCGAGGCCGTGCGGTGCCGCGCTCGCGGGCGCCTGCGGCGGCTCGCCGAAGGCGAGCGCGAAGCCGAGAGGCACCAGCGTCACCGTCGCGAGGATCCGGCCGGCATGGGCGAGGGCGACACGCCTGATGTCGGCGCCCGCCGCCTGGCTCAGCAGCAGCATCTCCGAGAGGCCGCCGGGGATGGCGGCGTAGAAGGCGGTCGGGCGGTCGTAGCCGCCCACGATCCGGAAGTAGGCGCGCCCCAGGAGCGCCACCGCGACGAGGTAGGGGATCATCAGGGCGAGGCTCGGCCACCAGCCGACGACGCGGTCGAGCGTCTCCGGCGTGAACGACGCCCCCAGGGCGAGGCCGAGCAGCATCGCCATGGGCGGGCGCAGCCAGCCCGGGCTCACGAGCGGCGCCCCGGCGAGGCTGGCGGCGAGGCACGCGAACAGCGCACCGAGCATCCACGCCAGCGGGAAGTCGACCGCGAACGCGAGCGCACCGCCGACGGCGCCGAGCGCGAGCGTGGGAACCGTCGCGGCGGCGCGCCGCGTGCCCGCCGCCGCCCGAGACGTGAGCCGTGCCATGCGCCCGCTCAGAAGGTCGTCGCCCAGGGCACGACGTCCCCGAGCAAGCCCTTCGGCCAGTGGACGTTCAGCGCGAGGCCGAGCCCCCCGGTGAGGCCGAGCGCGAGGACGCCGACGACCGCGACGGTGAGCCACGAGGTGCGGCCCTCGAGCTTGAGGAAGCCTGCGATGAACAGGACGCTCGCCGGCAGGAAGCCGACGATCGGCAGGAGGACGAGGTACCCGAGCATCCAGCCCCACATCCGCACGGCCGGCCAGCCCTCGGCGGACTCCGAGGTCGCATCGAAAGCGGCCTCCGATGCCCGGGCACCGCGCCACGCGCTCACCACGTGGAGGACCCACAAGAACAGCGTCGCCACGCCCACCGAGATCGGGAAGAGCTTCGCCGCCCAGGGCAGCTCGAGGGCCCCGACGATGGCGAGGACGATGGTCCCGCCCATCGCGAGGTCGAAGATGCGCCCCCCCCAGGGCACGCCCGCGAAGGCGGGAAAGGTCGTCGCGTCGCGCGTGTCAGCCATGGCTGCGCTCCTTTCCGGCCTCTGCCGGCGCCTCGGTCGTCTCGGTCGTCTCGGGGAAGTCCTCGTGGTGCACGATCGGCTTGCGCCTGCGGCTGCCGACCACGACGAGGATCACCGTGAGGAGGCCGATGGTGATCACGCCCGGACGCTCCAGCCATTCGAGGCCGTAGCGCTGCGTGGTGATCCACAGGTTCCGCTCGACGAGCGGGGACAGGATGAAGCCGATCAGCAGCGGCGCCCGCGGGAAGCCGTGGCGCTTCATCAGCCAGCCGAGGAGCCCGAAGGCCGCGAGCACGATCAGGTCGCCGACGTGGCGCGTCGCCTGGAAGGCCCCGACGGTGACCAGCAGGAAGATCACGGGGAACATCGTCGAGAACGGGATCGTCGTCAGCCGTGCGATCGGCCGGATGAAGACGAGGCAGGCGATCGTGCCGAGGATGTTGGCGAGGGCGAGCGACCAGATGATCACGAACACGAGGGAGAGATTCGTGTCGAGCATGCGCGGGCCGGGCTGGATGCCGAAGACCACGAACGCGCTCAGGAGCAGCGCCATGCCCGCGCTGCCGGGCACGCCGAAGAGCAGCGTCGGGATCAGCGCACCGCCTTCCTTGGCGTTGTTGGCGCTCTCGGGCGCGATGACGCCGCGCACGTCGCCGCGTCCGAGCTCGCCGCGGTCCTTGGCCGTCTGGACGAGATAGCCGTAGTTCATCCAATCGACGATCGCCGAGCCCAGCCCCGGCACCATGCCGACGCCCACGCCCATCAGGCTGTGGCGCAGGACGAGCCACCAGTGCCGCACGATGTCGCGCGCGCCCTCGAGCCAGCCGCCGCCGAGAGCCGCGCCGCGCTTGGCGATGGCGCCGCCTCGGGCGAGCAGGTCGACGAACTCGGGCAGCGCGAAGAGGCCGAGGGAGACCACGACGAGGGGAAGCCCGTCGAACAGGTAGTCGAAGCCCATGTCGTAGCGATAGGCCGGAGCCACCTCGGCCGCGCCGATCGTGCCGACGAGCAGGCCGAGCCCCGCCACGAGCAGGCCCTTGAGCGGCGCGTCGCCGCTCAGCACGCCGATCATGCACAGGCCGAGAATGCTCATCATCAAGAGCTCCGGCGTGGCGAAGGAGAGGACGAGCGGGCGCGCGATCGGCAGGCTGAGGGTCAGCGCCAGCGCGCCGATCACCCCGCCGAACATCGAGGCGATGAAGGCCGCCGAGAGCGCCCGTGCGGCCTGGCCCTTCTGGGCCATGGCGTAGCCGTCGATGATGGTGGCCTGCGATCCCGCCGATCCGGGTATGCCCATCAGCACCGAGGGGAAGGTGTCGGACGTCGTGATCACGGCGGCGACGCCGATCAGCATGGCGATCCCGGTCTGCGGGTCGAGCTGGAAGGCGACGGGCAGGAGCAGCGCCATGCCGACGATGCCACCCAGGCCCGGCAGGAATCCGACGGCGAGGCCGACGAAGACGCCGAGGCACAGGAACATCAGGTGCGTCGGGTCGAGCACCATGAAGAAGGCTGCGAAGGCTGCGTCGATCACGGCGCCGCCCTCCGGACGCATTCCGAGGCAGAATGTCGACAGTAAGTGGCTCTGCTCAGCACGCTGTCGAAGCGACGTTCGCGCATGAAACCTCCTCCCTTATGAGTTTCGGCGATCCTGCCCTCATCTGTCATCACTCGTCAAACCGAAATGTTGACACTAAGCCCCGAAAGCGGGCACCTTCTCGACATGCGCGGGCCGCGGCTCCGGCCCGGCGCCCACGCGGGGGGTGAACCCCACGCCACCACATCGAGGGAGGAAGCAAACATGATCTCTTTCGCCAGCCGTCTCCTGGCCACGACGGCCGCCGTGCTCGCGCTCGGCACCAGCACCCTCGCGGCGCAGCCCTTCTACGAAGGCAAGACCGTGACCCTCCTCGTGGGCTTCTCGCCCGGCGGCGGAACCGACCGCTTCGCGCGGGTCGTGCAGCAGCATCTCGGCGAGCACATCGCCGGCGAGCCGACGGTGCTCGTGCAGAACATGCCGGGCGCCGGCAGCGTTCTCGCGTCGAACTACTACGTCGATCGTGCTCCGCGCGACGGCACGATGCTGATGGTCGGGACCGGCCAGCTTCTCATGCGCATCCTGCTCGGCGTCGAGGGCTCGACGGCGCGCATCGCCGACTACGAGCCGCTGATGGCCGGTCCCGTCGGGCGCGTCACGAGCGCTTCCGCCGATCTCGGCATCGACGGGCCCGCGGATCTCATGGACGGCGGCGAGGAGCTCATCGTCGGCAGCGCCGGCGTCATGGCCTCGATCGACACGATTCTCGGCCTGCGCCTGCTCGACGTCGATTTCCGGGCGATCTCCGGGTACGAAGGCAAGGCCGAGACGCTGCTCGCCATGCAGCGCGGGGAGGCCTCCGTCGACGGCCAGACGACGCCCGTCTACAATGCGACGGTGCGCCCTCTCGTCGAGGAGGGGTCGGTGGTCCCGCTCTTCGCCCAGGGCTTCATCGACGGCGAGGGCAACCTCGTGCGCGATCCCGCCGCCCCGGAGATCCCGACCGTGCTCGAGGTCTACCAGGAAGTTCGCGGCGAGATGCCGTCGGGGCCGGCCTGGAACGCCTACATGGCGACCACCGCCGCGACGGTCGTCGCCGGCAAGGTGCTGATGATCCAGGAGGACGGGCCGCAGGAGGCGAAGGACGCCCTGCGCGCCGCGATCGACTCCATGGTGGAGGATCCCGACTTCCTCGCCGACGTCGAGGATTCGCTCGAGGGCTACGACATCTTCCTCGGCGACGATCTCGATGCGGCGGTGCAGGCCGCGGTGGGCATCGGCGAGGAGGATCTCGCCTGGCTGCGGGACTATCTGTCGAGCGAGCACGGCATGCGCTTCGACACGAACTGACCAGCGAGCGCCGCCGCCCCGTCCGGAGCGGCGGCCTCTTCACGACGACCATCGAAGGAGTGAACCGAAACATGCCCGTCATCACCGTGGCGGCGCCCGAGGGCGCCTGGGACCGCGCTGCGAAGGAGCGGCTCGTGGCCGAGATCACCGACGCCGTCGTACGCATCGGCGGCGAGCGCCCGCGCTCGAACACGCGCATCCTGATCCAGGACGTGCCGGAGGGGAACTGGGGCTCGGGCGGCAAGGTGTTCGTGCGCGCGCCGGCCGTCCCGACCGAGGAAGGAGGCACGCGATGACCTCCTCACGCTACGACACGATCCTCGAGGCCGACGGACGCGCCATGCGCGCCTACGTCAGCCTGCCCCCGGGCGGGCGCGGGCCGGCGCTGGTGCTCGGCGCCGAGATCTTCGGCATCAACCTGCACATCCGCGAGGTCGCCGACCAATGGGCGGCCGAGGGCTTCGTCGTGGTGGCGCCCGATCTCTTCTGGCGGCTCGAGCCCGGCGTCGAGCTCGGCTACGACGGTGAGGACCTCGAACGGGCGCGCACGCTCTACAAGGCGCTCGACCTCGAGCAGGCGGTGCGCGACGTGGCGTCGACGCTCGACTACGCGGGAACGCTGCCCGAGTGCACCGGCAAGGTGGGCTACGTCGGCTTCTGCTTCGGCGGTAAGCTGTCGTTCCTGGTCGCGGCCGCCGCCGAGCCGGCCTTCTCGGTCGGCTATTACGGTGTCGGCCTGGAGACCATGCTCGACAAGATCGGCGACGTGCACTGCCCGTACATGATGCACTACGGCGGAGCCGACAAGTCGACGCCGCCCGAGGCGGTGGAGGCGGTGCGGTCGGCCCTGGCGGGACGTTCGGACGCCGTCGTTCACGTCTACGAGGGCGCAGGGCACGGCTTCAACAACTGGCGCAAGGCGCCGGCTTTCCACGGAGCGGCGTCTCAGCGCGCCTTCGCGCGCTCGCTCTCCTTCGCGAAAGCCGCGCTCTCGTGAGGCTGCTCGGCCGCGAGCCCCGCTCCCGCGGGGCTCGCGGCCACGACGCGTGTGCGCCGACGTCGACGCAGCGGCTGGGGAGGGGCGTTCGCATCCTCCGCCTCGCGCTCGGCCGCCAGCGTCGCGGGCAGCGACTCCGTCGCGCGAGGGATGTGCGACCGCATGGGGGATTCGGCGAGGTCCGGATCGCGGTTGTGCATGGCACGCACGATCTGCCAGTGCTCGTCGAAGGCCTGCGCCCGCCGACCGGGGAGATCGCCGGAGCGCCGGCGATAGAGCCGCAGCAGGTGGTAGAGCTCCTCGGTGAGGAGGTGGCGGGCGCGCTGGTTGCCGCAGGCCACGGCGACGCGGATGTGCAGGTCGAACGGCTCGCCGGGAATGTCGGAGCTGCGGGCACCGTTGCGGCGGGCCCGCTCCAGGTCGGCCATCAACCGGTCGAGCGCCTCGTCGCTCATCGCCTTCGTCGCGAGCCGGCACGCCATCCCTTCCACCACCTCGCGGAGCTGGAAGATCTCGACGACGTCCTGCTGCGACAGCGAGACCACGCAGGCGCGCATGTAGGGCTCGCGCGTCACCAGCCGGAGGCCCTGCAGCCGCCGTACCGCCTCGCGCACCGTACCGCGGCTGATGTCGAACCGCTGGGAGAGCGAAACCTCGTTGACTTCGCTGCCGAGCGGCAGCTCCCCCGACAGGATCAGATCGTAGATTTTCTCGAAGGCCTGCTCCGCCAACGTGCTCTGCTCGCCCGGCATCCGATGTGCACCTCCTGCGATCGTGATGTCATCTCGTATGTGATCCCCCGTAAACTGTCAACGCCTGTGTGCAATCAATGCGTGCGTGATGCAGGCGCGGCGGCTCCCCGCCCACACGACACGCGACATAGTGTTGACAGTTTTAAGACGGCTGCGTAGGGTCGACGGCGACTGGGCCCACGCCGAACGAGGAGGATGCCATGGCCGAGCAGATCGCCCAATGGGCGGATGCCTATCGCCCGCTGCCGGAGGCCGGCCGGCAGGGCGCCTTCCTCGACCTCGCTGCCCTCGGCGTGCTCTCGCCCGCGGAGCTGGCCGTCCTCCCGTACACGATCCGAATTCTCGCGGAGAACGCGGCTCGCAACGCCGGCCCGGGCTTCGCGGCCGCCGACGACGTGATGCGCCTGCTGTCGTGGCGCCCCGGGACGAAGCCGTTCGCGGTCCCCCTCCGGGCCTCCCGCGTGCTGCTGCCCGACTCGAGCGGCCTTCCCGCGCTGATGGATCTCGCGGCCTTGCGCGGCGCGTTGGCGCGGCGCGGCCTCGATCCGGCCGTGGTCGAGCCGCAGGCGCCGGTCGATCTCGTGGTCGACCATTCGCTGACGGTCGATTTCTTCAACCGTCCGGACGCCGCGTCGCTCAACGTGGCGCGCGAGTTCGAGCGCAATGCCGAGCGCTACCGCTTCCTCAAATGGGCGGAGCAGGCTTTCGTCGGCCTGCGCATCGTCCCCCCGGGCATGGGCATCGTCCATCAGGTCCACATCGAGCGTCTCGCCGCGGTCGTCGCGACCGAGGAGCGTGAGGGGCGCACCGTCGCCTTTCCCGAGTTCGTGCTCGGTGGCGATTCGCACACGCCGATGGTCAACGCGCTCGGCGTGCTGGCCTGGGGCGTCGGCGGTGTCGACGCCGAATCCGCGATGCTGGGCCGGGCCTACGTCGTGCCGGTGCCGCGGGTCGTCGGCGTGCGCCTCACCGGGCGGCTGCGCGAGGGGGCGACCACGACGGATCTCGTCCTCACGGTCACCGAGCGCCTGCGCCGCGTCGGCGTCGTCGGCGCCTTCGTCGAGTTCGTCGGGCCGGGCGTCTCGGCCCTCTCGGTTCCCGACCGCGCCACGATCGCGAACATGGCGCCGGAATACGGCGCGACCGTCGGCTTCTTCCCCGTCGACGAGAGCACCCTCGTCTATCTGCGGCAGACGGCGCGCGAGCCCGAGCACGTCGCGCTCGTCGAGGCGCATGCCCGCGCGGCCGGGCTGTTCCGCGACGAGAGCGCGCCGATCCCGGACTACGACACCCTGATCGAGCTACCCCTCGACGAGGTCGTACCTTGCGTCGCCGGGCCGCGGCGCCCTCAGGACCGCGTCGCGCTCGCGGACGTCAAGAGCGGTTTCGCCGCGGCGCTCACGCGGACGCGGGACGAGGGCGGCTTAGGGGTCGACGCGGGCGAGGCCGGGCACGGTGTCGACATCGAGATCGACGGCCGGCGCGAGACGCTCCGGCCCGGCTCCCTCGCCATCGCGGCCATCACCGCCTGCACCAACACGTCCAATCCGAGCGTCATGCTCGCGGCGGGCCTTCTCGCGCGCAAGGCGTGCGAGGCGGGTCTGCACCCTCCGTCCCACGTGAAGACGTCGCTGGCGCCCGGCTCCCGGGTGGTGACGCGGTATCTCGAGGAGACCGGGCTGCTCGAGCCGCTCCAGCGCCTGGGGTTCCACATCGTCGGCTACGGCTGCACGACGTGCAGCGGCAAGTCGGGTCCGCTGCCCTCGCCGGTCGCCCAGGCCGTCGAGGAACAGAACCTGGTGCTCGCGGCCGTCGCCTCATCGAACCGCAATTTCGAGGGGCGGATCCATCGCCAGGTGCGAGCGGCCTATCTCGCCTCGCCGCCTCTCGTCGTCGCCTATGCGCTCGCGGGACGCGTCGATCTCGACATCACCACCGAGCCTCTGGGCGTCCGTGCCGACGGCACGCCGGTCTACCTGCGCGACATCTGGCCGACCAAGGCGGAGATCGACGCGCTGATCGGACGATCGCAGGCGCCGGATCTCTATCGCGAGAACTACGCGAGGATCTTCGCCGGCACCGAGCACTGGCAGGCGCTCGACGCGCCGAAGGGCCCGCTCTTCTCCTGGGATCCGAGCTCGACCTATCTGCTGGAGCCGCCCTTCTTCGCCCTGGCCGAGCAGGCCGCGACGGGCGGGCTGTCGGATACGATCGCGGGCGCGCGGGTCCTCGGCGCCTACGGCGACATGCTCACCACCGATCACATCTCCCCGGCCGGCGAGATTCCCGTCGACAGCGACGCCGGGAAGCTCCTCGTGGCGAGCGGGGTCGAGCCGCGCTCGTTCAATGCCTTCACGATGCGTCGCGGTAACCACGAGGTGATGGTGCGCGGCACGTTCGCGCATCCGCGCATCCACAACATGATTGCGGCGGACCTGGCGCCCGGGCAGACCCTGAAGCTGCCGGAGGAGGAGCGCGTCTCGGTCTACGACGCGGCCCGACGCTACCGCGAGGAGGGGACCCCTCTCGTCGTGCTCGGGGGGCAGGCCTACGGGATGGGATCGAGCCGGGACTGGGCGGCGAAGGGGCCGTCCCTGCTCGGCGTCCGGATCGTCATCGCGGAGAGCTACGAGCGGATCCACCGCGCCAATCTCGTGTCGCTCGGGGTCGTGCCGCTGACCTTTCCCGAAGGGGAAAGCTGGCGCTCGCTCGCGCTGGACGGGCGGGAGACCTACACGATCGAAGGCCTGCGCGCCGGCGTCGAAGGTGGTGGACCCGTCGCGGTGACGGCGGAGCGGGCGGACGGGACGCGGATCCGGTTCGAGGCGCGGGCCGCGATCGCGGGCCCCGCGGAGGCGCGGATGCTCGAGACCGGCGGCATCTTCGAGGCGTTCCTCGAGCGCATGGCCGGCGAGGCGCAGGCGCGTCGAGCCCGTCCTGCGACGGGCTGAGCGGCGAGGCGCGAGACGAGACGACAGATTTCCCGGCGAGGGACTCCTCGCCGAAGGACGACAGTGGAAACGCGTGAAGAAGGCGGCGAAAGACGATGACGAGTGCGACAGCGACGAAGAGCAAGGCGCGGATCTATCGGGACCTGCTCGAGAGCGGCGAATTCATCGTCTCTCCCGGCGTGTACGACGGATACAGCGCGCGCCTGGTACAGGAAGCCGGCTTCAAGACGGCGGCGACCAGCGGTGCGGCGATCGCCAACGCGCTGCTCGGGATGGAGGACGTGGGCGTGCTCGGGCTCAACGAGAACGTGGCCCACTGCCGCAACATCGCCCGCGCAGTCGACATACCCCTGACCTGCGACGCCGACACCGGCTACGGTAATCCCGTCAACGTCTTCTTCACGACGCAGCTCTTCGAGGAGGCTGGCGCCGCCGGGATCAACATCGAGGACCAGGTCTCGCCGAAGCGCTGCGGCCACATGCCCGGCAAGGAGGTCGTGCCCGCCGAGGAGATGGCCAAGAAGATCGAGGCCGCCTGCCTCGCACGCCGCGACGACGCCTTCGTCGTGGTGGCGCGGACCGACAGCCTCGCCATGGAAGGCATCGAGGGCGCCGTCGCCCGCGTCCGGCTCTACGCCGAGGCGGGGGCGGACATGATCTTCCCCGACGCCGTGCGCTCGGAGGACGACATCGCACGGATCGTCGAGGCCGCCGGCGTGCCGGTGACGATCAACATGGGCTTCGGCATCCGCGAGCGCCCGACCTCGCCCCTCATACCGATCCCCCGCCTGAAGGCGCTCGGGGTCCGGCGCATCAGCCTTCCGCGCATGCTCCCGGCGGCCGCGATCAAGGGCATGAAGGAGGCCCTGCGGATCATGCGCGAGGTGGCCGATACGGGCGTGCCCGCGAACCGGCCCGACCTCCTCGTCTCGATCGACGAGATCTGGGGCCTGATGGGCTTCGACGGGATCCGGGAGCTGGAGGAGAAGCTCCTCGTCACCTCCGCCCTCGAGGCGAAGTACGGCGCACGCCGCGGAGACTGACGATGACCGTCGCGCTCGCTCCTCGCGTCCTTCCCGCGCCCTGGGTCGGGGGTGAGGGCGAACCCCACCTCTCCGTGGACGTGCTCGTGATCGGCGCGGGCGGAGCCGGCCTCGTCGCCGCGCTCGCCGCCGCCGAGGCCGGCGCGGACGTCGCGGTGGTGGAGAAGGGCGAGCGCGTCGCCGGCAACACGGCCCTGTCGAGCGGCTCGATCCCCGCCGCCGGCACGCGCTTCCAGCACGCTGCGGGGGTGAGCGACGACCCCGCCCGTTTCGCCGCCGACCTTCGCCGGGTGGGCGGCCCGCACGACGCCGATCATCTCGTCGACGTCCTGGCGCAGGTCTCGGGCCCGCTCGTCGAATGGCTCGTCGACATCGCGGGCGTGCGCCTCACCCTCGTCGAGACGTACCGCCACGTGGGCCATGGCGTGAACCGTCTGCATGCGCCGCCCTCTCGGAAGGGGGCGGATCTGCTGCGCGACCTGGAGAGGGCGGTCGCCGAGCGCGCGGTGCCGGTGGCGCTCGGGAATGCGTGCGTCGCCCTGTTCACGGACGGCGACGGCGCCGTCTGCGGCGCCCGCGTCGGGACCCGCGACGGCGCGGTGGCGGACATCGCCGCGCGCGCGGTCGTCCTCGCGACCAACGGCTTCGGCGCCAACGCGGCTCTCAAGGCGCGTTTCTGCCCGCAGGCGGCGAACCTCGCGCATGCGGGCGCCGGCACGAGCGAGGGGGAGGCGATTCTCTGGGGCGAGGCGCTCGGCGCCCGCCTCGCCAACGTGGGCGCGTTCCAAGGCCACTCGGCACTGGCACAGCCTCACGGCTCCCTCGTGACCTGGACCGTCGTCGAGAAGGGCGGGATCGTCGTCGACGAGACCGGTCGCCGCTTCGCCGACGAGACGCTCGGATACTCCGCCTTCGTCGCACCGCTCGTCGCGGCCGGCGGCCGAGCGATCCTCGTCTACGACCAGAGGATCAGGGACCTGACCGCAGAGGGACAGGAGGAGTTCGCGGAGCTCGTCGACGCGGGCGGCGCCATCGAAGCCCCCGATCTCGAGACGCTCGCGGGCCGGCTCGGGCTCGACCCGGTCGCCCTCGCGCAGAGCGTGGGCGGAGCCCGAGCCGCGGCGCGGGGCGAGGCGGCCGATCCGTTCGGCCGCACGAGCTTCGGGACCGGGCCGTTGCAGGCCCCGTTCGTCGCCACCCGCATCGCACCCGCGCTGTTCCATACTCAGGGCGGCCTCGCCGTCGATTCGCAGGCGCGGGTCGTCGGTGCGTCGGGCGCGCCGATCCGCGGATTGTGGGCGGCGGGCGGTGCGGCGGCCGGGGTCAGCGGGCGGGACGGGCCGGGCGGCTACGTGTCCGGCAACGGCCTGCTCGCGGCGCTCGGGCTCGGCTTCGTCGCCGGGCGGGCTGGAGCGGCCGCCGCCCTGGAGAATCACGAAATTCGTCACGTCGGCTGAGGCAGCGGCCGACGGAGGCGGCGGGCGCAACGCCCGCAGGTGAGTGCTGCTTTCATCGGGAGGACCGATATGATCACGAGACGTACCTTCTTCGCCGGCGCAGCCGGCTTGGCCATGGCCGCCACCGCGGTGACCGGCGCGGCCGCCTTCCCCACCGACACGATCAGCATCGTCGTGCCCTACTCCCCGGGCGCGACCGATACGCTGGCGCGCACGCTCGCGCCGGAGCTCGAGAAGATCCTCGGCCAGACGATCCTGGTGGAGACCCGGCCCGGCGCCGGCGGCACCGTCGGCGCGAACTTCGTCGCCAACTCGGCCGAGGCCGACGGTCACACGCTCCTGTTCGCGGTGAGCTCGGTCCAGACCGTCGCTCCCCACCAGCGCGAGCTGCCCTACGCGTTCGATGACCTCAAGCCCGTGGCGCGGATCACCGCCGGCCCCAACATGATGGCCGCCCGCACCGACGCACCCTTCGGCACGCTCGAGGAGCTCGTCGCCTACGCGAAGGCGAATCCCGGCGCCGTCACGTTCGGCAGCGCGGGCACCGGCGGCGCGACCCATCTCGCCGGCGAGGCCTTCGCGCGCGCGGCCGGCGTCGAGCTCAACCACATTCCGTTCGAGGGCGTGACGCCCGCCGTGGCGGCGACCGTGGGCGGCACGATCGATCTCGTTCTCGGCTTCGCGTCCGCGCTGATGCCGCAGGTCGCGGGCGGCAATCTCGTCGCCATCGCGCAGTTCGGCGACGAGCGCGCATCCGTCGTTCCGGACGTCACCACGCTGAAGGAGGGCGGGGTCGACCTCTCGATGCCGCCGAACATCGGCGTGTGGGTTCCGGCGGAGACCCCGGACGACGTGGTCGCGACCCTCGAGGCCGCGTTCGAGCAGGCGGCGGCGTCCGAAGCCTTCCAGCAGCTCGCCCGGAATTCCTTGACCGAGGTCGATTTCATCGGTTCGGAGGCGTTCGCGCAGGAGCTGGCGCGCGAGGACGCTTTCTTCGCCGACCTCCTGGCCGCGCTCGGCATGGTCAAGTGAGCCCGGCCGACTGAGTGTGCTCGAGTGCGAGCGTACGAGCGGCGGGCGGGCGGAGCTGCGGCTCCGCCCGCCCAAGAATACCGACGCGCCGCCACGCTCATTGCCGATGCGAAGGAGTTCAGCCCCATGTCCCGCACCCGCGACCTGATCGCCGGGTCCTCGTTCGCCGCGCTGGGCGCGGCGGGGATCGCGCTCGCATCCCACCTGCCGATGGGGTCCATGCGACTGCCTGGTGCGGGGGCGATGCCGATCGTCCTGTCGACGGCGCTCGCCGTCCTGTCGCTCGTCCTGATCTGGCGAACGCTGCTCGGGCGAACACCGGAGGTCGAAGACACAGACGGGCCCGCCGACACGTTCGGCAACGCACGCGTCGGGCTCGCGGCCGTGCTGATCGTGGCCTATGCCGCGGTCCTCTCCTGGCTCGGCTTCTTCCTCGCGACGAGCATCCTGATGGTGCTCCTGTTCATGATCGGCGCGAAGCGGCCGCTCTCGCTCCCGCCAGTCCTCGCCGGGATCGCCGTGACAGCGGTGGCGTGGGCTCTGTTCGTCCTCGCGCTCGACGTCCGTCTCCCCGTCGGCGCGATCTGGAGGTGACGCAATGGAAGGCCTGCTCGGCGGCTTCGTCGCCATCCTCTCTCCCGAGACCCTGTTCTTCTGCTTCGTCGGCGCGCTCGTCGGCACCCTGATCGGCGTCCTCCCGGGGCTGGGCCCGACGGCGACGATCGCGATCCTGCTGCCGCTCACGATCGGCCTCGATCCCGTGACCGCGATCGTGATGATCGCGGGCATCTACTACGGTGCGAGCTACGGCGGCTCCACCACCGCGATCCTCGTCAACATACCAGGCGAGGCGCAGAGCGTCGTCACGTGTATCGACGGCTACCGCATGGCCCAGCAGGGTCGCGCCGGACCGGCGATCGGCATTGCGGCGCTCGGCTCCTTCATCGCGGGGACGCTCGGCGCCATCGCCATCGCGCTGATCTCGATGCCGCTGATCGCCTTCGCCGTGCGGTTCGGGCCACCCGAATACTTCGCGCTGATGCTGCTCGGCTTCATCGTGCTTCTCGTGCTCGCGCGCGGCTCGGTCGTCCGCTCGATGATCATGATCATGACGGGTCTCCTGCTGAGCATGGTGGGCCAGGACGTCATCACCGGCGAGGTGCGCTACGCCTTCGGCGTGCCGCAGCTCGTCGACGGCATCTCCATCGTGACGATCTCGATGGGCATCTTCGGCCTGGGCGAGGTCTTCTTCAACCTCGAGCGGCTGGCGCACCGCAGCGTTCAGGCCGTGTCGGTGAAGCAGATCCTGCCGAGCCGTGACGACTGGAAGGCGTCCGCCGGGCCGATCGCGCGGGGGTCGGTGCTCGGCTTCCTCGTGGGTCTCCTCCCCGGCGGCGGCGCGACGCTGGCGTCCTTCGTCTCCTACGCGCTCGAGAAACGCATCGCGAAGGATCCGAGCCGCTTCGGGAAGGGCGCCATCGAGGGCGTGGCGGGCCCCGAGGCCTCGAACAATGCCGGCGCGACCGGCTCGTTCATCCCGCTCCTCACCTTCGGGTTGCCCGGCAACCCGGTCACGGCGATTCTTCTCGGCGCGCTCATCCTGTACGGGGTCACGCCGGGGCCGCTGATGATCCAGACCAACCCCGAGATCTTCTGGGGCGTCGTCGCCTCGATGTATGTCGGGAACGTCATGCTGCTGGCCTTGAACCTGCCGCTCGTCGGCCTGTGGGTCCAGCTCCTGCGCGTGCCGTACCGCTACCTCTACGCTCCTTTGATCCTGTTCATGATCATCGGCGCCTACTCGATCAACAACAGCGTCTTCGACATCGGCGCGCTGCTGTTCTTCGGCGTGGTCGGCTACCTCCTGCGGAAGCTGCGCTTCGACTCGGCGCCGCTCATCCTCGCCTTCGTGCTCGGCGGGCCGATCGAGACCAACCTGCGGCAGACGCTGATGCTGGGGCGGGGTTCGTGGGAATACGTGCTCGAGCGTCCCATCGCGCTGACCATCTTCACGGTCGCCTTCATCGTCGCGATCCTTCCGATGTTCGGCTTCGTCCGCAAGGGGCTGAAACAGGCTCGGGCCGTGAACGAGCTGTGACGCGGCGGACATCCGTACGTCGGAGCACTTCCTCGAGAGCGGCCGGTTCGCGCGCGCCCTGACGGCTCACCCCGTCGGGGCGCGCGTGCCCGATGCCGGCACGCCGGCGATCCAGGTCTCGTGGACCGTCGGCCCGGCGTGCGTCCCGTCGGCCGCTCGCGTCGGAACCAGCGCAACGAGATCGGCACGGCCGCCCGCCACGATGCGGCCGCGCCCGTCGCCGAGGCCGGCGAGGCGGGCGGGCGTCGCGGTGGCCATGGCGAGCGCGTCGGCGAGCGGCGCGCCCATCAGGCGCACCGCGTTGCGCACCGCCTCGTCCATGCCGAGATGCGCGCCCGCGAGTGTCCCGTCCGGCGCGGTGAGCCGGCCCGCCTCGAGCCGGATCGTGCGCCCCTGTAGCGTGAAGCCGGCGTCGCGCGCGCCGACGGACGGCATCGCGTCGGTGACGAGCGCCAGGCGGCGCGGACCCATCAGACGGTGGGCGAGGCGCAGGTTAGCGGGGTGGACGTGCAGGCCGTCGCAGATGATGCCGGCCGACAGCCGCGCATCGTCGAGCACGGCGCCGACCACGCCAGGCTCGCGCGGCGCGATCTGCGACATGGCGTTGAAGAGGTGGGTCGCGCCGACGGCGCCTTCCGCCGTCGCCCGCGCCACCGCGGCCGCGTCCGCCTCGGAATGGCCGACGAAGACCCGCACACCCGCCGCGACGAAGCGCGCGACGACCCCCGGCGCGAGCCGCTCGGGGGCGAGCGTCAGCAGCGTCGGCGCGATGGTGGCGAGGCGCGCGATGCGGGTGAAGTCCGCCTCGGTCGGCAGGCGCAGCACCTCCTCGCGGTGCACGCCGCGGCGACCGGGGGCGAGGAAGGGCCCCTCGATATGGAAGCCGGCGACGCCGGGAACGCGGGCGATCTCCGGCGCCGCCGCGACCAGGGCGTCGAGCACCGTCTCCGCGTCGCTGATCAGCGTGAGCATCAGCGCCGTCGCACCGTGCGCGCGGTGGGCGGCGGCGATGGTCCGCGCCGCCTCGACGCCTGGCGCGTCGTTGAGGAGGACGCCGCCGCCGCCGTTGACCTGGAGATCGACGAAGCCCGGCGCCAGGATCGCGCCCGCGGGCAGGCGCACGCAGGTGCCGTCCCCCGAAAGCAGGTCCGCGAAGGACGGCCCGCGCAGGTCGTCGCCAGCGCCGATCGCGGCAATGCGACCCTCCTCGATCCGGATCGCGGCGGTCTCGCGAAAGGCCTCGCCGTCGAACAGGCGCGGGGCCGCGAGGGCGAAGGCGGTCATGAGCGGCTCCGCGAGGGGGCGGTCGAAGGGCGAGGTCCGGTCTTGTCTCGCGGCGCGTTGCCTGCGACGGTTCACGGACGGCGAGACATCGGTCTCAGACCAATATAGTACCACATGGCGCGGCGCGGCAAGCGCCGCCGCGCGGGAGGGCTCGATGGACGTGCTCGTGATCGAAGGCGGCCGGCGGCTCGAAGGCGCGGTCGCGATCGCCGGGGCCAAGAACGCCGCGCTGCCGCAGATCGCGGCGGCGCTCGTCGCGGATGCGCCCCTGCGCCTCGCCGGGCTGCCGCGGGTCGCCGACGTCGAGACAATGCTGGACCTCGTCGCCGGCTACGGCGTCGCGGTCGAGCGGCTCGGCCCGCACGAGGCGGCGCTCGACGCCTCCGCCGTGCGTAACGGCGAGGCGCCCTACGACACGGTCCGGCGCATGCGCGCCTCGGTCCTGGTGCTGGGTCCGCTCACCGCCCGCTTCGGCGAGGCGCGGGTGTCGCTGCCCGGCGGCTGCGCCATCGGCGCGCGCCCGGTCGATCTTCACCTGAAGGCGCTCGCCGCGCTCGGCGCCGCGGTCGGGATCGAGGCGGGCATGATCGTGGCCAAGGCGCCGGCGGGCGGGCTCGTCGGCGGGCGCATCGTGCTCGCGAGCCCCTCGGTGGGCGCCACCGAGACCGCGATCCTGGCCGCGACCCGCGCCCGAGGCGAAACCGAGATCCTCAACGCCGCCCGCGATCCCGAGGTGCAGGACCTCGCCGACTGCCTCGTCGCCATGGGCGCGACGATCGAGGGCGCGGGCACCCACCGCATCCGCATCGCGGGCGACACCGCCTGGCGCGCGGCGCGCCACGAGATCGTGCCGGATCGGATCGAGGCCGGCACCTACGCCATCGCGGCGGCGATCACCGGCGGTCGGCTGGAGCTCTCGGGTGCGCGTCTCGAGCATCTGGCGGTGGTCGGCGAGGTGCTGGAGAGCGTCGGCGTGCGGCTCTTCCCCACCGATCGCGGGCTCATGGTCGACGGGGGCGGGCCGCTGCGGGCGGTCGACATCACGACCGAGCCCTATCCCGGCTTTCCCACCGACCTGCAGGCACAGTACATGGCACTCGCGAGCGTCGCCGAGGGCGCGGCGCTGGTGCGCGAGACGGTGTTCGAGAACCGCTTCATGCACGTCCCCGAGCTGTCGCGGCTCGGCGCCGACATCCGGCTCGAGGGCACCTCGGCGCTGGTGCGCGGCGGCCGGCGCCTGCGCGGCGCGCCGGTGATGGCGACCGACCTGCGCGCCTCCGTGTGCCTCGTCATCGCCGGCCTCGCCGCCGAGGGCGAGACGGTGGTGAGCCGCGTCTACCACCTCGACCGCGGCTACGAGGAGCTCGACCGCAAGCTCGTGCGCTGCGGCGCGGCGATCCGGCGGGAGACGCGAGCGGGTCCCTAGCGCCCCTACCGCAGCCGCGGGTCGAGCTGGTCGCGCAGCACGTCGCCGAAGAAGTTCAGCACGAAGGCGACGAACAGGATCGCGAGCCCGGAGAACACCGCCGACCAGGGCGAGAGCAGCAGGAAGTTGCGGCCTTCCGCCAGCATCATCCCGAGCGAGGGTGTCGGCGGCTGGGTGCCGAGCCCCAGGAACGACAGCGACGCCTCGACCAGGATCGCGGTGGACATCAACAGGCTCATCTGCACGAGCACGACGCTCGCGAGGTTCGGCAGGATGTGGAGCGCGATGATGCGCGCGTCCGACGCCCCGATGGAGCGCGCCGACATCACGTAATCGCTCGTCGCGACGACGAGCGCGGGGCCGCGCAGGAGGCGCGCGAAGATCGGCGTGTAGACGATGGCGATCGCCGCCGCGGTGGTCGTCGCGCCGGGGCCGAGCACGGCAATGATGCCGATGGCGAGCAGCATCACCGGGAAGGCGAAGAGCACGTCCATGATGCGCATGACGATCCGCTCCGTCCAGCCGCGATAGTAGGCCGAGATCAGGCCGAGCGTGCCGCCGACGAGGAGCGCGAGGCCCACCGCGCCGAAGGAGATCGCGAGCGAGGCGCGCAGGCCGTAGAGGATGCGCGAGAGCAGGTCGCGGCCGAACTGGTCCGTGCCGAGGAGGTGCGTCGTGCTCGGCCCCTGCAGGCGCGCCATCACGCTCTGCGCCAGCGGCTCGGTGGGGGCGATCAGCGGCGCGAGCACAGCGAGCGCGACCGTCGCCGCGAGGAAGCCGGAGGCGACGAGGAGGACGCCGTTCGGACGCCGGCGCGCCGCGGCGGGGGAGGGGGCGGCGCCCATCAGCTGGTCACCCGCGGGTCGATCCAGGCGTAGACGAGGTCGACGACGAAGTTCACCGCCACGAAGACCACGGTGACGAGGAGGATCGTCGCCTGGAGGAGGGGATAGTTGCGCTCGGCGATGGCGCCGAGCAGCAGCCGCCCGAGCCCCGGTATGGCGAAGACCTGCTCGACCACGATCGCGCCCGAGAGCAGGTACCCGGTCATGATGCCGACCGAGGTGACGAAGGGGATCAGCGCGTTGCGGAGCGCATGCTTGTAGAGGATCGCGCGCTCCGAGACGCCCTTCGCCCGGGCCGTGCGGATGTAGTCCTGTTGCAGCGCATCGAGCATGGCCGAGCGCACGAGCCGCGCGAGGTTGGCGAGGATCGGCAGGGCGAGCGCGATCGCCGGCAGGATCATCCGGGCGAGGTTGCCGAGCGGGTCCTGCGAGAAAGGCACGTAGCCGAGCATCTGCACGCCGGGCGCGAGCGTGGTGAGGGCGAGGATCATCATGATACCGAGCCAGAAGGAGGGCACGGTCAGGCCCGCCACCGAGCCGATCTGCAGCCCGATCTCCCAGCCCCGCCCGCGCAGCCGCGCCATCAGAACGCCGAGCGGCACGGCGAGCGCCGCGCCGATCACGAGGGACAGCGTGGCGAGCTGGACCGTGGGCCAGATGTGGCCCGCGATCTCGTCGATCACAGGCCGGCGCGTCCACAGCGATTGCCCGAGGTCGCCGGTGAGCACGCCGCCGATCCAGTCGAGGTACTGCACCACGATCGGCTGGTCGAGGCCGATGCGGGCGCGCAGCTCGTCCATCCGCTCTGGGGTCACCTCGGCGTTGGCGCCGAGCATGATCGCGACCGCGTCGCCCGGCACGAGGCGGATCATCAGGAAGGTGATGACCGACACGCCGAAGAGCACGACGACGAGGTCGGTCAGTCGCGAGAGGAGGAAGGAGCGACGCATCCGTTTTCCGCACGTGGTGCGGCCGCGCGGCGTGCGCCGCGTGGCCGCGTTCCTGTTCGGCCCCGCGGGCTCACTGACCCGCGGAGGTGTTGGCCAGCGTCGAGAGCGAGCGGTTGGCGATGATCTCGAAGCCCTCGAGGCCCTCGCGGGTCGCGGTGTAGAGCTGGCCGTAGGCCACGTGCGCCACCGGACCCTCGCAGGCGAGGATGCCCTGGAGCTCGTCGTACGCCGCCTTGCGCGCCGTCTCGTCGAGCTCGGTGCGGCCGATGTCGAGGAGCTCGTCCACGCGCGGGTCGGAGTACTTGAAGACGTTGGTCGAGCCGCCGGTGCGGAAGGCGCGGTAGAAGAAGTCGTCCGGATCGACCGAGCCGGCGTTCGCCGAGGCGAAGATGTCGAAGTTCGAGTTGCGCCAGTCCTGCACGAAGGTGCCGAGCTCGGGGATGTTGAGCTCCACCTCGAAGCCGGCGGCGTTGAGCTGCGCCTGCGCGACCTGGGCGATGTCGCGGATGTCCTGGCGCGGCAGGACGAGCATCGTCACCTCGAGAGGCATCTCGACGCCGGCCTCCTCGAGCAGCGCGCGCGCCCGCTCGGGGGAGTGCTCGTAGCAGGGGAACTCCGACACGTCGCGTGCCCACGCCTCGAGCGCCGGCGAGAGCGGGCCGGCGGCGACGCCCGCGCCGAACAGGGCCGCGTCGACGATGGCCTGCCGGTCGAGGGCGTAGTTCACCGCCTGCCGGACCCGCGGATCGTCGAAGGGCGGCTGAGACGTGTTCATGCCGAGCAGGGTGTAGGACAGCTCGAGCGTGTCCTCCAGCGTGACGCCCGGGCGGCCCTGCAGCTGCAGCGCGGTCGCGGCGTCGATGTTGGGCAGCATCTGGTACTGGCCGCTGGTGATGCCGACCTGCCGCGTGGCGGACTCGGGCACGATGTTGAAGCGTACGCCGTCGGCCTCGGGCAGGCCGTCGCGCCAGTAGTCCTCGTTGGCGGTGAGGAGGATGTAGTTGTTGGGCTGCCACTCGGCGAAGGCGAACGGCCCGGTGCCGACCGGCTGCTGCTGCAGCGACTCGGCGTCGCCCTGGTACGCGCTCGGCACGATGGCGATCGAGGCGAGCTGGGTGAGGAACGGCGCGGAAGGCTCGCTCAGCGTCATCTCGACGGTGCGCTCGTCGACGGCGCGGGCGCTCTCGACCGCGGCGACGCGGCTCGCCAGCGGCGAGCCGATGGCCTCGGACTTGACGCGCTCGATCGAGGCGACGACGTCCTCGGCGGTCATGGCCGAGCCGTCGTGGAAGCTCACGCCCTCGCGCAGGGTGAAGGTGTAGGTCAGCCCGTCGTCGGAGACCTCCCAGCTCTCCGCCAGCGACGGGCGGATGCGCAGGTCGGGACCGACCTCGGTCAGCGCCTCGTAGACCGTGCCGTTGACGACCTGGAACGAGGTGAAGGCGGTGACGATGTGCGGGTCGAGACCCGCGGGGGAATCGGCCACCGCGAGCTCGAGCGTCTGTGCGCCCACGGCGCTCGCGCCCACGCTCATTGCGGCGACGAGGGCCGCTGTCGAGATCAAACGCTTCATCGTCTCGTCCTCCCGTTGTCGGCGGATCGCGGCCGCCCTGCCTCCTATTGGTAGGCCGCTATAATACCAATTGCAAGCCACTCCCGACCGATCAGCCGCGCCCGGCGAGGTGCATCGCCCCGTCGACGGCGTCGCCGAGGGCGGGCGACAGGCGCCGGCGCACATCGGGCGCGAGCCAGGCCTCCATGGCGCTCGACAGGCCGCCGATGAGGCTCACCCGCGGCGCGCCGCGGTCGACGAGGGCGCGCACCAGCCCGTCGATCTGCTCGGCGCCCGCCTGCACGAGGCGCCGCCCGACAGGATCGCCGTTGTCGGCGTGGCGCATGACCAGGGGCGCGAAGGTGGCGTAGTCCGTCGCGGTGGCCCGGTCCATCCACGACACCGCCTCGAGCGGGTCGTCGCCGAAGCGCGCCAGCACGTCGCCGGTCAGCGGGCTCGCCTCGTGGCGGCCGTCGGCGGCGCGCAACGCCACCCGGATCGCCTGCAGCCCGAGATCCGCGCCCGAGCCTTCGTCGGAGATGGGGAAGCCCCAGCCGCCGACGCGCAGGTCCTCGCCGGCCACGCGACCGAGACCGCAGGAGCCCGTGCCGCAGATCACGATGGCTCCGTCCCCGCCCGCATGGGCGCCGAGGCAGGCGATCAGCCCGTCGGTGGCGAAGGCGACGGAGGCGTAGGGGTGCGCCAGCGCCTCGAACGCCTCCCGCGCGCCCTTGCGCCCGAGCCCGGCGACGCCGATCCCGGCGTGCAGGCGCGCGATGTCGGCCGCCGCCAGCCCCGCTTCCTCGATCGCCGCCCGTGCCGCCGCCTCGATCGCCGCCCAGGAGCGCTCGATGCCGAACCGCGTCGCCGCCGGGCCGGCGAAGCCCTGGCCGAGCACCGTCCCCTCCGCCGTCTCGACACGGGCGCGGCAGCCGGTGCCGCCGCCGTCGACGCCGAGGTACAAAGGCGGCGCGTCAGCGGCGGGGCCGGTCGAGCTCATCGCGTTCCTCCTCTGCACCGATTCCGCGAGGGAGGCCTGCGACGCCTCTCGCGAGGATGGCGCGCGGCCGCCGACGGTTGTAACTTGTCGCCACGGCGCGCCCCGGACCGGCGCACGCGCGGGATAGGACCAGATGGATAGCACGACGCCCGAGGCCGGCGATACGGCCGCGACGATCCCGATCCGCGTCAACCGCAGGCCCTTCTCGGTCGCGTCCGGGACGACCGGCGCCGAGATCGCCGCGCTCCTCGGCGTGCCCGCCGACAACGCCGTCGTCGAGGCGCAGGCGCCCGACGGCGACCTCGTCGCCTGCGGGCTCGACGCGCCCGTGCCGCTGGCGCCGGGGGCGGAGTTCCTGGTGACGCGGCAATACGTGATGGGCGGCACGTCACCCGTGCGCGGCCGATGAGCGGGGGCGTCCTCGTCCGGCTCGCCGCGCCGGAGCTCGACGCGCTCGAGCATCTCCTCCTCGCCGACGGCGATCGCGAGGCCGCCTGCTTCGTGCGCCTCGGCTGGCGCGAGACGCCGCAGGGGCTCGTCCTGGCGCTGGCGGCGCTGGACCCGCCGCCGCCGGGCGCCGTGCTCGGGGAGGCGTCGGCGGTGCGCATCGCGGGGACCTACGCGCGGGAGGTGGCGCTCGCGGCCGAGACCCACCCGCTCGCGGCGGGGCTCGTCCACACGCATCCTGCCGGCGCAGGCCTGCGACCGAGCCCGGCGGACGACGCGATGGACGACTATTTCGCCGGCTACTTCGCCGACTTCGCGCCCGGCCGGCCCTTCGCCAGCCTGATCCTCGCACGCGTCGACGGCGACACCGGCCCGGAGCTCGCGCTGTCGGGCCGCGTGCGGGTCGCCGGCACCTGGCGGCCGGTGACGCGGGTCGCGGCGGCGCGCCGGCCCGACGTGGTCTGCTGGCCCGACGGCGTCCGGCCCGATCCCGCGCCGATGCCGCCCGAGCGCGTCGCGCGGCTGACGAGCGCCTTCGGCCGCGAGGCCTATCAGCGCCTGCAGCGCGCGACGGTCGCGCTCGTCGGCGCCGGCGCCACCGGCTCGGCCGCGATCCCGATCCTCGCCCGCGCCGGCGTCGGGCGGCTGATCGTGGTCGACGCCGACCACGCCAGCGCGTCGAACCTCGAGCGCCTGCACGGCAGCGTGCCGCAGGACGTGGTCGATCGGGTGCCGAAGGTCGCGATCGCGCGCCGGCACGTCGCGTCGTTCGCGCCGGACGTCGTGGTCGAGGCCCATGTCGGCAAGCTGCCGCAGCCCGAGATCGTCGACGCCGTGATCCGCGCGGACCTGCTCCTCGGCTGCACCGACCAGCATGCGAGCCGCCTCGCGGTCGCGGACATCGCCCGGCGCTTCGCCATCCCCGCGATCGACATCGGCGGGCTGATCGAGGGCGCGGACGGGATCGTGACCGGGCAGCTGGTGCAGCTCGTGCGCTTCCTTCCGGACGATCCCTGCCCGCGCTGCCGGGGCATGATCAGCGAGGTGCGCGTCGCGCAGGAGCTGATGTCGCCCGCGGAGCGGCTCTCCGCTCAGGCTCAGGCGGACGCGGCGCGCGACCGCGGCGAGCGCCCCGACCCGATCGCCACCGCCATCCCGCAGATCGACACGGTCTCCTGGATCACCACGACGGGCGGCACGCTGGCTGCTGGCTTCGCGATCGGCTGGCTGACCGGGCGCTTCGATCCGCGCTTCGAGCGGCTCCAGCTCGACCTCGTCTCGGACTGCCTCGGCGCCGTCGACCGGCCGCAGCGGGCGCGCGCGGGCTGCGTCTGTACCCGCACCCGCGGCTTCGCGGACCAGGGCGCGGACACGGCGCCGGTCGTCGCGCCGCCGCATTGGGAGCCCGCCCGCACGCTCGCCTGATCAGCCCGTGTCTGCATCGGTGGCGCGCAGCGTCGCGACGAAGTCGTAGCGATCGCCGCGGTAGGCCGAGACGGTGAACTCCACCGGCCGGCCGTCCGCGAGGAAGGCACGGCGCTCGATGCGCAGGATGGCGCTCATCGGCGCGACGGCGAGGAGGCGGGCCTCGTCGGGCTTGGCGAGCGAGGCCTGCAGCCGCTGGACACCGCGCGCCGGGCGGCAGCCGGCCTGCGCCAGGGCGGCGTAGAGCGAGGCGTCGACCCGGTCGGGATGGTCGAGCGCCCATGTCGGGACGGCCGCGGTCTCGATGGCGAGCGGCTCGTCCTCGGCGGTGCGCACCCGCGAGAGCCGCAGCACCGGCTCGAGCGGGCCGAGCCCGAGCGCCAGCGCCTCGGCCGGCGCGACGCGGGCGATCTCCTTGGAGAGCCACACCGATCCCGCACGCCGCCCGCGCGTCGACATCTCTTCCGTGAAGCTCGCGAGCGCCGAGAGCGGCTGCTCGATCCGTCGGGTGACGAAGGTGCCCGAGCCCTGCCGGCGCACCAGGATGCCCTCGCGCAAGAGCACCTCGATGGCGTGGCGCACGGTGATGCGCGCGAATCCCGTCCAGGCGGCCAGGTCGCGCTCCGAGGCGAGCGCCTCGTCGGGGCGGAAGACGCCGCGCTGGATGGCGAGGCGGATCGCGCCGGCGAGCTGCAGGTAGCGCGGCGTCGCGTCGGTCGGCGTGCCGAGCTCGGCCAGGATCTCCGACCGCGGATCGGGCCTCGCTGCGCCCTGCGGCCGTGTCCGCTCCGCGTTGCTCGTCATCCTCGTTCCGTTCGCTCGCGACGCGTCCGCGTCGCGCCCGCGTTCCGGACTAGCATGTCCGGCGCGACAATTCACGCACGAGGCGCCGCGAGCAGGGCCGCGAGGCGGGCGAGGGAGCGCACCTGGGCGGCGTTGTCGATGTGGCTCTCGCCGGGACCGGGCTCCACCTCGAGGACGAGCGTCGCGTCGGCGCCCAGCCGAGGGCCGAGCATCGCGAAGGGGAGGGTGCCCGCGCCGATCTCCAGCCCCTCGGAGACGATGCCCTCGACGAGCCGGCTCTCCGGCAGGTCCGGATCCACGATCTCGGCCTCCGCCAGCAGCACCGCGTCCGAGACGTGGAGCCAGGGCATCGCGGGATCGACGAAGTCGAAGGGGTGGAGACGCCGGGCGCGGTCGAGATCCGCCTCGTCGATCCAGGCGGCGCGCGGGTCTCCGGCCATGGCCGCGGGGCAGGCGCGCTTGCGGTTGAACAGGTTGGCGGAGAGCGTGGCGTGCGCGACGTCGACGAAGGGCGCGACATTGCCGATGCCCTCGCGGGCGAGGAAGTCGCGGAAGGCCGCGATTTCCCAGGGAAAGAAGTGGTCGAGGGGGCCGGCGAGGAAGCGCGCCCCGTCCCGCGGCAGCAGCGCGTAGTGCCCGACGTTCTCGACGAGCAGCATCAGGTCCGGCGCGGCGTGGGCGAGGTCGCGCACGATCGCCTCGAACCGCGCCACCGCCTGCGCCTTCGAGCCGATGCGCGGCGGACGGTCCCCGAGGACCAGCGCGCCGTAGCGATGCACGACCAGCGCCTCGGCGCCGATCTCGCGGGCGAGGCCGATGGCGCGCTCGCATTGGCCGACGTCGAAGAAGAGGTCGGTGACGACGGGGACCTGCTGCACCGGCACGTGCAGGACGAGCCGTGCCGAGGGTGCGCGCTCGCGCAGGCGTGCGATCACCTCCCGCGACGCGGCGCGGCCGGCCGCGGTGTCGACGTCACGGGTGCCGAAGCTGTGGAGCTCGAGCACGACGGGCATTCCCGCGGCCTCGAGGGCGGCGGCGCGCGCCTCCAGCTGGGCGAGATCGGCGACGGCGCCCTTCAGGGCGTAGCGCGGCACGGCGGAGCCTCCTGCGGTGGCGGCGTGGGGTGCGGTCCCGAACGCACTGGTCCTGCCAATGGTACCATACTCAGGATGGACATCGAGCCACCATGCACGCCTTGAAATGGCCCGGATCGCCTCGTCACCTGGGCGTGTGCGCAACTCGAGATGACGTGCATGCGACGCGTCTCGCACGCAGGAGGAGGTGCATCATGGCGTCTTCCGGCCCGGCGACCGCCGACCCCGTGGCGCGGGCCCGCGCGTTGCTGCCTCTCGTACGCGACTGCGCCGGCGAGGGCGAGCGTGATGCGCGCGCACCCGACCGGACGATCGCCGCGATGCGCGAGGCCGGCCTGTTCCGCCTGCTCCAGCCCGCGCGCTACGGCGGCGCCGAGGCCGCGCCGGAGGTCTTCTTCACGGTGCAGATGGTCCTCTCCGAGGCGGACATGTCGACGGGCTGGCTGCAGGGCGTGATGGGCACGCTCGCATTCCACCTCGCCTTGTTCGCGGAGGCGGCGCAGGACGACGTCTGGGGTGCCGACCCGGGCGCCTTGCTCGCCTGCTCCTACATGCCCACCGGCGCAGCCGAGCCCGTGCGCGGCGGCGTGCGGCTCTCTGGCCGCTGGGGATTCGCCAGCGGCGCCGATCATTGCGACTGGCTGCTGCTGGCGGGAAAGGTCGGGCAGGTGGACGGCGCACCGGACCTGCGCGTGTTCCTGCTGCCCCGCGCGGACGTCGTGATCCACCGGACCTGGGACACGACGGGACTGCGCGGCACCGGCAGCCAGGACGTGAGCGTCACGGACGTCTTCGTGCCCGACCACCGCGCTCATCGCCACGCCGACCGCTTCGCCGGGAGGAGCCCCGGCCTCGCCGTCAACGCCGCGCCGCTCTACCGGCTGCCGCTGCCGCAACTCCTCTTCCGCAACATCACGACGCCGGCGATCGGCGCGCTGGCCGGCTTCCTCGACGCGTTTCTCGCACATTCCCGCGCCCGCGTCGCCGTCACCGGCCAGGCGGTCGCGCGCGATCCCGTCGCCCAGCAGGTCGCAGGCGAGACCCGCGCCGCGATCGACGAGATGGCGGCGATGATGCGGCTGAACTTCGCGCGCCTCCTCGCCCACGCCGAGCGGGGGGAGGAGGCGCCGGTGCACGAGCGCATGCTCTACCGGCTCCAGGCGACGCAGTGTGCCGAGCGCTGCACGCTTCTCGCCGCGCGCCTGTTCAAGGCCTGCGGCGCCTCGGGCCTGTCGCGATCCCATCCGTTCGGCCGCTACGCCGCCGATATCGCCGCCGCGCGCCAGCACGCCGCCAACCAGGTCGAGGCGCAGGCCCGCGCGCTCGGCGCGGCGCTGCTCGGCGTCGGCGACGCGGACACGGTGCTCTGACCCTTCCGAGGACCCTTCCGATGATCCTTTCCATGATCCTTGCACGAGGACCCCGACCATGACCGACGCCAGCGCCCCGCCGGACCTGCCCTTCGGCGTCGCCTTCGACGAGCGGGACGAGGACGCGGTGTTGGCGCGCTGGCGCCGGGTGCTGCGCTCCAGCCGCTGGAGCGACGGCGAGGAGCTCGCCGAGCTCGAGGCGACGTGGGCCGCGATGAACGACCTGCCGGCCGTCGCCTTCGACAACTGGGCCGGCGCCGCCGCCGCGGTGCTCGACTACGTCGGCGTCGCGGGCGAGACGGTGCTGTGTCCCTCCAACACCTTCCTGGCGACCCCGCGCTCGGCCGAGCGCGCGGGCGCACGCGTCGTCTTCTACGACTGCAACCGCCACGACCTCTGCGGCTCCTACGACGACTTCGTCGCCAAGGCCGAGGCCACGCGCCCGAAGGCCGCCTGGCTCGTGCACATCGGCGGGCACATCGCCTTCGACGTCGCCCGGATCGCCGAGTACTGCCGCGCCCGCGGCATCGTGCTGCTGGAGGATTGCGCACACGCGGCGGGCGCCTCCTGGAACGGCGCGAAGCCGGGCAGCTGGGGGCTCGCCGGGATCTACTCGCTCTACGCGACGAAGACGGTCTCGACCGGCGAGGGCGGGATCGCGGTCGGCGCCGACGAGGGGCTGATCGCCCATCTGCGCTCCTACCGCGACTACGGACGCGGCTCGCGCTATCGCATTCAGGGCATGAACCACCGGCTCGACGAGTTCCGGGCGGCCCTCGGCGTGGTCCAGGCCAGGCGCCTGCCGGAGATCGTGGCCTGGAAGAACGCCTACGCCCGCGCCGTGCTCGACCCACGCCACGAGCACCGCGTGCGGCTGCCCGAGGGGATGACGAGCGGTCTCTACAAGTACGTCGTCTTCGAGCCGATCCCGCGCTCCACGGGCAGGGTCTACGAGCTGCCCTGCCACCGCATCTTCGGCCGGGACGTGGCCCTGCCGAACACCGACTGGGTGGCCGAGAACCACTCCTGCGTGCCGATCTACTACCCGCGAAGCGCGGCCGATCGGGCGGCGACAGGGATCGTCGTCGAGGACGACGCGTCCGCGGATCGTTTCGCGGTAACATCCACCGGTTGACTCGGTGGTACTATTCCGGTAGCGTGTTTCTCAGCGGAAACAACGCGCAAAGATAAGTAGAGAGGCGTGAATTCCGCTTCGGAAGGCTCTGCCTCTCACGGGAGTTCGTTCCGCGCTCCAGGGCGCTCGATCCGGGACTCTAGGGGCTGGCTGGGTGAAGAGCAGGCGCGCGCCGCGCGAGCGTGGTGCGCGACGGAGTCCTCTTGCCAACTGGGTCTAATCATACCAGTATGGTACCACTCTGATGCGGAGACGGACGCATGTCCCACGCCGAAAGAGGCCGGTTCGGTAGCCCGCAGCCGATCTGGCTCTGGCTCGACCCGACGACGCGATGCAATCTCGAGTGCCGCCTGTGCTACACCAAGCAGAGTCACGGCAAGCTCGATCTCGAGCCCGACGACCTCGCCGCCGCGCTCGCCAAGCTCACCGCCTCTCCCGCGCTCGCGGTGAAGGGCATCCACCTCAACTGGCGCGGAGAGCCGCTGATGAACCCGCGCTTCGAGGAGCTCCTGGCGGTGACGCGCGCGGCCCTGCCGGACGTCACGCTGCAATGGCACACGAACGGCACGATGCTGACGCGAAAGCGCGTGCGCAGCCTGCTGGCCGTGCCGGTCCGCCACAAGATCTTCGTGTCGATCGACGGCGGCAACGCGCTGTCGCACGACCTCAACCGCGGCGCCGGCACCTTCGAGAAGACGCTGCGCGGCCTCGGGACCCTGCTCGACGAGGTCGAGCGCCTCGGTCCCGCGGCGAACCACGTGGAGATCGGCGTCTACCAGATCGACCTCGGCGAGCCCCGCGACGGCTGGGACCCGCGCTTCGTGTCGCTGCTCTCGCGGGTCGACGACCACGTCCTCGTCACCCCGCTCCTGCCCGGCGGCGCGCATCACCCGGTGATGAGCCTCGCCGACCTCGAGACCGACGAGCGCCTGCACCGGCGCATGATGCAGGACGTCAACCCGCGCCTGCCGGTGCCGCAGGGCGCCTGCTTCTGGGCCGGCCACACGATGTGCCTCGCCCCCGACGGCAAGGTCTCGATCTGCGTCATCAGCCACGGCCGCGAGGGCGTGATCGGGAACCTCTTCGAGGAGAGCGCCGAGGCGGTGCTCGCCCGCGGGACGGCCTTCCGCGACCGGCTCGACGGCGAGGGCCGCTGCGCGACGAAGCACTGCGCGACCTGCCGCAAGCCGGAAGGGGCGATCCACGCCAAGCACCGCCTCGCGGCGGCATGAGGATTCGAGACGGCGCCCGCCGCAGGCCGCCGCGGCCGGGCGCCCGTTCAGCGTGAGGCGGCGCAAGGGGAAGAACGCATGCAGCCGGTTTGGGCCATCGGCCTGATGACGGGGACGGTGCTGGACGGGATGATCGACGTCGCCTCGATCCGCACGGACGGGGAGGGCGGCGTGGCGTTCGGCGCATGGCGGCTCGCCCCCTACAAGACCGACATCCGCGCGCTCCTCGCCGAGGCGACCCGCGCGGCGCTCGCCTGGCGCTTCGAGGGGCCGGAGCCGGCGATCTTCGCCGAGGCCGAGCGGGCGCTCACGCTCGCGCAGGCGGAGGCGGTGGCGGACTTCATGCGGGAGACGGGGCTCGACCCCGCCGACGTCGCCGCGATCGGCTTCCACGGCCAGACCGTGCTGCACCGCGCGCCCGAGCCCGGACGCTTCGGCGACACCCGACAGCTCGGCGATGGCGCGCTGATGGCCGAGCGTCTCGGCGTCGACGTGGTCTACGACTTCCGTACCGCCGACATGCGCGCCGGCGGCCACGGGGCGCCGCTCTCGGCGAGCTACCATGCCGCGCTGCTGCGCAAGGTCGGCGCGGACGCGGGGACAGCGGCGCTCAACCTCGGCGGCGTCGCCAACATCACCTGGTGGGACGGCGCGGACACCTTCCACGCCTTCGACACCGGGCCGGCGAACGGGCCGATCAACGACTGGATCATCCGCCACGGCCGCGGCGAGATGGACGTCGACGGGGCGCTGGCACTCGCCGGGCGGGTCGACGAGGAGCGCCTCGCACGGGCGCTCGAGCACCCCTTCCTCGCCGCGCCCTACCCGAAATCGCTCGACCGCTACGACTTCACCGCCGACATGGCCGACGGCCTCTCGCTCGAGGACGGCGCCGCGACGCTCACCGCCTTCACGGCGGGGACGGTGGCGCGGGGGCTCGACATCCTGCCGACCCGGCCGCGGCGGCTCGTCGTGTGCGGCGGTGGGCGCAAGAACCCGGCCCTCATGCGCGAGCTCGAGCGGCGCACGGGCGCCGAGATCCTGCCCGCCGAGGACGTGGGCCTGCGCGGGGACGCGGTCGAGGCGGAGTGCTTCGCCTACCTCGCCGTGCGGGCTCTGCGCGGCCTGCCGCTGTCCTTCCCGATGACCACGGGCGCTCCCGAGCCGATGACCGGCGCACGGCGCGCGCCCGCGCCGCGTGGCTGAGGGCGGGCCATGGGCGCGCGGGCCGACGCGGACCCGATCGAGGCTGTCGCCCGCGCCGTCGAGGCGGAGTTCGACGCGCTCGCGGACTTCACCGCGCGCGCCGCGCATCTCGTCGCGCTCGGCCGCGCGCTGGAGCGGCTTTCGCCGGCCGTCTGCTGCGAGGAGAACCGCGTCGCCGGCTGCCAGTCCCTCGTCTGGGTCGTCGTGCGGGCCGACCCGGCCACGGGGCGGCTGCGCATCGGCGCGGATTCCGATGCCGTTCTGATGCGCGGGCTGCTCGCGCTCCTGCTGCGGCTCTACGACGGCCGCGCCCCCGCCGCGATCCTGGCCCACGATCCCGCCGTGATCGATCGCCTGCTCACCGGGCGCAGCCTCGCACCGAGCCGCGCCAACGGCCTGCACCTCGTGGTGCGGCGCATCCGCACTGCGGCGCAACGATGCCTCGCGCAGGAGGATCTCGCATGACCCGCGCCGTCGCCCTCACCGACGCCGAACGCCTCTGGTACCGCCGCCAGACGGTGCTGCCCGAGATCGGGGAGGCGGGGCAGGCGCGGCTCAAGGGCGCGCGGGTGCTCGTGATCGGCGCTGGCGGGCTCGGCTCGCCGCTGCTGCTCTATCTCGCCGGCGCGGGCGTGGGCACGCTCGGGATCGTCGACTTCGATCTCGTCGAGGTCTCGAACCTGCACCGGCAGATCCTGCACGGCGTCGACCGGCTCGACAGCCCCAAGACCGCGAGCGCCGAGGCGACCCTGCGCGGCCTCAATCCGCACGTGGCGATCGTGCGCCACGATTGCGCGATCGGCCCGCACAATGCCGCCGACCTCGTCGCCGGCTGGGATGTCGTCGCCGACGGGAGCGACAATTTCGCGACCCGCGACGCGGTCCACGCCGCCTGCCTCGCCGCCCGCGTGCCCCTGGTGAGCGCGGCGGCGCAGCTGACGGACGGGATCCTCACGACCTTCAAGGCCTGGCTCGGCCCGCCGCACCCCTGCTACCGCTGCCTGTTCCCCGAGGCGCCGCCGGCGGCGCTGACGCCGTCCTGCGCCGAGATCGGCGTGCTCGGGCCGGCGCTGGGGATGCTCGGCTCGATGCAGGCCACGGCCGTGATCCGGGAGATCCTGGAGGACGCCGTTGACGAGCCGGGGCTTTCCGGCACGCTCCTGATGGTCGACGCCTGGCGCCACGACGTGGCGCACACCACGCTGCCGCGGCGCGCCGGCTGCCCCGTCTGCGACGCGCCTCAGCCGCCCGTCACCGGCGGGAACAGGCTCACCTCGTCGCCCGCGGAGAGCTCGTGATGCGGCTCGACGTAGCGCCGGTTCACCGTGAAGCGCATGCCGCCCGGCGCGTCCGCGATCTCCGCGAGCGCGGGATGTCGGCCGGCGAGATGCGCGACGAGATCGGCGACCGTGCGGCACCCCTCCGGCGGCGTGACGTCCTCGGACGCGCGCCCGGTCTTGGTGCGGAGCCAGGAGAAATAGGACACCTTCATGGGGACCTCCTCGTGATGGCGCATTCAAGCACGATTTCAGTAATAATCAAGCAGATCTCGAGCGTTTTTGAAGTAGCTACACAATAATCACCCATGGAGAGCAGACAATGAACGCGGCGCTCGACGGCATCAAGGTCCTGGATCTGTCCCGCTACATCGCCGGCCCGTTCTGCGCCCAGGCGCTGGGCGATCTCGGCGCGGATGTGGTCAAGGTCGAGCGGATCGACGGCGGCGAGGAGGGGCGGCGCGTCGGGGAGACGGTGGCGGGGGACACGCTGTTCTTCCTCTCGACGAACCGCAACAAGCGCGGCGTCGCCGTCGACTTCCGCGATCCAGAGGGTCTTGCGCTCGTCCGGCGGCTCGCGCACGCGGCCGACATCGTCGTCGAGAATTTCCGGCCGGGCACGATGGAGGCGATGGGGCTCGGATGGGACGTGCTGAGCGAGACGAACCCGGGCCTGATCATGGTGCGCATCTCCGGCTTCGGGCAGGAGGGGCCGCTCGCGCGCCACCCCTGCTTCGACGGGGCGGCGCAGGCGCAGTCCGGCGTGATGGCGATGACCGGCGCGCCCGGCGGGCCGCCGACCATGGCCGGCGTCTTCGTGTGCGACTACGCCACGGCGCTCTACGGCGCCATGGCCGCGCTCGCCGCCCTCCAGGCCCGAGCCCGCACCGGCCACGGTCAGGTCGTGGAGGCGACGCTGATGGATTCGGGCCTCTCCATGCTCACCACCGCCATCCCCGAGCGCGCGCTCTTCGGCCGCGAGCCGGACCGGCGTGGCAACCGCGACCGCTACCTCTCGCCCTCCCATTGCTTCCCCGCGCGTGACGGCACCTGGATCTATGTCGTCGCCGGCAGCGACGCGCATTTTCCGCGCCTCGCCGCCGCCATGGGTCGGGAGGACCTCGCCGCCGATCCGCGCTTCGCCAATTTCGCCGCGCGCAACGAGAACGTCGCCGCGCTCGAGCGAGTCATCGAGGACTGGGCGGCGGCGGTCGACGGCGAGACGATCCTCGCGCGGCTCCACGCGGCGGAAGTCACCGCCGAGCGCGTCGCCACGATCGGCGACGTCATCGCCAACCCGCAGGTCGCCGCCCGCGGCCAGATCGTCGACGTGCCTCACCCCGAGCTCGGCATGGTGCCCTTCCCCGGCCCGGCGATGAAGCTCCACGGCACCCCCACCGCGATCCGCCGCGGCGCGCCGGGGCTCGGCGAGCACGCGGCGGAGGTCCTGGCGGAGTGGCTCGGGATGGGAGAGGACGAGATCGGGCGGTTGGCAGAGGCGGGGACGATCTGAGAGGAAGGAGGAGCGCCCTCGCGCGGTGCGGCTCGAAGCGGTATGGATCGGATAGGGCGCACACGGGTCCGGCATCGATTGGTATTGTCGCTGCGGACTAAAGGCACTAGATTGGTATCATCCGCTGAGGGGAGCCGATCATGTCCACCGAGCGAATCAGCCCGCGCTTCGTCGATCTCGACGCCTGGGAGACAGGAGAGGCGCTGGAGGCCATGCTCGAGGGGCAGCTCTCGGCGGTCTCCGCCGTGCGCGCCGCGCTGCCCGCCATCGCCCGCGCCGTCGACGCCGCCGCCGCCCGGCTCGGCGAGGCGGGGCGGCTCGTCTATGTCGGGGCCGGCACCTCCGGTCGCATCGCCGTGCAGGACGGCGCCGAGCTCACCCCCACCTTCGACTGGCCGCGCGAGCGCCTCGTCTTCGCCATCGCTGGCGGGGAGGGGGCCCTGATCGCGAGCGCCGAGGGCGCGGAGGACGACGCCGACGCGGCGATCGCCGCGATGGACGCGGCCGCGCTGGGGCCGGCCGACGTCGTCATCGGCGTCGCGGCGAGCGGCACCACACCGTACACCATCGCCGGCATCGCCCGTGCCCGCGCCGCAGGGGCGCTGACGATCGGCATCGCCAGCAATGCCGGCGCGCCGCTGCTCGCGACGGCCGAGCACGCGGTCCTGATCGAGACCGGCGGCGAGCTGATCGCCGGCTCCACCCGCATGAAGGCGGGCACCGCGCAGAAGGTGACGCTCAACCTGATCTCCACCGGCGTGATGGTGCGGATGGGCCGGGTCTACCGCGGCATGATGGTCAACATGCGCGCGGCCAACGACAAGCTGCGCCGACGCGCGGAGATCATCGTCTCCCGGGTCGCCGGCTGCGACGAGGACGTGGCGCGCGGGGCGCTGGCGCGCAGCGAGGGCGACATCAAGGTCGCGGCCCTCGTCGCGCTCGGCGCCGATCCGCAGGAGGCCCGCGCGCGGCTCGCCGCGAACGCCGGCAACCTGCGCCATGCGCTCGCGGACCTGCCATGACCGCGCCCGCGCTCCCGCGCGGCCTGGCGCTCGTGCTCGACCAGGCCAGCCCGACGCCGCTCTACCTGCAGCTCGCCGAGCAGATCCGCGCGCGCGTCGCCGAGGGCGCGATCCGCGTCGGGGACGCCGTGCCTTCCGAGCGCGAGCTGAGCCTTCTCGGCGGCGTCTCGCGGGTCACGGTGCGCAAGGCGCTCGATCTGCTCCTGCGCGAGGGGCTGCTCTCGCGGCGGCAGGGGTCGGGCACCTACGTGCTGCCGCGCATCCAGCAATCCGCCGCGCTGCTGGCGGGCTTCTCGGCCGAGATGCGCGGGCGCGGTCTCGAGCCCGGCGCTGTATGGATCGAGCGCGGGGAGGGCGTCGCCACGCCCGAGGAGGCGATGGCGCTCGGCCTCGATCTCGGCGCCCGGGTCGTGCGGCTCGCGCGCGTGCGCACCGCCGACGGCGAGCCCCTCGCGATCGAGCGCGCTACGGTGCCGACGCGCTTCCTGCCCGGTCCCGAGTGCGTCGACCGCTCGCTCTACGAGGCGCTCGCCGCCCGCGGCCACGAGCCCGCTCGCGGCCACCAGCGGCTGCAGGCATCGTTGGCGACGCCGACCGAGGCGCGCCTCCTCGCCGTCCCCGTCGGCGCGGCGGTGCTGCGCATCGAGCGCCGCGCCTATCTCGCCGACGGCCGCGCCGTCGAGCTGACCAGGTCCGCCTATCGCGGCGATCGCTACGACTTCATCGCCGAGGTCCGCGAGCTGCGGACCGGGGCGCAGGGGAGGGCGACGCCATGAACGCCGAAGCCTCGGCCCTCGCCCGGGAGACGCGCGAGGCGAGCGCGGTCGTCGCACGGCTCGTGTCCGCACGCGAGCGGACCGCGCCGCTCGCCGCCGCCGTCCACGCTCGCCGGCCGCGCCTCGCGGCCATCTGCGGGCGCGGCAGCTCCGGGCTCGCCGGCGTGCACCTGCGCTACCTTCTCGAGGCACGCCTCGGCATCCCGGTGACCATGACCGCGCCCTCGGTGGTGACCGCGCTCGGCCGCCCGCTCGACCTCGCCGGCGCGCTCTTCGTGGTGATCTCGCAATCGGGCCGCAGCCCCGATCTCGTCGCGGCGACGCGCGCGGCGCGCGCACAGGGCGCGCTCACGGCGGCGATCGTCAACGACGCGGCCTCTCCCGCCGCCGAGGCGGCCGAGTGGGTGCTGCCGATCGACGCCGGACCCGAGCTGTCCGTCGCCGCGACCAAGACCGTGATCGGCGCCATGGCGCTCGGCGGCCTCCTCGTCGCGCGCCTCGCCGACGACGCCGCTCTCGCCGAGGCTCTTGCGCGCCTGCCCGAACGGCTGGAGCGTGCCTGCGGGCTCGACTGGATGGCCGCCGGCGAGGCGCTCGCCGGAGCCACGGCGGGCTTCGTCACCGGGCGCGGCTACGGCCTCGCCAGCGCGCGCGAGATCGCGCTCAAGGCCATGGAGGTGCTGCGGCTGCCGGTGCTGGCCTACTCGGCCGCCGAGATCCTGCACGGCCCGCGCGCGGCGATCGGCCCGACGACGCCCGTGCTCGCGCTGCGGGTCGGGGACGCGACCGCGGTGGCGGTCGACGCGGTCCTCGCCGACCTCGCCGCCGCCGGGCTCGCGCCGCTCCACGCCGGCGGCGAAGCCTCGCGCCTGCCCTGGATCGGCGACGACCATCCCGCGACGGACGCCATCGCCTTCCTCGCGCCGGCCTATATGATGATCGCCCGCACCGCCCGCACGATGGGCTACGATCCCGACCGGCCGCCGCACCTCTCGAAGGTCACGGAGACGCTCTGAATGGCTGTGCGCCCTCTTGCCGGCCTCCTCCCCGGCCTCCTCCACGGCCCCGACGTCGTGCGCGACGCGCCGTCGGAGGCGGGTCGCCCGGAGCCGTCGGCGGCGCGCGATCCGATCCTCTCGGTCGAGGACCTGTCGCTCGCGCTGCGGGGCACGCCGCTCGTCGAGGACGTGTCCTTCGCCATCGCGCCCGGCGAGATGCTGGGCCTCGTGGGTGAGAGCGGCTGCGGCAAGAGCGTCACCGCGCTGTCTCTGCTCGGCCTGCTGCCGACGCCGCCGATCACCGTCGCCGGCGGGCGCATCCTGTTCGAGGGCCGCGACCTGGCGCGGCTTTCCGAGGCCGAGATGCGCCGTCTGCGGGGGCGGCGCATCGGCATGATCTTCCAGGAGCCGATGACCTCGCTCAACCCGGTCTTCACCATCGGCGACCAGATCGCCGAGCCGCTGCGCATCCACGAGGGCCTGTCGCACAAGGCCGCGCTGGCGCGGGCTGCGGAGCTGCTCGACCTCGTCGGCCTGCCGTCCCCGACGGCGCAGCTCGCCCGCTATCCGCACCAGCTGTCCGGCGGCCAGCGCCAGCGCGTGATGATCGCCATCGCGCTCGCCTGCGCGCCGCGGCTCCTCGTCGCCGACGAGCCGACGACGGCGCTCGACGTCACGGTCCAGGCGCAGATCCTCGCGCTGATCGACGGCCTGCGCCGGGACATGGGGCTCGCCTGCCTGCTGATCACCCACGATCTCGGCGTCGTCGCCGAGATCTGCGACCGGATCTGCGTGATGTATGCCGGCCGCATCGTCGAGGCCGGCCCGATCGAGCAGGCGCTGGGCGCCCCGCGCCACCGCTACACCCGCGCGCTGGTCGAGACGATCCCCTCCTCGAACCCGCCGGGGCGCCCGCTGCCCTCGATCCCCGGCAACGTCCCGCCGCCCGGCGCCCGGGGCGCGGGCTGCGCCTTCGCCGAGCGCTGCCACGCCGCCCTCGACCGCTGCCGGAGCGAGACGCCGCCCTGGACCGTCGAGGGCCCCCGCGGTTACGCCTGCTGGAACCCCGCATGAGCGCCACCGACGCCCCGCTCCTCGAGGTGAGGAACCTCGTCAAGCACTACCGCGACGGCTCCGGCGCGGTGCTGCGCGCGCTCGACGGCGTCAGCCTGACCGTGCGCCGCGGCGAGGTCGTCGGCATCGTCGGCGAATCCGGCTGCGGCAAGACCACGCTCGGGCGCGCCATCATGCGCCTGATCGAGCCGACCTCCGGCGAGATCCGTATCGAGGGCGTCGACTTCGCGTCGCTGTCGGGCGCGAAGCTGAAGGCGGCGCGCCGTCAGGTGCAGATGGTCTTCCAGGACCCGTTCGGCTCGCTCAACCCGCGCCACCGCGTCGGCACGATCGTCGCCGAGCCCCTGGTCGTGCACGGCGTGCCCGGCGCGAAGCAGCGCCTGGCCGCGCTGCTCGACCTCGTCGGCCTGCCCGCCGACGCCGCCGACCGCTATCCGCACGAGTTCTCCGGCGGCCAGCGCCAGCGCATCGCCATCGCCCGCGCGCTGGCGCTCGACCCCGCGCTCATCGTCGCCGACGAGCCGGTCTCGGCGCTCGACGTCTCGATCCAGTCGCAGATCATCAACCTGATCGTCTCGTTGCGGGCGCGGCTGGGCCTCTCGATGATCTTCATCAGCCACGACCTGTCCGTGGTGCGCCACGTCAGCGACCGGGTCGGCGTGATGTATTTCGGCAAGCTGGTGGAGCTCGCGCCGGCCGACCGGCTGTTCGCGGCGCCGCGCCATCCCTACACCCGCGCGCTGCTGGCGTCGGTGCCGCGGCCGGTGCAGGAGGTGGTGCGCGCCAAGCGTGCGGGGGCGGGCCTCGCCGCGCCGACTCACGGCGAGGTCCCGGACCCGACCGATCCGCCGCCGGGTTGCGCCTTCCACCTGCGCTGCCCCCTCGCGATCGACCGCTGCCGCGAGGACGCCCCCGCCCTGGCGGACGTGGAGCCCGGCCACGCCGCCGCCTGCTGGCGCGCCTGAAGGCGGCGCCCGCTCCTTGCATCCTCGTCGCCGCGCGGATAGGTCTTGGGGGCTGGCGCGCCGCGGCAGCTTTTTCGACGCGAATACATGCGAGACCGATGTAGGACGCCGCACCCGCCATAATCGCGCCTCCTCCCGTCTCGGCATCTCATTTCCCGACCGGCCGCGCCCTCCCGGCGCGCCGCAGAAAGCCGTTCTCGATGAAGACCTTCTCTCCCTGGCGCCTGCGCGCCGACTGGCTCGGCAATGTCCGCGCCGACCTCCTCGCCGGCCTCGTCGTGGCCCTGGCTCTGATCCCCGAGGCGATCGCCTTCTCGATCATCGCCGGCGTCGACCCGAAGGTGGGGCTCTACGCCTCCTTCTCGATCGCCGTGATCACGGCGATCGTCGGCGGTCGCCCGGGGATGATCTCCGCGGCCACGGCGGCGACGGCCGTCCTGATGGTCACGCTGGTGCGCGACCACGGGCTGCAGTACCTCCTCGCCGCCACCGTGCTCGCCGGCCTGCTGCAGATCGTAGCCGGCTGGGCGGGAATCGCCCAGCTGATGCGCTTCGTCTCGCGCTCGGTGATGACCGGCTTCGTCAACGCGCTGGCGATCCTGATCTTCATGGCGCAGCTGCCGGAGCTGATCGGCGTGACCTGGGTCACCTACGCACTGGTCGCGGCGGGCCTCGTCGTGCTCTACGGCCTGCCGCGGATCACGACGGTCGTCCCCGCGCCGCTCGTGTGCATCGTCATCGTCACCCTCGCCGTGTGGGCGCTCGGTCTCGACGTGCGCACCGTCGGCGACATGGGCGAGCTGCCCTCGACGCTGCCGGTCTTCCTGATCCCGGACATCCCGCTGACCTTCGAGACGCTCATGATCATCCTGCCGTATTCGGCGGCGGTGGCGGCGGTGGGCCTGCTGGAGTCGCTGATGACGGCGCAGATCGTCGACGAGCTCACCGATACGCCCAGCGACAAGCGCCAGGAATGCGTGGCGCAGGGCATCGCCAACACCGCCACCGGCTTCATCGGCGGCATGGCGGGCTGCGCCATGATCGGGCAGTCGGTGATCAACGTGAAGTCCGGCGGGCGCGGGCGGCTGTCGTCGTTCTCGGCGGGGGTGTTCCTGCTCGTGATGATCGTGGCGCTGGGCGGGCTCGTGGCGACCATCCCGATGCCGGCGCTCGTCGCCATCATGATCATGGTCTCGGTGGGCACCTTCTCCTGGTCCTCGCTCGCGAACCTGCGCACGCATCCGCGCTCGTCGAGCATGGTGATGCTGGCGACCGTCGCCGGCGTCGTCCTCACCCACAATCTCGCCATCGGCGTGCTGCTCGGCGTGCTCCTGTCGGGCATCTTCTTCGCCTGGAAGATCGCGCAGCTCTTCCGGGTCGGCTCGACGCTGTCGGACGACCGCACGACCCGCACCTACGTCGTCGAGGGCCAGCTGTTCTTCGC
>JBNPEA010000129.1:0-44547 GCA_051117315.1 Salinarimonas sp. | reverse complement strand
GGCAGGTTCACGGCGGTCAGGTGCAAGGGTCCCGAGCCTAAATCGGGCGGACCGAAGGCGGTCACGGGCTGGCCTGGGCCGAGGGGCTGGCACCGCGGCTCGGTGGGGTCCCCTTCGGTCCGTCCTTCGGCGCCTGCGCCGGGCCGAGCTACGTGCGCGTCGCCATCGGCCTCGACGCGCCCGGCTGCGCGCCGGTGCGCGGGGCGCGCTACGGCGGCGGCGCGGAGAGCCTCGCCGTCCGGCTCACGGTGCAGGACGCCGCGAACGGCGCGCCCGCTCCCACGCAATCGCGCTCGCAAACCCAGTCCTGACGCATCCCGCGGCCCCGCCGCCTTCCACCGGACGCCCCGCCCATGACCTACTGCGTCGGCCTGCTCGTCGAGCAGGGGCTCGTGATGATCGCCGACACCCGCACCAACGCGGGCCTCGACAACGTCTCGACCTTCCGCAAGCTGACCGTGATCGACCGGCCCGGCGAGCGTGTCCTGGCGCTCGCGAGCGCCGGCAACCTGTCGGTCTCGCAGACCGTGGTGAGCCTGCTCGAGGAGGGGCTCGAGGACCCGGAGACCGGCGCCGTCGCCCGGCTCGAGGACCAGCCCACCCTGTTCAAGGCGGCGGAGCTCGTGGGGCGCGCGATTCGCGAGGTGCGGGACGTGCACGGCCCGGCGCTGGTGGAGGCGGGCGTCTCCTTCGACGTCTCCTTCCTGTTCGGCGGGCAGATTCGCGGCGGGCCGATGCGGCTCTACATGATCTACGCCGCCGGCAACTTCATCGAATGCGGCCAGGACGCGCCGTTCCTGCAGATCGGCGAGCACAAGTACGGCAAGCCGATCCTCGACCGCGCGGTGCGCTTCGAAGGTGACCTGTACGACGCGCTCAAGATCGGCCTGATCTCGATGGATTCGACCATGCGCTCGAACATCGGGGTGGGGCTGCCGATCGACGTCCTCGTGCTGCGCCGCGACGCGGATGCGCCGGAGGTCAACCGGCGTATCGAGGCCGGCGAACCGTATTTCCACGACCTGCGGGAGCGCTGGTCGGCGGCGCTGCGGGCGGCGCACATGGCGATCCCGCGTCCGCCCTACGGACCCAAGCGCAACGCCTGATGCGAAGCGCCGCCGGAATGCGCTCAATTAACGTGCATGGCCGAATGATGGCAACCCTCCGTATGAAAGCGTCCCGCTCAGCGCATCCGTAAAGGATTTGTGACCGTTTATCGGCCGGATCATGCGCTGGACGCATGGCTGATTTCGACTTTTAGCCCTTACGCCGAAGGTCGAACTCCATATATTGCACTGCACAAGACGGGACGCGAGGCGCCGCGCGAGAGCGGCCCGCGCGCACCGTGCTTCTTTCGTCTTCTGTTCGATCCCCCTCTGGAGTCTCCACCGATGTTCCTCACCTGGGTCCTCTCCCGCATCCGCGCCTACCAGCGCTACCGCCAGACCGTGCGCGAGCTCGAGCGCCTGTCCGACCGCGAGCTCAACGACGTCGGCCTGTCGCGCGGCGACATCGACTACGTGGCGCGCCGCTTCGCTCATGGCTGAGCCGCGACGCATCGCTGCGCCGCCGCGAACGCCGGCCGGGACCTCCCGCGCCGGCGTTCTTCTTTTTCCGGCGCAGGCACGTGTATGCGGCGTGTGAGCCGAGAGGATTTGTCCGCCGGCGACGAAATGCTAGATTGCCGGCAATGGAGATACCACGCAGCGATTCGCAGATCCTTCGCCGCGTCCTCGACGAGGCCACCGCCCGTGCCCAGGACCGCCCGCGCTCGACGCGGGATGCGTGCCCGCTGCGGGACGGGGGATCGGCGCCGAGCCGGCTCGATGCCGCGGCCGCGCCACCGCCGCGACGCCGCGGCGCGCCTCAACGCGAAAGTGCCCCCGAGCCGATTCGGCGCGCAGTCCTGCGCCTCGCGTTCGGCGACGACCCGCACGCGGCTGTCGACGAGGCCGCCTTCACCTTCGACCGCAAGCCGCACAACCACCCTGCCCTGCGCGGTCGCGCGGGCCGCGTCGCGGTGCCCTCCGCCGCCGGGCCGGTGAGCGCCACGATCGCGCTGGAGCCCGAGCTGCGCATGCTCGGGGCGAATTATCGCGACGCCTGGCACGGCCTCGCGCCGGATGCCTTCTCTCGCGGCATAGTTGCAACTACCGTGGCGGAGAAGGCGCTGGCGATGGCGCGCCCGGACTTGCCGGAGGCCCGTCGCGAGGTGGTGGCGGAGCGCGTCGCCTACGCGGCGGCGGGACCGCACTGGGCCTTTCGCGCGCTGATGCGGCTGCGCGCCGCGCAGGCCGAGCTCGCGGCCGGGCGCCGGCCGGCGGAGCGCGTGCTTCTCCTCGGCGTCGCCTGCCTCGCGCTCCACGAAATCGCCACCGTCGCGCGGCTGCCGGTCCCCGCGGGGCGGGCCATCGAGGCCGGAGCGGCGCTCTGCGGGGCCTTCCACGACTGGCTCGCGCTTCCTGGCACGTTCGAGGCGCACCCGTCCTATCCGGCAGCGTTCCGCGCCTTCGCCAGGGAGAGGTTCGATCTCACCCCCGTCACGGCCCGCGCGTTGACGAGCCGGTTCGCGGCACGGATGGAGAGCGGCACCGACGCCCTCGCCCGCTCGATCCTCGCGCAGGAGACCGGCGCGCCGCCGCGCGCGCCTTGACGCACCGGTGCCGCTCGCGCATCTACGGAGAATGTCGAACATTCCCGAGATCAAGCCCGTCCACGTCGTCGGCGGAGGCCTCGCCGGATCCGAGGCCGCCTGGCAGATCGCCCGGACGGGCGTGCCGGTCGTGCTGCACGAGATGCGCCCCGTGCGGATGACCGAGGCGCACAAGACGCACGGCCTCGCCGAGCTCGTCTGCTCGAACTCGTTCCGCTCCGACGATGCCGAGGCGAACGCCGTCGGCCTGCTGCACCAGGAGATGCGTCGGCTCGGCTCGCTCATCATGCACACAGGCGACAAGCACCAGGTCCCCGCCGGCGGGGCGCTCGCGGTCGACCGCGACGGCTTCTCGGAGGCGGTCACCGCCGCGCTCGAGGCGCATCCGCTGGTGACGATCGATCGCGCCGAGGTGGCGGGCCTGCCGCCGGAGGAGTGGGATCAGGTCGTCGTCGCGACCGGGCCCCTCACCTCCCCCGCCCTGGCCGAGGCCGTGCGCGGCCTCACCGGCGCCGACGCGCTCGCCTTCTTCGACGCCATCGCCCCTATCGTCTATCGCGAGAGCGTGGACATGGGCGTCGCCTGGTTCCAATCGCGCTACGACAAGCCGGGCCCGGGCGGCACCGGGGCGGACTACCTGAACTGCCCGCTCGACCGCGCGCAGTACGAGGCGTTCGTCGATGCGCTGATCGCCGGCGAGAAGACCTCGTTCAAGGAATGGGAGGCGAACACCCCCTATTTCGACGGCTGCCTGCCGATCGAGGTGATGGCGCAGCGCGGTCGCGAGACCCTGCGCCACGGGCCGATGAAGCCGGTCGGCCTCACCAACCGGCACAGGCCCGACGAGAAGCCCTGGGCGGTGGTTCAGCTGCGCCAGGACAACGCGCTCGGCACGCTGTTCAACATGGTGGGCTTCCAGACCAAGCTGAAGTACGGCGCCCAGGCCTCGATCCTGCGCATGATCCCGGGCCTCGAGAACGCCGAGTTCGCCCGCCTGGGCGGCCTGCACCGCAACACCTACCTCGACTCGCCCCGGCTCCTCGACGGCACGCTGCGGCTGAAGGCCCTGCCGCGCCTGCGCTTCGCGGGGCAGATCACCGGCTGCGAGGGCTACGTGGAGAGCGCCTCGGTCGGCCTGATGGCCGGCCGCTTCGCCGCCGCCGAGCGCCTCGGCCGCCCCTTGCATCTGCTCCCGCCGACGACGGCGATGGGCGCGCTGATCGCCCACATCACCGGCGGCCACATCGCCGAGGAGGCCTCGGAGGGCGAAGAGACGGGGCCGGCGAAGCCGCGCTCGTTCCAGCCGATGAACGTCAACTTCGGCCTCTTTCCCCCGCTCGAGGACGCCCTTCCCAAGGCCGAGAACGGCAAGCGCCTGCGCGGCTCGGCCAAGGCGATCGCCCGCAAGAAGGCGATGACCGACCGCGCGCGGGCGGATCTCGCGGCGTGGCTGGGGGAGACGGGGGAAATCGGGGTGGCCGCGGAATAGGCGCCGAGCGCCCCGCCTCACGGAGCCGTGCAGGAGAGCACCCGGCGGCACCGATCGACTTCTCCCATGTACGCTGGACGACCTGCCCTTTCCCCCTTTCCACGAGGAGAGGGAGAGGTCAGGGCGTCCCGAAGACCCGCGCGAAGATCGTGTCGACGTGCTTCAGGTGGTAGCCGAGGTCGAACAGCCCCTCGAGCTCGGCGTCCGAGAGCGCGGCGGATACCTGCGCGTCGGCCTTCAGCAGCGTCAGGAAATCACCCTCCCCGCGCCAGACCGGCATGGCGTTGCGCTGCACCAGGCCATACGCGTCCTCCCGCGAGACGCCCTTCTGGGTGAGCGCCAGGAGCACCCGCTGCGAATGGATCAGGCCGCCGAGCCGGTCGAGGTTGGCCTGCATGCGCTCGGGATAGACCAGCAGCTTGTCGACGACGCCGGTGAGGCGGGCCAGCGCGAAGTCGAGCGTGATCGTCGCGTCGGGGCCGATCATGCGCTCGACCGAGGAATGCGAGATGTCGCGCTCGTGCCACAGCGCCACGTTCTCCATCGCCGGCAGCGCGAAGGCGCGCACCATCCGGGCGAGGCCCGTCAGGTTCTCGGTGAGCACGGGGTTGCGCTTGTGGGGCATGGCCGAGGAGCCCTTCTGCCCCGCCGAGAAGTACTCCTCGGCCTCGAGCACCTCGGTGCGCTGCAGGTGCCGGATCTCGGTGGCGAGCCGCTCGACGGACGAGGCGACGACGGCGAGCGTGGCGAAGAACATCGCGTGCCGGTCGCGCGGGATCACCTGCGTCGAGACCGGCTCGGGGACGAGGCCGAGCTTCTCGGCGACGTATTCCTCCACCCGCGGATCGATGTTGGCGAAGGTGCCGACCGCCCCCGAGATGGCGCAGGTCGCGACCTCGGCGCGCGCAGCGACGAGGCGGGCGCGGCAGCGGTCGAACTCGGCATAGGCCTGGGCGAGCTTGACGCCGAACGTGGTCGGCTCGGCGTGGATGCCGTGCGACCGGCCGATGGTCGGGGTGAGCTTGTGCTCCCGGGCCCGACGCTCCAGCGCGGCGAGGAGGGCGTCGAGATCGGCCAGCAGGATGTCGGCGGCGCGGGCGAGCTGCACGGAGAGCGTGGTGTCGAGCACGTCCGACGAGGTCATGCCCTGGTGAACGAAGCGCGCCTGCGGCCCGACGATCTCGGCGAGATGAGTGAGGAAGGCGATGACGTCGTGCTTGGTCTCGCGCTCGATGGCGTCGATGCGATCGACGTCGAAGGTCGCGGCGGAGCCCTTCTCCCAGATCTCGTCGGCGGCTTCCTTCGGCACGATCCCGAGCTCGGCCAGCGCCGAGGTCGCGTGCGCCTCGATCTCGAACCAGATCCGGAACTTCGTCTCCGGCGACCAGATCGCGGTCATCTCGGGGCGGGAATAGCGCGGGACCATGACGTCATCCTCTCGGGCGGGGGCGTCAGCGCCGTAGCATGCCGGCGCGCGGCGGTGAAGCCGCGCGCCCGCTTCATACGGGTGCGTGACCCAGCGGCGCTTGCCTCCGGGCGCTTGTGGGGGTAGCGAAACGGGTCGGAGCCCCGCCGCATGACGCGCATCGAACGCTACATCTTCGCAACGGCGCTGAGCGCCTTCCTGACCCTGCTCGTCGGCCTCACCGGCGTGATCTGGATCACGCAGGCGCTGCGCGAGCTCGACCTGATCACCGGCAAGGGCCAGACCTTCGTCGTGTTCCTCGTGGTCACCGGCCTGTCGCTGCCGGCGCTCGTCACGGTGATCGCGCCGGTGGCGCTGTTCATCGCCGCGGTCTACACGCTCAACAAGCTCAACGGCGATTCCGAATGGGTCGTCGCCTCCGCGGCGGGCATGTCGCCCTGGCGGATGATGCGCCCGTTCGCGGTGCTGGGCCTCATCGTCGCTGTCGTCGTGGCGCTCAACACGATCTGGCTGATGCCCGCGAGCTTCGCGCAGCTGCGCCACCTGATCACCCAGATCCGGGCGGACTTCGTCGCCAACATGGTGCGCGAGGGGCAGTTCACCGAGCTGGACGGGGGAATCACCTTCTCCTACCGCGACCGAGCGGGAGACGCCCTGCTCGGCGTCTTCCTGCAGGACCGACGCGACCCGCAGCGCACCGTCGTCTACGTCGCCGAGCGCGGCATCGCGACGGACCTGGAGGACGGCAGCTATCTCCTGCTGGAGAAGGGCAGCATCCATCGCCAGCAGGAGGGCCGCGCCGACGGCTCGATCGTCACGTTCGAGCGCTACGCCGTCGATCTCGCGGCTTTCGGGCCGGAGCAGGCGGCGATCCTCTACAAGCCGCGCGAGCAGTCCACCGGCGCGCTCTTCGCGCCGGACCCGGACGATCCCTATTATCGGGCCGTGCCCGGGCGCTTCCGGGCCGAGCTGCACGATCGGCTCACCGCCTGGCTCTACCCGCTCGCCGGCGTCGCGATCGCCTTCGCCGCGCTCGGCCAGGCGGTGACGACGCGCCAGGGGCGCGGGACGGCCATCGCCGCGGCCGTCGTGAGCATGGTCCTCGTGCGGATAGCGGGCTTCGCGGCGTCGAGCGCCGCCGTCGGCTCGGCGGCGGCGGTGACGCTGGTCTGGGCCGCGCCGCTCGCCGGCATCGCGCTGTCGCTGTGGATCGCGCTGCGTCCGCAGGAGAGCGCGGCGATGGCCGCCCGGATCTCCGGCGCCCTCGCCGGCCTGGCCCCGGCGCGCCTCCTCGCGCCGCGGAGGGCGTGATGCTCGTCGGCGCGACCTTCGGCAGCTATCTCGCAGCGCGCTTCCTGCGCATGATCGGCGGCGTGTTCCTGACGGTATTCCTGCTCGTCTACACGCTCGATTTCGTCGAGCAGATGCGCCAGGCGGGCGATTCCGCCAGCGTCGGTGCGCCGGAGATCGCGGTCCTCTCGCTCCTGCGGACACCGGCCATCGCCGAGCAGGTCCTGCCCTTCGCGGTCCTGTTCGGCGGCATGATCACGCTGCTCAACCTGTCGCGGAAGCTCGAGCTCGTGGTCGCCCGCGCCGCCGGCGTCTCCGCCTGGCAGTTCCTCCAGCCGGGCATCCTCGTCGCGCTGGGCATCGGCATCTTCGCGATCTTCGTCTACAATCCCCTCGCGGCCATCCTGAAGCAGGAGGCGAGCGCCCGTGAGGCGGTGCTGTTCGCGCGCGATCCGGGCATCGCCGCGGCCGAGAACGTCTGGATCCGCCAGCGCAGCCCGGAGGGCACCGCCATCGTCCGCGCCGAGGCGGCCGTGGAGGGTACGACGCGGCTGTCGCGCCCGACGATCTTCGTCTTCGACCTGGAGGGTCGGTTCCGGGAACGGATCGAGGCGCGCGCGGGCGAGCTGCTGCCCGGCCGCTGGGAGCTCGTCGACGCCCGTGTGACGGCGCTGGACATCGAGCCGCAGACCTACGACCGCTACGAGCTGCCATCCAGCCTCGACCCGGGCCAGCTGCGCACGAGCTTCACCCCACCCGGGTCGGTGCCGATCTGGGACCTCGACGACGTGGCCGCCCAGACCGAGCTCGCCGGCCTCGACGCCACCCGCTACCGGCTGCAGCACGAAGCGCTGATGGCGCGCCCGCTGCTGTTCGTGGCGATGATCCTGGTGGCGGCGTCGGTTTCCTTAAGATTCTTCCGATTTGGTGGCGTGGGCCAGATGGTTCTGGGTGGCGTCGCCGCGGGATTCCTGCTTTATGTGGCGACCGAGCTGATGGAGGATCTCGGCGGCTCGGGCCTGGTGGGAACCACGCTCGCCGCCTGGTTTCCGGCAGTAGTAGGGAGTTTGCTCGGCGTGCTGGTGCTACTGCACAAGGAGGACGGCTGATGGTCGCCCTCACGGCTCGCCGGCCTCGAGGGGTGGGACGAGTGACGGTCGGTCTTGCGCGCATGGCCCTGGCGACGGCGCTCGGGGCCGTCCTCCTGCATGCCCCGGCCTATGCGCAGGGCGCCGTCGGCGATCCGCTCGCGGGCGCGGTCTCCGCCGATCCCGAGGCACGCCTGCTCGTCGAGGCGGACGAGCTCGTCTACGACAACGATCGCAACACCGTCGCCGCCGTCGGCAATGTCGAGATGAACTACGATGGCCGCACGCTGCAGGCCGACCGCGTCATCTACGACCGCAACACCGGCCGCGTCTTCGCCCAGGGCAACGCGCGGCTGACGCAGAGCGACGGCACGGTCGCCACCGGCGAGCGATTCGAGCTCACAGACGACTTCCGCTCGGGCTTCATCGATTCGCTGCGTGTCGAGCAGCCGGTCGTCGATGCCGGCCGGCCGGCCACGGGCCGCTTCACCGCGCCGCGCGCCGAGCGCATCGACGGCGAGCAGACCGTCTTCCAGCGCGGCACCTACACGACCTGCGAGCCCTGCGCGCAGAACCCGAGCCGACCGCCGCTGTGGCAGGTCAAGGCCGCGCGCATCATCCACGACAACGAAGAGCGGACGATCTACTACGAGAACGCCACGCTCGAGTTCGCGGGCGTGCCGATCGCCTACATCCCGTACTTCTGGTCGCCAGACCCGTCGGTGAGGCGTAAGACCGGGTTCCTGACCCCCACGGCGATCTTCTCCGAGACGCTGGGCAACGGCGCCCGCGTGCCGTTCTTCATCAACCTCGCGCCGAACTACGACCTCACGCTGCGCCCCGCCTACTACGCTCGCCAGGGCTTCCTCGCCGACGTCGAGTGGCGGCACCGGCTGATGACGGGCTCCTACTCGATCCGCGCCGTCGGCATCTTCGAGAACGAGCCCGAGGCGTTCAATCGCACGGAGCCGCCGGAGGGCTTCGACGACAGCCGCGGCATGATCGAATCGGTCGGACGCTTCAGCATCAACCCGCGCTGGAACTTCGGCTGGGACGTCACGCTCGTCTCGGACCGCTTCTTCATCGACGACTACAAGCTCTCGAGCGCCAACGTGACGTCGACGTTCCGCACGGAAGCCGTCTCGACGCTCTACCTCACCGGACAGGGCGAGCGCTCGTTCTTCGATGCACGCGGCTATTACTTCGAGGGCCTCTCCTCGGCGGACTTCCAGAAGCACCAGCCCATCGTCCACCCGGTCGTCGACTACGATCGGCGCTTCGCGGCACCGGGGCCGCTCGGCGGGGAGCTCGGCCTGACGGCGAACCTGACGAGCCTGTCGCGGGAGGCCGCCAACTTCCAGCCGCTGGGCGGCAACGCTCGCACGGTCGTCACCCCGGGCCTCGCGGCGGACTATCCGACCTGCGCCGTTTTCGACCGCGACTGCCTCGCGCTGGGGCTGTCGGGGAGCTACACGCGCCTGACCTCGGAGGTGAGCTGGCGCCGGCGCTTCGTCGACGGGCTCGGCCAGGCCTGGACGCCCTTCGCCTATGCCCGCGCCGACGGGATCTGGTTCTCGCCGAGCCTCACGGGATTCGAGAACGCCGGCGTCGCGTCCTTCACGGGTCGCGAGGACGACTTCTACGGGCGGGTCATGCCCGCGGTCGGGCTTGAATACCGCTTCCCGCTCGCCGGCCGTTTCGCCGGCGGCACCCAGGTCATCGAGCCGATCGCGCAGATCATCGCGCGCCCGAACGAGATGCAGATCGGGCAGTATCCCAACGAGGACGCCCAGAGCCTCGTCTTCGACGATACCACCCTGTTCGAGTGGGACAAGTTCTCCGGCTTCGATCGTGCGGAAGGCGGCGTTCGCGCCAACTACGGCATCCAGTACACCTTCAACGGCGCCAACGGCGTGTACGTCCATGCGCTGTTCGGCCAGTCGGCGCAGATCTCGGGCCGCAATTCCTTCGACGAGGCCGGGCTCCTCAACATCGGCGCCGGCTCCGGGCTGGACGAGCGGCTGTCCGACTACGTCGGTCGCCTCGAGATCACACCCTTCTCCGGGCTCAGGGTCGGCGCCCGTGCCCGCTTCGCTCGCGACGACCTTTCGGTCGATCGCCTGGAGGCCGACCTGAGCGGGCGGATCGGTCGCCTGAGCGCGAACGTGCTCTACGCCCGGCTCGCGCCGCAGCCGGAGCTGGGCATCGCCACGGCGCGCGAGGGCGTGCAGGCGACGGCGCAGCTCGGCCTGACGCGCAATTGGTACCTGACGGGCGGCCTGACACTCGACCTGGACAAGTACCGGAACGACGCGTCCGCCGGGCTCGGCAGCGACGCCTTCACCTCGCTCGTCGTCGGCGCCGGCTACACTGACGAGTGCACCACATTCACGGTCGAGCTGCAGTCGACCCCTATCAGCGGCGCGACGACGGGAGACCGCTACAATCGCACCGTCCTGGTGCGGCTGGAGCTGCTCACGCTGGGCGAGGTCGGCTTCCAGCAGGAGCTGAACCAGGACCCGAACGAGCGGCCGTTCTGAGCCGTGGAAAGCGATCGTCGCCGTCTCCTCCCCCTCGCTCTCACCCTCGGCGACCCCGCGGGGATCGGCCCGGAGATCGCGCTCGCAGCCTGGGGCGCACGCGCGGAACACGGGCTCAGCCCCTTCGCCCTGCTGGGCGACGTGGACCATCTCGCCCGCGTCGCGCGCGCCGTCGGCATCGATGTGCCGGTGCGGCCCGTGGCCGCGATCGAGGAGGCGCCCGCCGTCTTCGACGAGGGCCTGCCCGTGCTTCCCCTCGAGACGCCCGTCGCCGCCACGCCGGGCCGGCCCGATCCCGCCAACGCGCCCGCGATCCTCGAGTCGATCGAGCGCGCCGTCGCGCTGGCACGGGGCGGGCGCGCGGGCGGTGTCGTCACCCTGCCGATTGCCAAGTCCGTGCTCTACGAGGCGGGCTTCGCCCATCCCGGCCATACCGAATTCCTCGCCGCGCTGGCCGCGGAACCCGGCGCGCCGCCGCCGCTCTCCGTGATGATGCTGTGGAGCGAGGAGCTCGCCGTCGTGCCGGTGACGGTCCACATCGCGCTCGCCGAGGTGCCGCGGGCACTCACGCGCGAGCGCATCCTGGCGGTGGCCCGGATCGTCGCGCGGGATCTGCGCGCGCGCTTCGGCATCGCCGCCCCGCGCCTCGCGCTCGCCGGCCTCAACCCGCATTCCGGCGAGGCGGGTGCCATGGGGCGCGAGGAGATCGACACGATCGCTCCGGCGATCGCGGCGTTGCGGGCGGAGGGAATCGATGCCACCGGCCCCCACCCGGCGGACACGCTCTTCCACGCCCGGGCGCGGACGACGTACGACGTCGCGCTCGCGATGTACCACGACCAGGCCCTCGTCCCGATCAAGACCATCGCCTTCGACGATGCGGTGAACGTGACGCTCGGCCTGCCCTTCATCCGCACATCGCCGGACCACGGCACCGCCTTCGACATCGCCGGGCGCGGCATCGCGCGGCCCGACAGCCTGATCGCGGCGCTCGCGCTCGCCGGGCGGCTCGCGGGCCGGGCACGGGAGGCCGAGACGCCGTGAGCGCGATCGACGACCTTCCGCCGCTGCGGGAGGTGGTGCGGGCCTTCGATCTCGCGCCGAAGAAGCAGCTCGGCCAGAACTTCCTGTTCGACCTCAACCTGACGAGCCGCATCGCCCGTGCGTCGGGCCCGCTCTCGGGCGCGCGCGTGCTGGAGGTCGGCCCCGGCCCCGGCGGCCTCACCCGCGCGCTCTTGGCCGGCGGCGCGGCGCACGTCGTCGCCATCGAGCGCGACGCCCGCTGCCTGCCGGCGCTGGCGCAGATCGCCGCGCGCTACCCCGGCCGGCTCACCGTCGTCGAGGCGGACGCAGCCGCCTTCGACCCGCGCCCGCTCCTCGAGAACGGGCCCGGCGAGGGAAGGCCCCGCGTCGTCGCCAACCTGCCCTACAACGTCGGTACGCAGCTGCTCACCGGCTGGGTCGCCGGCCGCGAGTGGCCGCCGTTCTGGGAGAGCCTCACGCTGATGTTCCAGCGCGAGGTGGCCGAGCGCATCGTGGCGACGCCGGACGAGCGCGAGGACTACGGGCGCCTCGGCGTGCTCTGCGGCTGGCGCACCCGCGCCGATATCCTGTTCGACGTCGCGCCATCCGCCTTCGTGCCGCCGCCGAAGGTCACCTCCAGCGTCGTGCGCCTCGATCCGCGCCCGGATCCCGCACCCTGCGACGTCCGCGCGCTCGAGACCGTCACCGCCGCCGCCTTCGGCCAGCGTCGCAAGATGCTTCGCCAGAGCCTCAAGCCGCTCGGCGTCGATCCCGCCGCCCTGTGCGCCGCGGCGGACGTCCCGCCGACGGCGCGGGCGGAGGAGGTGGATGTCGACGGGTTCGTGGCGATGGCGCGAGCCTACGCCGCCGCACGGAAGGCGTGATCCGGCACATCGCGGCTCAGGAGGGGTCTTCCCGGGCGCGCGCGAGAAGCACGCTGTGGCGGTCGCAGCCCGGGTCGTCCGGCTCGAAGGCGAGTACGTCGAGGCCGAGCCCGTCCAGCAGCGCGCGGTACTCCGCCGGCGCGAGGCTCGCGCTGTAGACCGGCTCGCCGCCGACGCTCCCGACGACCTCACTCGCCGCCGGCCCGACGGTGAGCATCAGCGGTGCGCCGGGCTCGAGATGCGCGGCGAGGCGCGGCAGCGTCTCGCGCTGCGCCCCCGGGGTGAGATGGAAGAAGCTGTCCCAGGCCACGACGCCCGCGAAGCGCCGGCCGAGGTCGAGGCTGTGCATGTCCGCCACTCGCCAGTCCCCCAGCGGCGCCCTCGCGCGCGCCAGCACGAGCATCGCCTGCGCCGCGTCGATGCCGGTGACGGGGTGCCCCGCGCCCGCGACGAAGGCGGCGATCGGCTCTCCCGCGCCGCAGCCGACGTCGAGGACGCGGCCGCCCGGGCGCACCAAAGCGAGGAAGCGCTCGAGCCAGGCGCGCTCGAACAGGCTGCGCGAGCGGTCCGCGTCGAAGCGCACCGCCTGACGCTCGTACACGGCGACGATGCCCGCCGCGAGGCCGGCGAGATCCTCACCCGGCGGTGTGGCGCGGCGGCCCCGGCGCAGGGCGCCCGAGCGGGAGCTGAGCGGACGATCGCGTCGCATGCGCGCCATCATCCCCCGCCGCGGCGCCGTGGCAAGCCTCTTTCTCGACCCCTGGCACCCGGGCTCCACCGTGACCCGAAGCCGCGCCTCCATACCCGCCTTGCTCCCGCCGCGCGCAAGGGGCATGGTCTGCGGCAACGTGGGTATCGGCGCGCGGCACAGATCGGCGCGCGACATCGGAGCTTCGCCTTGCCCCTTCGCTCAACGAGACGCCCCTTTCGCGCCCTCGCGACCGTGCTCGCCGTCGCGTGCGCGCTCGCGCTCGCCGCACCCGCGGCGAGCGCCCGCGACACGGTGCAGCCGGCCCGCTCGCTGTCGGGGAACTTCCTCGCCGGCTACGTCGCCGGCCTCGCCCGCGATCCGGCGGCGGCGGCGACCTTCCTGCGCGAGGCGCTGCTCGACGACCCGACGAACCCCGAGCTGATGGAGCGCGCCTTCGTCGCCTTCCTCGCCGACGGCGCGATGCCGGACGCGGTGCGCACCGCCGAGCGCATGGTCGCCAACGACCCGCAGAACGGCCTCGCACGGCTCGCCCTCGGCGTCGGCGAGCTACGCGACGCGCGTTTCGCGCAGGCGCTCTCGCGCTTCGAGGACGGCAGCGGCAGCCGCGCCGCCGATCTGACGGCGACCCTGCTCGCCGCCTGGGCGCATGCCGGCGCGCGCGACGAGACGGCCGCGCTCGAGACCATCGACCGGCTTTCGGGCGAGCCCGCCTTCGAGATCTTCCGGCTCTATCACGGCGGCCTCCTCGCCTCGTTCCTGGGCATGCCCGAGGAGGCGGAGGAGCGGCTCGCCGCCGCCTACGAGATGCAGCCTACCGCGCTCTCCATCGTGGACGCCTACGGGCGCCACGTCGCCCGGCGCGGGCGCATGGAGGAGGCGATCGGCATCTACGAGGCCTTCCTGGAGCAGGTCCAGCGCCATCCCCTCGCCGAGGCGCGCATCGCCACGCTCGAGGCCGGCGAGCGGCCGGAGCGGCCGGCGACCTCGATCGCCGCGGGCGCCGCGGAAGTGCTCTACGCGCTCGGCTCCGCCGGCAACGCGCAGGGCGACGAGATGCCGACGATCATCTACCTGCGGCTCGCGCTCCATCTCGCCCCCGAGCACGAGATGTCGCTCATCACCCTCGCCGACGTGTTCGGGCGCATGGATCGGCCCGAGGACGCGATCCTGCTCTACGAGCAGGTGCCGCGCGCCTCGCCGCTGAACGTCACCGCCGATATCGAGGTCGCCCACCTGCTCGAGCAGCTCGACCGCAAGGCCGAGGCCGAGTCGCGCCTGCGGGTGCTGATGGCGGAGCGGCCGGACGACCTGGAGGTCGTCACCGCGCTCGCGAACATCCTGCGGGTGCGTCAGCAATGGAACGACGCGGCGCGCTACTACACGAACGCGATCGACCTGATCGGCGAGCCCACGTCGGCACACTGGCCGCTGTTCTACTTCCGCGGCGCCTCCTACGAGCGCGCGAAGCAATGGCCGAAGGCGGAGGCCGACCTCGAGCGCGCGCTCGAGCTCGTGCCGGCGGGCTCGTCCGTCGGACGGGCGCAGGTGCTGAACTATCTCGGCTATTCCTGGGTCGACATGGGTATCAACATCGACGCGGCGTTCGAGCTGCTCAAGGAGGCCGTGGCGCTCTCGCCCCGCGACGGCATGATCATCGACTCGCTCGGCTGGGCCTACTACCGCCTGGGCCGCTGGGACGACGCCGTGCGCGAGCTGGAGCGCGCCGTGGAGCTGCAACCGGCCGACCCGGTGATCAACGACCATCTCGGCGATGCCTACTGGCGCGTCGGCCGGCGTCTCGAGGCGCGCTTCCAGTGGCAGCACGCACTCGACAACGATCCCGAGCCGGAGGAGCGCGAGACCATCCTGCGCAAGCTCGAGCACGGCCTCGAGGACGTTCCCGCGCCGGAGGCGGCCGAGGCGCCGCGGACCGGCGCGAACGGCGGCTGAGCGCCTCGTGCCCGCGCCGCGAACGGCCTTCGCGCCGGCGAAGGTGAATCTGACGCTCGCCGTGCTCGGCCGGCGCGGCGACGGCTATCATCTGCTGTCGAGCCTCGTCGCCTTCGCCGACGTCGGCGACGACCTGGTTCTCGCGCCCGGCTCGGGCGAGCCGTCCCTGGCCATCGACGGGCCCCAGGCGGCGGCGCTCGCGCCCGATCCCGACAACCTCGTCCTCACGGCCGCCCGCGCGCTGGCCGCGCGGGTGCCGGGCCTGCGCACGGGCGCGTTCCGGCTGACGAAGCGCCTGCCCGTCGCCTCCGGCATCGGCGGCGGCTCGGCCGATGCGGCGGCGGCTCTGCGTCTGCTCTGCGCCATCAACGGGCTCGCGCCGGACGACCCGCGCGTGGCCGCGGCCGCGGCCGAGATCGGGGCGGACGTGCCGGTGTGCCTCGCCGGCCGGGTGTGCACGATGGAAGGCGTCGGCGAGCGGCTCGGCCCCGCCCTGCCCTGCCCGGCCCTGCCTGCGGTCCTCGTCAATCCCGGCCTGCCGGTGGAGACCCGCGCCGTGTTCCGCGCGCTCGGCCTCGCCCCGGGCGAGACCCGCACCCCGCCGCCGGCGCCCGCGCTCGTGCCCGGCCTCTCGATCGACGGCCTGATCGCGCGCCTCGTAGCGACGGGCAACGACCTCGAGGCGCCGGCGATCGCCGTGGCGCCCGTGGTGGCGGACGTGCTCGCGGCCGTCGCGGCGACGCCGGGCTGCGGCCTCGCGCGCATGTCCGGCTCGGGGGCGACCGTGTTCGGCCTCTACGGGACGGATGCGGTGGCGCGGGCGGCCGCCGCCCGCCTCGCCGCCGCCCATCCGAGCTGGTGGGTCGCCGCGACGCGGCTCGGCCCGGCTCAGGAGCCCGGCGCCACCGTCCGCAGCGCCCCGATCAGCGCGCCGAGCACCGCCTCGCCCTGATCGGAAAAGACGACGCGGGTGTCGGTGATCTCCACGAGCCCGGCGTCGCGCAGCTCCAGGATCGCCTCCTCGTCGGCCTTGTGCCCGGCCCCGTCGCGGCGCACGACGCCGGTGACGGGCTCGCCGCTCTCGAGCTGGTGGTAGGCCGCGAAGGCGAACACGGCGAGCGCCTTGTCCGACAGGGGCGGCGGGGTCTGCGGATCGGCCTGGGCCTGTGCGGTTCCCGTCTCGGGCATGGGGGGCTCCTCGTCCGTCGAGTGTATAGGATGGGGGACAACGCGCGAGACGGCGGAAGGGTGCAGGGAAGCGTCGCGGCAGGCGGCGAGGCATCACGTCTTGAGATGGGCGAAAATTCCTCGCATCATCCGCTTCGTCGCCACGGAGAGCATCATCCATGACCGAATTCTCGCAACGGCCGTGCAAAGCGTCCCAGCTCGTCGCCGCGGCTCTCCTCGGGGCGAGCGCATTCGCCGCCGACATCCGGCCCGCGGCCGCCCAAGACTTCGGTGAAATCATCGAGATCTGCTCCCCCACGGGAAACATCGTCAATGTCCGGCGAGGACCGGGGATCGAGTTCGACGTGCTCGCCTCGCTCGAGAATGCGACGATGCTGCGCGTGAAGTCGGGAGATCCCCGCCACGCCGGTGCGTGGGTGGAGGTAGAACTGATCGACGACGCGCAGGCCGAGCTCGCCGGAAGCTGGCTGCGCGGCTTCGTCTGGTCGCCGCTGCTCGAGGCGGATCGCATGTGCGACGTGCTGCACGATCCGGACGTCGCGGGGCTCCCGTCCTCTCGCATCGGCGGAGAAGGTGGCCGCCTCGTCACCCTCGGCACGTGGGACTCGGCGCACGACATGATCCTGCGCCACGACGGCCACCCGCAGGTCGATCGCCTCATGGCTGCGGCGGACGCCTACTGGGAGCGCAACCCGGATCTCGACTGGGATCCCTATCCCGACGATCGCGCCGACACGGCTGTCGCCGTCGCCGGCAACGAGTCCGCCGTCGTCGCCTCCGTCCCAGCGCGGGAGAGCGGCGCGGCCGCTCGCCCGGCGGCGACAACGGAGCGGGTCGGCGATGCGGCGGACATCGCGGCGCGGTTGAAGGCGGCGTTCGCGGCGATGCGCACGGGGTCGACGGGTCTCCTGACCCTGACACGCATGGGTTCTCCATTCGCGAACTACCAGTACCGCGACGGCACGTTCGTCGGCAGCCGTCCTGACGCGATGTTCGTCGCCCACGTCGAGGCGCCCGGCGTCGTCGACACGCCCTACGTGTCTCCCAACGGCTGGGGGCCGTATGTCGTGCTGGACGGAGGCTCGGTTCTGCAGGTGTCGAGGACCGGGGAGAGCCAGAAGATCCATCACGTCGACCACAACGATGCCCAGGGACGTCGCGTCTCACGGCTCGGCGGCGCCGACTACGGCTTCGTCGAGGGAATCGGCATGCCGCAGATCACCGGCATCGTCCCGAGCGGAGACGGGCGGGCCCTCGTCAATGCGAGCTTGAACTCCAAAGGAGATATCGCGATCTACGTGACGGACGGACGGTACTTCGAGGAAATTCATCGCTATCAAGCCTCGGCTCCACTGTCGGTCCGGCGGTTCGAGGACGGAGCCGTGCTCGTATCGCGGCACGTGGATCGAGGCAGACCGGGCAGCTACGTCGTTTACGAATATTTCGTCCTCGACGGGAATGATCTCGTTCGCGTTCATACGCACCGCAAGGACGAAGCGGTGCCCTTCACGATCCTCGCCGGCAAGGAGGGCCGCGCGTTTCTGCTGCAGGGCAACTCTCCCGACAACCGGCTCTACGTCGCCGACGCGCAGGGTCTACGCCTCATCGGCGGAGGAGACGCAGGACGAACGATCCTGACCGGCAGCATCGTCTTCTGGAACGACGTCGCGGCGTGGCTAGAGACGTGGGAGGGAGATTGCGGCACGTACAGGCAGTGCTCTGCCGTGATGGTATCCGACCGCGGCGGCCCGGGCGTCGAGGTGGCGCGCGCCAACGATGCCCGTGAGGGGAGCTCCTTCTCGAACCTGTTCCTGATCGACGGCGTTCCTGCAGTGAATTGGGACGACGAACTCGCGATCATCATCGACGGAACGCCCGTTCCCGTGGGCGAACGCGTCTCGACCGTGCTCGAAGCCACATCCGAGCGCCTCGTCCTCCTCAGCGCTTACGATGTCCTCGTCACCATTCCCTATTGAGGACGGCAGCCGCAGGAGCGCCCCCTCCTCCCGTGCATCGCACCAGAAACCCGTGTATAGAAAGCACCCGGGCGCGCGCGCGTGACGCGCGGTGGGTGAAAAATCAAGCCGCAGCGCCTAGATAGAGAAGACGAATCGAACTCGTGAGGGGGCGCTCCCGCCGCGATCCGCGGCGCGTCCCAGGGACCCGTTCATGGCAGAGCCTGCGACCAATCTCGACACCGACGCCTACGGCGCCGAATCCATCAAGGTGCTCAAGGGGCTCGACGCCGTCCGCAAGCGGCCGGGCATGTACATCGGCGATACGGACGACGGCTCCGGCCTGCACCACATGGTCTACGAGGTCGTCGACAACGCCATCGACGAGGCGCTGGCCGGCCACGCCACCGCCGTGAACGTGACGCTCAACGCCGACGGCTCGGTGACGGTCTCCGACAACGGCCGTGGCATCCCAACCGACATCCATTCCGGCGAAGGCGTCTCCGCGGCCGAGGTCATCATGACCCAGCTGCACGCGGGCGGTAAGTTCGACCAGAACTCCTACAAGGTCTCCGGCGGCCTCCATGGTGTGGGTGTCTCGGTCGTGAATGCGCTCTCCGTCTGGCTCCGCCTGCGCATCTGGCGCAACGGCCGGGAGCACGCGATGGAGTTCCGCGACGGCGTGCCGGTCGCGCCGCTCGCGGTGGTGGGGGACGCGAACGGCCAGCGCGGCACGGAAGTGTCGTTCATGCCCTCGACCCAGACGTTCACCATGGTGGAGTTCGACTACGGCACGCTGGAGCACCGCCTGCGCGAGCTCGCGTTCCTGAACTCGGGCGTTCGAATCATCCTCTCCGACAATCGCCATGCGGAGAAGAAGCGCGAAGAGCTGATGTACGAGGGCGGCACGGAGGCCTTCGTGCGCTACCTCGATCGCGCCAAGTCCCCGCTCGTGCAGAAGCCGATCATGCTCAAGGCCGAGCGCGAGGGCATCGCGGTCGAGGTCGCCCTGTGGTGGAACGACAGCTACCACGAGAACGTGCTCTGCTTCACCAACAACATTCCCCAGCGCGACGGCGGCACCCATCTCGCCGGCTTCCGCGCCGCGTTGACGCGCCAGATCACGGCCTATGCCGAGCAGACCGGCCTGACCAAGAAGGAGAAGGTCTCGCTCACCGGCGACGATTGCCGCGAGGGCCTGACCGCCGTGGTGTCGGTAAAGGTGCCCGACCCGAAGTTCTCCTCGCAGACGAAGGACAAGCTCGTCTCCTCCGAAGTGCGACCGGCGGTCGAGAACGTCGTCAACGAGGCGCTGCGCGACTTCCTGGAGACGCACCCCGCCGAGGGCAAGACCATCGCCTCCAAGGTGGTCGAGGCCGCCGCCGCCCGCGAGGCGGCGCGCAAGGCGCGCGAGCTCACCCGCCGCAAGGGCGCGCTCGACATCGCCTCGCTTCCGGGCAAGCTCGCCGATTGCCAGGAGCGGGACCCGGCCAAGTGCGAGCTGTTCATCGTCGAGGGCGATTCCGCCGGCGGCTCCGCCAAGCAGGGCCGCGCGCGCGAGTTCCAGGCGGTGCTGCCGCTCAAGGGCAAGATCCTCAACGTCGAGCGCGCGCGCTTCGACAAGATGCTCGGCTCGCAGGAGATCGGCACGCTGATCACGGCGCTCGGCACCGGCATCGGGCGCGAGGAGTTCAATCCGGACAAGCTGCGCTACCACAAGATCATCATCATGACGGACGCGGACGTGGACGGCTCCCACATCCGCACGCTGCTCCTGACGTTCTTCTTCCGGCAGATGCCCGAGCTCATCGAGCGCGGGCACCTCTACATCGCCCAGCCGCCGCTCTACAAGGTCGGGCGCGGCAAGAGCTCGATCTACGTCAAGGACGAGCGGGCGCTGGAGGACTACCTCATCGAGATGGGCATGGCCGACGCGCAGCTGAAGCTCGCGACGGGCGTCGTCTTCCAGGGCGAGCAGCTGAAGACGCTGGTCGACGAGGCGCGCACCGTGCGCAACATCATCAACGGGCTGCACTCGCGCTATCGCCGGTTCATCGTCGAGCAGGCGGCGATCGCCGGCGTGCTGCGCCCGCAGCTCGTCGACGACCCGGACGCCGCCGGCCAGGCGGCCGCCTACGTCGCCCGGCGCCTGGACGCCATCTCCGAGGAGACCGAGCGCGGCTGGACCGGCGAGGTGCGCGATCACGGCTTCGTCTTCACCCGCACGCTGCGCGGCGTGACGCAGGTCGAGACGCTCGACGCAGCACTGCTCGAGAGCCAGGACGCCAAGCGCCTGGACGAGCGCGCCGGCAAGCTCCAGGACATCTACGACCGTCCGGTGGACCTCGTGCGCAAGTCCGACACGCGGACGCTGTACGGCCCCACCGCCTTGTTCGAGGCGGCGATGACGCTCGGCCAGAAGGGCATGACGCTGCAGCGCTACAAGGGGCTGGGCGAGATGAACCCCGACCAGCTCTGGGAGACGACGCTCGACCGCGAGGTGCGCTCGCTGCTCCAGGTGAAGATCAAGGACGTCGCCGACGCCGACGACCTGTTCGTCAAGCTGATGGGCGACGTGGTCGAGCCGCGGCGGGAGTTCATCCAGGACAACGCGCTGAGCGTGTCGAACCTGGACGTGTGAGGCGGGACGGGTGTCACGCGTCTCCAGGGTTGGTGCCTGAACGCGAGTGTACGGGCGCTTCCTGCGCGAAAGCGCGACTCTCGTCGCGGCCGCCGGAGGACATCGGCCTCGAGCGAGAGCCCACGTGGACGGGGGCTGCGGCACGGCGGCCCCCCCGCTTGCGACGATCAGTTCGCCTTCTCGATCCGGGTGATCGTGAGCGCACCGTCCCGCCGCGGCCGTCCGTCCCCGCTCACTCCCCGGGCGCGAGGCGCGCGCCGGCCACTCCCGCGGGCTGCCTTCGCTCGCGCATCGGCGGCGCCCACCGCCGCAGGCGCAGCGCGTTCCCGAGCACGAACACCGAGGACAGCGCCATCGCGCCGGCGGCGAGGATCGGCGAGAGCAGGATGCCGAAGCTCGGCCAGAGCACCCCGGCGGCGACGGGGATCAGGGCGGTGTTGTAGGCGAAGGCCCAGAACAGGTTCTGCTGGATGTTCCTCAGCGTTGCCTTCGAAAGCGCGATGGCGTTGGGAACGCCCTTCAGCGACCCGGACATCAGCACCACGTCGGCCGCCTCGATGGCCACGTCCGTCCCGGTCCCGATGGCGAGCCCGACATCGGCCTCGGCGAGAGCGGGCGCATCGTTGATGCCGTCGCCGACGAAGGCGAGATGGCCGTGCTCGGCCTTCAGCTTCTTGACGGCATCCACCTTGCCCTTCGGCAGAACCTCGGCGACCACCTCGTCTATGCCGAGCTTCCGCGCGATGGCCTCGGCCGTCCGCTGGTTGTCGCCGGTGATCATCGCGACCTTGAGCCCGAGATCGTGCAGGGCGCGGATGGCCGCCGGCGTCGTCTCCTTGATCGGGTCCGCGACGGCGACCACGGCCGCGAGGCGGCCCCCGATGGCGGCGTAGAGCGGCGACTTGCCCTCGTCGGCGAGCCGAGCCGATGTCGCCGCGAACCGCCCGACGTCGTGGCCGAGGCTCGTCATGTACCGGTCGGCGCCGATCTCGATCCGCACGCCGCCCGAGAGGGCGCAGACGCCCATCCCTGTGACGCTGTCGAAGTCCGAGACCTCCGGCACGACGAGCGTCTCCTGCTCGGCCGCCGCCACGATGGCGCGCGCGATCGGGTGCTCGGACTTCGCCTCGACGCCGGCGATCCGGGCCAGCACGTCGGCACGGTCGAAGCCGTCGGCGACCTCGAGGTCCGTCATGCGCGGCTCGCCCTCCGTGAGCGTCCCCGTCTTGTCGAGCGCGACGACGCGGGCCTCCTTCAGGAGCTGGAGCGCCTCGCCCTTGCGGAAGAGGACCCCCATCTCGGCGCCGCGGCCGGTGCCCACCATGATCGACGTCGGCGTGGCGAGCCCCATGGCGCAGGGGCACGCGATGATGAGCACCGCGACCGCGTTGACGAGGCCGAAGGTCAGCGCCGGCTCGGGCCCGAAGAAGAACCAGACGGCGAAGGTCGCCGCCGCGAGCGCCATGACCGCGGGCACGAAGTACATGGTGACCTTGTCGACGAGCGCCTGGATCGGGAGCTTCGAGCCCTGGGCTTCCTCGACCATCCGGATGATCTGCGCCAGCATGGTGTCCGCACCGACCGCGGTCGCCCGGAAGCCGAGCGATCCGGTCTGGTTGATCGTGCCGCCCACCACGGTCGCACCCGCCTCCTTCGCCACCGGGATCGGCTCCCCGGTGATCATCGACTCGTCCACGTAGCTCCGGCCGTCGACGACCGCGCCGTCCACCGGCACACGCTCTCCCGGGCGGACCTCGACGATGTCCCCGGGTGCGACGTCCGCGACCGCGATCTCGTGGACGGCGCCGTCCCGACGGACCCTGGCCGTCTTGGCCTGGAGCCCGGCGAGCCGCTTGATCGCCTCGGAGGTTCGTCCCTTGGCGCGCACTTCCAGCCAACGGCCGACGAGGATCAGCGTCGCGATGAGGACCGCGGCCTCGAAATAGACGTTACCCGTCGCCGACGGCAGCAGGCCGGGCGCGAAGGTGGCCACCACCGAGAAGAGGTAGGCCGCCGCCGATCCGACGGCCACGAGGCTGTTCATGTCGGGCGCCCCCTTCGCGAGCGCCGGAAAGCCCTTGACGTAGAAGCGCAACCCGGGCCCGAGGAGGACCAGAGTGGTGAGGGCGAACTGCGTGTACCAGTTGCCGTCCATGCCGATCGTCGCCATGACGAGGTCGTAGATCGCCGGGACGAGATGGGTGCCCATCTCGAGGACGATCACGGGCAGGGTCAGGAGGGCGGCGATCAGCACGTCCCGGCCCAGCGCACGCGACTCGCGCTCCCGCTTCTCGGCGGCCGCGTCGTCGTTCGCGACGCCGGCTCCGTGGACCTTCGCGGCGTAACCCGCACCCTGGACGGCCGCGAGCAGCGCGGACGCGTCGGCGGTTCCCCGGACGCGGGCTCGCTCGGTCGCGAGGTTCACGCTGGCTTCGGTCACGCCCGGCACCGCCCGCAGGGCGCGCTCGACACGCCCGACGCAGGAGGCGCACGTCATGCCTTCGATCGCGATCTCCGTCGAGGTCGCGGGAACGTCGTAGCCGACGTCCGCGATCGCCTGGACCAGGGCGGCGCGATCGACCGGCGCGGCGAGCTTGATCTCCGCGCGTTCCGTGGCGAGGTTCACGTTCGCCTCGGCGACGCCCGGGACGGCGCGCAGCGCGCGCTCGACGCGCCCGACGCAGGACGCACAGGTCATTCCCTCGATGCGTAGCGTGACCGGAGGTGGTGTTGTCGACGTCATCACGATGGCTCTCCCGCGGGCCGAGTTCCTAGTCGGCCGTGACCCTGATCCTTCCAACAATGGGAAGGTCAAGCCGCTCCCGTTCCGGCCCGCCGTCCGTTTCGGCGCGTTGCCGGTACGACCTCCGGAGGCGCCGACCCCACGCCTCGTCGATGCCGTCCTCGAACCGGCGGAGCACACCCGGGGCGCATCGTCCGCATTGCGCTCCATCGTGAGTTCCCGACGACAGACCACGCGAAGGGGACTCAGCCCAGAAGGGCGCCGGGCACACCGATGCCGAGCGCGGCGTCGGTCTTCTTCATCGACGGACCCGCCGTCTCCGACAGGCCCGTCAGGGCGCGGATCGCGTCGATGGTCTCGGGGATCACGATGGCTTGGTTGTCGACCATGTAGGCGTAGAAGAGTTCGTCGCCTTCGACCTTCAGCATGTCGGACCACAACGCGACCTCGTAGAGGTTGTCGTGCGGTCGGCCGAGATCGGCCATCATCTCCTTGACCGCGTTGATCGCGCCGAGCCCGTCCCGCATGCGCACGAGCGCGATGCGCGAGGAGGCCGCGAAGGCGGCGAGGACATCCTCCTCGTGCGTGGGGCGCTCGAGCCGAATCGACCAGTAGTGCAGGTGCGCCAGCGTCTCGGGCACCTCGACCGCCATGGTGATCACGTCCAGCTCGGGGTCGACGCTTCGCGCGTCCGGTCCCTGATGGCTGGGGATCTCCGCTTCCGGCACGAGCGTGTTCATGATGCCGCCCAGATGGCTTTCCCACGGATCGGTGGCGCGGCGCAGCAGCGTGCCGCGCGCCCGGCCCGACAGGCCGGCCTTCTTCAGCGCGGTCAGCGTGCGCACGATGGAGGTCGTGTTGCAGGAGACGACCCGTGTGCTCTCGCGCCCCAATGCGCCGTCGAAGCTCGCTTCGGCGACGAAGGAATGCCCCGTCACCGCGTGCTTCTCGCCGCCCTGGACGATGAACCGCCGGCCGAGGCGCCGATAGGTCTCGACATTGCGCGTGGCGACGCCCTTCGGCGTGCAGTCGACGACGATGTCCGAGGCAGCGAGGAGATCGTCGAGCGTGCCTGCGACGCTCACGCCCGACGCGCCGATCCGCTCGGCGTGCTCGGCGGAGGCACCGTAGTAGGCCAATCCCCTGTGCCCGATCATCCGCGCACGCCAGTCGGTCGCGATGTCCGCCACGCCGGCCACGACCATGTCGTCCTGGGCGGCGACCGCGTCGGCGACGCGCTTGCCGATGACGCCGTAACCGTTGATGGCCACGCGGATTGTCCGGCTGCTCGCACTCATGGTTTTCCCTCTTGCTCTGGAATGATCGGGTCCGGACCGCGGTCGGCGGCAGCCCCTGACCGCTGCTTCCGTCGGGCGCTCTCGGTCGCCTCGCAACTGCAGTCGAGGAAGCCGTGAACCGGGCAGGTCAGGCACATCTCCTGCAGCCTTCGCTTGAGCGCCTGCCGTCCGCGGTGGAGCCGGACCGCCAGGTTGTTGAGGGTCAGCCCGAGGTCGGCGGCGACATGCTCGCGCCGTTCCTCCAACAGGTCGATCCGCCAGATCAGCTCCGCGTAGTCGTCCTTGAGCGTCGGCAGCAGCTTGTAGAGGCAATTGCAAATCGCCTCCTCGATCTCCGCATCCGCCTCCACGGAGAAGTCGTCGAGGTCGTGCGGATCGACGCTCGTCTCGCGTCGACGCCGGCGCACGGCGCGCCGCTGGTGGTCGGCGATGCTCGTCGCCAGGATCCGGCTCAGCCACCCGCGCACGGAGGCGACGTCCTCGAGCTGGTGCGAGCGCTCGACCGCGCGCAGCATGAACGCCTGGAGCACCTCTTCGGCTTCCTCGGCGCTGCCCAGCCGTCGGCGCAGGAAGGCCGAGATCTGCCCATGGCTTTCCTCGAGCGCCCGACGTACCGCCGTGCCGCGCGGCTTCGCTGCCGCATCGTCCTTGTCGTCCGCAACAGCGGACAGACGCACCTTCGTGCCTGCCATGGTCCACCTCCATGGCGAAAGACGCCGACAGCGGACGATCGTTACAGGCCGAGAACCTGCCGATCACCGGCGCCACGGGCCTCGACGAGAGCTGGATCGCCTCGGCTACGAGGCGCCGCGGCCGCAGGTCCACCATCGTCACCAGCCGGCTGCCGGTCGACGCGGGACCCCAACTCGGATCGTAAGGCAGCCCGCGGCCCGACGTCCTTGGCCGGTGAAGCGCTCGGGCGGATCGGAAGCTGCGTCGCATGACGAGGCGGCGGCAACCGACGCGAAGGAGGATGCGATGACGGAAGACCGAGAATGCCGAGTTCGCCGACGGGCCTACGAGCTCTGGGAAGGGGAAGGCAGGCCGGACGGTCGAATGCACGACCACTGGGCCTGGGCGGAAGCGGAACTCATGGCCGGGGAGGACCAGAACCAGGCGGCGGCCGAAGAGCGCGACGCGGAGCGGGCCGAGAGCGACGGCGCGGCCCCCGCGGGAGCAGAGCTGCGGGACGAGCCCGTCGGCCAGCGCGGCTTCGGCCGATAGCGCTGCCGCGCGCCTGATCCGACGGCGGCGACGGGGGCGACGGCTCCGCGCGTCGATCGAACGCGCGAGAGCGGCGCATCTCCTGGTGGCGGAGCGCTTCGAGGCGTGGCGAGCGCGCCCGTGCACGACGGCCCGCCGGTTAAGGCGAGCCGCCGCGACGGCTGTTCAGCAGTCACACTCGGCGAAGCGGCCGTCGCCGCAGGTCGCGCAGACGGCGGCAATGGCCTCCTTCAGCGCCTGCCGGGCCCGGTGAAGCCGCACACCGAGGTTGTTCGCGGTCACCCCGCAATCTTCGGCGACGGCAGCCCGCGGCTCCTGGTCGAGGTAGACGCGGCGGATCAAGTCGGCCTGATCGGCGCGCAGCGTGGCCAGAGCGGCGGTCACGCATCGACAGGATGGCGAGCCGTCTCCCTCCGCTCCGGGCTCGGAGTCTCGCGGCTCGAGACGATAGGCTTCCTCGCCGCGCCTGCGCGCGGCACGGCGGCGATAGTGATCGACGATGGTCGAGCGCAGGACGCAGCGCAGCCAGACTTCGGCATCGGGAACCCGGCTCGGCACGCCAGCGCTCCGGATCGCCCTGAGGCAGAAGTCCTGGAAGGCATCTTCGGCCTCGTCTGGCCGGCTGAGGCGCCCTCGGAAGTAGCGCAGATAGTCGTTCCGGTGCTCGAGAAGGACGTGATGAACCGCAGTCACGGGCTCGGGACAGGCCGCGCGCGATGCGGAGCCGGCGGCATGATGGATGGACATGAGAGGTCTCCGGACACAAGCATGCAAGACAGCCGGCAGGCGCACACCGTGCAGCGCTGGCGGCTTTCTCAGGCTCGGGTCCGGAGGCGGGGCGGCTTGAAGGGCGGGTAGGCGGGACCGGGCGGGTCCCGCTCGCCGAGGCTCATGGACAGGTGGGCTGCGGCGAGGACGCGGCCCACGTCGACCGCCGACGGTGGAAGATCGACGGCACAGCTCCCGGCGAGGCTGCAGCACCGCTCACCGGCGACCGACCGCTCGGTCCCGCCTGCATCTGCCAGGCCGGACCACCCGTCGGCGCCGGCGGATGCGGAATGCCAATGGGCCACACCGCCCTCGGTCGAAAGGGCGGGCCCGGGATCGCCGAGCGCCATGATGAGCAGGACGGCGGCAGCCAGCCACAGCGCCACGGCGTGCGAACACGCCGAGCAACGATCCGCCCCTGCCCGTTTCCGCCACAAGCGCATGGGTCCCGCATCTCGAGGTCGAACCCCCAGCCTCGACGATGGCGGAAGGCATCGCCTTGACCTCGATCAATGTCACGACGCGTCCGGGCGTCTCACGCATTCGTGACGAACGCCGGCCCGCGCCCGCACGACGCGAGGTGTGCCCGGTCACGCTTCGGACATCCTTCATGGCAAAGCTTTTCGTCCGGCGAGCCTCTGCCGCGGCGGACCCAGCACCGCGTGCCACGCCCGTAAGGACGTGGCGCCACCTGCGTCATGTAGCACGCCGAGGGACGGTGTCGGTCCTGCGCGCAGCGCGAAAAGCAATCTGGAGATGTGAATGGGCATGGGCGATTCTCGACTGCTCGGCCAGGAAGCCGCCATCGACGGGGTCGCGAGATGACGGCGGCGACGGGTCGCGGCGCCGGCCTCTCGAGGCGCTGGACAGGACCGCTCGGGCGCAACCTGGCCGTGATCGCCCTGTCCGCGGCGCTGGTCGCCGGCTTTCTGGCGGTTCACGCCCAATGGAGCCCGATGCATCGCTGGAACCGGGCGTTCGGCGATGCGTCCTTCCTGCTCCTGGCGCTCGCCATGGCCGTCGGCGCGACGGCGCGCCTCTGGCGACCGGCCGGGCGCGTCATCGCCTTCCGGCGCGAGCTGGGCGTCTACGCCACGCTTCTCGCCATCGTGCACCTCGTCATCATCCTCGCCGGATGGGTGACATGGGATCTGTGGCGCCTGTTCGGCTTCGAGTTCCACCCCCAGCTCGGCCGCTACGTGATGGTGCAGCACGGTTTCGGGCTCGCCAACGCCATCGGCCTGGTGGCGCTGGCGCTCGCGATCCCTCTGGCGCTGACCTCCAACGACACCTCCGTGCGGCGGCTGGGCGCGCAGACGTGGAAGGTGCTGCAGCTGGGCGCGGTGCCGCTGTGGTGGCTCGGCGTCGCCCACGTGGGCTATTTCCTCTTCGCCCATTTCCTGAGCTTCCACCGCCAAACGCCCGAGCCGAACCCGCTGCAATGGGCATTCGTCGGGCTCGTGCTCGCGGTCGTGACGCTGAGGCTCGCAGCCTTCGTGGCCACGACCGCGCGTCCTCCACGCGACCTGCGCCGTCCGGCCTGAGACACGAACGGCCGTAATGGCCTCGTGGCTGGAGCGTCCTTGTCGGTGAGAGGATCGGCCAGATGGGCCGATCGCCACCGAAGGAGGCTCGGCCATGGACAGGGAACGACTCGCGGGCGTGCAGCCGGAAGAAACCCTTCGGGCCGCCATCGAACAGGCCGGTGGCAAGGCCGGGTGCTGCTGCGGCGGGGCCCGCGAGAAGGAACGGGCCGCAGCTTCGCCGCCTGCCGAAGATCGCGAAACCGGGTGCTGCGGCGGCGACACGGCGCCGGATGCGGGACGGCGGGACGGCCTGTCATGACCGGTCGAGACCCTGTCCACGGCGGAGACCCGGCGGTCGATCGGGTCTAGTCAACCGGCGCTCCCAGCGGCTTGGAATACGTCTTCTGCTCGGCGGCCTGGCACGGACGGTTCCGCATGCAGGCCGCAGCTCATTGCGGTGCGGCTCCGATCGAGCCCGCGCCCGCCCGCCAATGCGACCCGAAACCGGACGGCCGCGTGGAGCTCACGAACGGCCACCGCCACCACGTGGCTCGGCACCGGCACGAGAGATCGGCGAAAACCTGTTGAGACCACTCCCGCCCCGGCTTCTGGCCGTCGTCGTCATGGCTTTGTGGGCGGCATGCTACCCGTTGATAGCCGTCGCGCTCGAGGATGCGCCGCACCTGACCTTCGCTGCCCTGCGCGCGGCGATCGGCGGCGCGGCGTTGATGGCGATCGCCCTGGCGACCGGCGCCAGCCGGCCGGCGACGACGAACCAGTGGCGCTGGATCGTCGTTGCCGGGATCGGCATGACGGGCATCGGCTATTTCGGCATGTTCCATGGCGCCGAGTTCGTCTCGCCCGGGCTCGCGACCGTCATCTCCAACGCCCAGCCGTTGATCGCCGGGTTGCTCGCGGCCCTCGTCCTGGGAGAACGCACCGGCGCGGTCGGCTGGAGCGGTCTCGCGATCGGCCTCGCCGGCATCACCGTCATCGCCCTTCCGAGCTTCGCGCCCGCCACCGGCGGCGGGGGCACCAGCCTGATCGGCCTGGGCTACGTCCTGCTGGCGACAACGGGCGTCGCCGTCGGGAACATCGCCATCAAGCGGCTCGCGAACGAGGTCGCGCCCGTCATGGCGATGGGATTGCAGCTCTCGATCGGCGCCGCCCTTCTCGCCGGCCTGGCGATCCTGCTGGAGGACCCCACCAGCATCGACTGGACCGGACGCTTCGTGGCGGCGCTGCTCGGTCTCGCCCTGCCGGGCACGGCGCTCGCGTTCTGGCTCTGGCAGATCACGCTGGCACGGCTCGCGGTCTCGCAGGCCGTGGCCTTCAGCTTCATCGTCCCCGTGATCGGCCTGACGGTCGGCTGGGCCTTCTTCGAGGAAACGGTGACGGCCCTCACGATCGTCGGCGCCGCGTTGTCGGTCGTCGGTGTCTATCTGGCAGCGGGGCCGCTCGGCGGACGCCGAACCTGATCGCGCGACGAAGCGTAGGCTCGGCACAAAGCGAAGACCGACCTGGCGCAGTACGGGGTCGGCCGGCCGCGTCAGACCGCGGCGACCGCCTTGGCCAGCATGTCGCGCACCTGGCCGGCGACCCTGCCGAGCTCCGCGTTGTCGATCGCCTGCATCGACGCGACCGGATCGACGGCACTGATCTCGACGCCCGCGTCGGTCTGGCGCAGGATCACGTTGCAGGGCAGCATGGCGCCGACGCGCGGCTCGATGCCGATCGCCTCCCACGCCATCTTCGGATTGCAGGCGCCGAGGATCCGATAGGGCGCCATGTCCTCGTCGAGCTTGCTCTTCATCGTCTTCTGCACGTCGATCTCGGTCAGCACGCCGAAGCCGTGGTCGGCCAGCGACGCACGGAGCTTCGTGTCGACGGCATCGACATCGGCGCCCTCGATGGTGCGGGTGATGGTGTAGCTCATGGGATACTCCCTGTAGCGAGCCCGGTGCAGAAGGACCCTGCCGCGGCGGGGGACCGCGTACCCGCCGGGAGGCGGGCTCGGACGAGCCGCTTCGTCCCTGACGAAATCGTCGTCCTCCCGTCATGGTTCCGGGCCGGCCCCGCGGCCCCGGTTCGGCACGCGGCGGCGTACCGCTGTCGTCCGCGTCGTGGTCCCCGCGCGGTGGAGCCTCGCCGCCGCTGTAAGGCGCGTTGCCCGCTCGCGTCCTTGGGTGAAATCGGGCTGCACCAGCGAGGCGCAGAGCGTCTCGAGACCGCGCAGGCCGAAAACGGGGCGGCACGCGGTGTCGGCCATGATCGAGAGGAGCATACGGGTGAAGGAACGCGTAGCTTGGTTTCGAGCCCTCGCCGGCGGCACAGCGCCTCTCACCCTCACCACGCGCCGCGTGGCGGACGAGGAGCAGCCGCTCGGGGCATCGATGATCGCCCACCGGTGCGAGGTTGCGAGATGAAGGTCGTCGTCTTCGAAACCGAGGAATGGGAACACCGGGCCTGCCTGCGGCTGGAACCGGCGCACGAGCTGAGCTGCACGCGCGATCCGCTCGACGCGCGCACCGCTGCTGACCATCCGGATGCCGAGATCGTCAGCACGTTCGTGAACTCCAAGCTCGACGCCGAGGTGCTGGCGCGATTGCCCTCCCTCGCGCTGATCGCCACGCGCTCGACCGGCTTCGACCATATCGACCTCGACTGGTGCCGGTCCAATGGCGTCGCCGTGGCCAACGTGCCGGACTACGGCGATTCGACCGTTGCGGAGCACGCATTCGCGCTGCTCCTGGCCGTCGCACGGAACCTGGTCGAGTCGGTCGAGCGGACCCGCCGTGGCGACTTCTCGCAGAGCGGGCTGCGCGGCTTCGAGCTGCGCGGCAAGACGCTCGGTGTCGTCGGCACCGGGCGGATCGGGCGCCGCGTGATCGAGATCGCGCGCGGCTTCGGGATGACGGTCGTCGCCCACGATGCCCATCCGGACGCGGCCACGGCGGCTCGGCTCGGCTTTCGCTATGCCGACCTCGACATGGTTCTGGCGTCCGCGGACGCGCTGACCCTCCACGTGCCGGCGACACCGGGCACGACGAGCCTGATCTCCGACCGCGCATTCACCCTGATGAAGCCGGGCGCGATCCTGATCAACACCGCGCGGGGCAATGTCGTCGACGTGCCGGCCCTGGTCCGCGCGCTGGCCGACGGCCGGCTCCGAGCCGCCGGGCTCGATGTCCTGCCGGAGGAGCCGCTCGTTCGCGAGGAGGCCCAGATCTTCCGGCAAGCCTCGACCGACGGCCTCGACCTGAAGGCGCTCGTCGCCAATCACGTGCTGCTGCGGTTCCCGAACGTGATCGTCACGCCCCACAACGCCTACAACACGCAGAGCGCGGTGCAGCGCATCATCGAGACCACGCTCGACAACATCGAGGCCTTCGCTCGTGGCGAGCCGCGCAATCTGGTCGGCCATGGCTGAAGAGGAGCTGCCGGGACCATCGGCGGACGGCGCGGGCCGGCACGGGACGGATTGCTCCCCCCTCCCCTCCGCATGCGATTCCGTAGGGGCGGCCACACCGCCGAAGCCGGACAGCGGTCCCGTCCGGATCGGGCCCGGCGAGCCGCTGCCGCTCGGGCTGCACGAGTGCTGCGACGGCTCGAACATCGCCGTCTTCAGCCGGCACGCCACGGCCATGACGCTGCTTCTCTACGAGACCGCCGGCGCAGCGGAGGCGAGCCTTCGCCTGCCTCTCGATGCGCGGCGTCATCGGACCGGCGACATCTGGCATGCCCGCCTGGCAGGCGACCTTCGCGGAAGGTTCTATGCCCTCCAGGCCGATGGGCCGCGTTCGCCGGCGAACGGGCACGAGTTCGACCCGGATCGCACGCTGCTCGACCCCTATGCCGGCTCCGTCACCGGCTTGTCGGGCGGTGCGGGTGCCCGCTGCGTGATCGCCGACCAGGATTTCGACTGGGCCGACGACGCGCCGCCCCGTCATCCGTGGAGCGAGACGATCCTCTACGAGACCCACGTCCGCGGGCTCACGATCGATCCGTCCTCCGGCGTTCGCCGACCGGGAGAGTATCTCGGTCTCGTCGAGAAGATCCCCTATCTGCGGCAGCTCGGCGTCACGGCGCTCGAGCTGATGCCGGTCCATGCCTTCGACCCCGAGGCGGTGGACCGGCGCGATCCGCCGAGCGGGACGCGGCTGCGGGACTACTGGGGCTACAACCCCGTCGCCCTGTTCGCGCCGATGCCCGGCTATGCGGGAGCCGTCGCGCCGGGAGGCGAGCTCGTCGCCTTCAAGACGATGGTTCGCGCGCTCCATCGGGCAGGGATCGAGGTGATCCTCGACGTCGTCTTCAACCACACGGCCGAAGCGGGACGGGACGGCCCGACCTACAGCTTCCGCGGCCTCGACAACACGATCTACTACATCCTGACGCCCGAGGGGGACTACGCGGACTATACCGGCTGCGGCAACACGGTGAATTGCAACCATCCCGTCGTGCGCAGCCTCGTGGTGGATTGCCTGCGGCATTGGGTGATCCACTTCCATGTCGACGGCTTCCGCTTCGATCTCGCCTCGGTGCTCGGGCGCGACGCGCAGGGCAACCTGCTGGCGAACCCGCCCTTGCTCGAGCAGATCGCCGAGGACCCGATCCTCCGGAACGTCAAGCTGATCGCCGAAGCCTGGGACGCCGGCGGCGCCTTCCAGGTGGGGCGCTTTCCCGGCCGGCGCTGGGCCGAATGGAACTGCCATTTCCGCGACGATGTCCGCCGCTTCTGGCGCGGCGACCCGGGCATGATCGGGGCGTTCGCGACCCGTCTCGCCGGCAGCAGCGATCTCTACCAGTCGGGCGGCGAAAGCCCGCTCAACAGCGTCAACTTCGTCAGCAGCCATGACGGCTTCACGCTCAACGACCTCGTCAGCTACGCGCGCAAGCACAACGAGGCCAACGGCGAGGACAACCGCGACGGCCTCGACGAGAACTACAGCGACAACAACGGCGTCGAAGGTCCGAGCCTCGATCCGCGGATCGAGACGACCCGGCTGCGGCAGATCAAGAACCTGCTCGCCACGCTCCTGCTCTCGCGCGGCGTCCCGATGCTGCTCGGCGGCGACGAGTTCCGCCGCAGCCAGGGCGGCAACAACAACGCCTACTGCCAGGACAACGCGGTTTCCTGGTACGACTGGTCGCTCGCGGAGCGCAATGCGGAGCTCGTGGCGTTCGTCCGGCGGCTGATCTCCTTCCGCCAGGCGCATCCGATCCTGCGCGCCGAGAGCTTCTACACGGATGCGGAGGTCACCTGGCTGGGGCCGGCAGGCGGCCCGCCCGACTGGCACGGCCCCGACAACCGGCTCGGATGCCTCGTCCGGGATCGCGGCACGACCATCTGCCTGCTCTTCAATGCGCACCCCACCCCCTGCCGGTTCACGCTCCCGAGCGTAGCGGAGAGCGGATGGGAGGTCGTGATCGACACCTCGAGGGACACCACCGCCGGCACGCCGTCCGGCGCGGGGCGGGAGACGAACGCCGCAGGTGCGATCCGGCTCGACGCGCACACGACGATCGTCGCCGTGAGCCGCTCGCAGGACGTCGCGGTGTAGCTGTCGGGAGAGCCGAGACCGGACCACGCCACGCGGACGTCGACCGGATGGACCTCGCGATTTACAGCCGTCCCGAGCGGGCGATTGCCCGGATCAGGCGAAACGACGACAGGAATGCGAGCGCGTAGCCGAGCAGCGCGAACAGCGGCACGTCCCCGAGCACGCGCGGCCCCGCGCTGTCCAGCATGAGCACCGAGGCCGCGACATAGAGGCCGAGCGTGACGATGGCCAGGGCGAGGCGGTTGCCGACCCGGTCGAGCTGCGCCTCCGGGCTCGCCTGCCGCATGGCAGCGAGCGGTCCCCCGCCCTCGCGCTGCGCGCGGTGCAACCAGCTCGCGATGGACCCAGGCAGGTCCTGCGCAGCCAGGGCGGCTTCCGTCTTCAGCCGGGCCAAGGCCGAGGCCGGCGGGCCGCCGCGCAGGACGCCCTCCATCATGGCGCCGCCCCGCGCCAGCAGCATGTCCAGCACCTTGAAGTCCGGGTCGAGGGTACGCAGCGCGCTCTCCACCAGGAACAGCGCCCGCACGAGCACAACGAGGTTCTGCGGCAGGACCAGGTTCTCGCCCGAACCCAGCCGGGCGACACGCAGCACGGCCTCGGCGAGCGACCAGTCCTTGAGCGGCAGCGTGGCGAAGTCGGACAGGATCTCCTCGATCCCTCGTGTGAAGGCGGGACGGTCGATCGGTCCGCCGAGCAGGCCAAGCTCGACGGCCGCATCGAGCATCCAGGCGGCGTCCTTGTTCACGAACGCCTGGAGGTAGACCGCCAGCGAGCGGCGGGTGCGAGCGTCGAGATAGCCGACCAATCCGAAATCGTGGAAGCAGAGGCGCCCGTCCGGCATCACGAAGAGGTTGCCGGGATGGGGGTCGCCGTGGAACAGGCCGGCCACGAAGAACTGATGGAGGTAGGCGTCGATCAGAACCCGAGCGAGCCTCGGACCGTCGACGGAGGGATCGCCGATGCTCCGTCCGCCGCTCATCTCCTGCACCAGCACGGCCTCGGAGTAGAGATCGTCGATCGCGTCCGGCGCGCTCACCGTCGGCCACTCCCGGAAGGCTTCGCGGAAGCGGCGGATGTTCCTCGCCTCGTGGCGGAAGTCGGTCTCCTTGCGCAGGTTGGCCCAGATCTCGTCCACGATGCGGAGCGGCTGGTAGCGGCGAAGGCCCGGAGCCAGGACCAGGACGAGGCGGGCTATGCCGAGGAGCGCGCGCATGTCGCGATCGATCTGGTCCCGGATACCGGGACGCCGGATCTTGACGATGACGGGACGTCCGTCCGGCAAGCGCGCCCGGTGAACCTGAGCGATCGAGGCCGCAGCCATCGGCTCCGCCTCGAACGCGACGAAGACCTGCTCGACCGGCCGGCCGAGCGCAACTTCGACCGCCTGCCGCGCGTCCGCGCCGGGGAAAGCCGCGACATGGTCCTGCAACCGACGGAGCTCGGCGAGCCACGAATCGGGCAGCAGGTCCTGGCGCAGGCTCAGCGTCTGTCCGAGCTTGACGAAAGTCGGCCCGAGCCGCTCGAGCGTGATGCGGAGCCGCCGCGGCAGCTGCGACCTCTCCGGAGCCGTTCCGCGCGCGCGCTCGACAGCCGCCGTGCCGAGCAGGCTCGCGGCCGCGGCACCGATCCGAAGGAGCCGGCCGGCGATCATGAGGCCGACGCTCGCTCGGCTCCGGTCATGCCACGGCTTCCTCCACCCGAACGCCCCGGTGCTCCCGGTCGGCGATGTAGTCGCGTGTCAGCGGGACCGTGTCGCGCCGGCGCGCGAGCTGGAGCTGGAACACCATCATCGGGCCATTGCGGAACGCCGCTTCGCAGGCTGCGAGGTAGAACTCCCACATCCGGCAGAAGCGCTCGTCGTAGATCGCCTTCGCGTGGTGGCGGTTGGCGTGGAAGCGCACGTACCAGTGCCGCAGCGTCTCGGCATAGTGCAGCCGCAGGATCTCGATGTCGGTGACCCAGAGCCCCGCCCGCTCGACGGCCGCCAGCGCCTCCGACAGCGCCGGGCAATAGCCGCCCGGAAAGATGTACTTTCTCAGCCACGGGTCGGTGGAACCAGGCGAATCCGCCCGACCGATCGCGTGCACGAGGGCGATGCCCTCGGGTTTCAGACGCTGTCGCAGGGTGTCGAAGTAGGAACGGTAATGCGCCACCCCGACATGCTCGAACATGCCGACCGAGACGATCCGGTCGTAGGTGCCCTGCTCCTCGCGGTAGTCTCGCAAGGCGAAGCACACGCGCGAGGACAGGCCCGCTGTGGCGGCGCGCTCGTTCGCGACGAGGAGCTGCTCCTGCGAGAGGGTCAGGCCGGTGACGTCCACCGCTTCCGTCCGCGCCATCTCCAGCGCGAGCCCGCCCCAGCCCGAGCCGATGTCGAGCACGCGCATGCCGGGCTCGAGCACGAGCTTCGCCATGATGTGGCGCTTCTTCTTCTCCTGCGCTTCCTCGAGCGTCTCGGCGCCGGTCTGGAAATAGGCACACGAATATTGCCGGTCCGGATCGAGGAACAGGTCGTACAATGCACCAGAGAGATCGTAGTGATGGGCGACGTTCGTGCGCGCGCGTCCGAGATGGTTGTTCTGGTGGAAGCGCCGGAGCCATCGGTCGACATCGCTGCGGATGCCCGCGATCGGATGCCGGTCGAGCGCCTGGAAACTACCGGTGCAAAGGTGGAGGAGGTCCGGCAACGTCCCCTTCTCGATGGTGATCGTGCCGTCCATGTAGGCTTCGCCGAGGGCCAGCGACGGGCGAAGCAGGATCCGCAGCGGCACCAGCGGGCCGTGGAGCCTGACCGTGACGTACGGACCGCTGTCGCCGGGACCGAAGCTGTGGACCCGGCCCGCGCTGTCGACCACCGTCAACCGGCCGCTCCGGACGAGCTTGCGGAGAAATCCGGAGATGAAGGGCAACGGAGAGCGGACGGCTCCTTCGGGAAACGCGGCCGGATCGTTCGTCTGGGGCTGAGTGGGCATCTCTTCGCTTCCGCGGACATGCTTTGCGTTTTCCGCGCGATCACTGCGCAGGGCGAGGTGACGTTCGGGTCGGCGTGGAGTATTCGCTCACGACGCGGCACCATCGGCCAGTCGTCGGAGCGCCACGTCGTTCTCCTGCAAAAAGACGTGGAAAGTCCGCAGTCCTTACAGCGGAGGCCCGGCAGACGCGGCCGATGCCCTGTTGGCGCCCTGCAGGCGTCTGCGCGAGCGCCGCAGCGCCCGTCCCGCTCCTCACACGGAGCCGATCCGCTCCGCGAAGCGGCTCCAGCGCGCCAGGGAGCGCCGCGACCGCCTCATGTAGAGGGCGCCGAAGAGGCCGCCGAGGAGGCCGCCCAGCCCGTCCATGACGAGGTCCCACATCGTATCCTCGAGCGGCGCCATCACGGGCGATCCCTGTGCGCCGGCATCGATCGCCGCGTCCATCCCGAACTCGACGATCTCCCAGAGCGCCCCCGCGCCGAGGGTCAGCAGGAAGATCGCCGCGAGGTTCAAGACGAAGCCGGTCCTCATCCGGCAGGTCATCTGCAGCGCGTAGATCGCCAGAAACGAGACGATCGCCAGCAGGCCGGAGTTACCGAAGTGGATGATCTTGTCGTAGAACGGCACGAGGCTGTACAGGTCGAGAAGGCGGCCGAGCGTCATGTCGGTGACCAGCCACCAGAGGACGAACAGCTCGATCTCGACGGGAATGGTCAGCCTGGCCGAGCGCGCGACGAGGGACGGCGCGAGGATGAGCGCCAGCGCGCCGAAGCAGAGAAGCCCGTAGAGGAACGCGCCCTCCAGGACGTGGAAGACACCCGTCGCCAGGATGAGGGCGCGCAGGAGCCAGGCGAGCCGGATCTCCCACGGTGCGGCGAGGCCCGAGCCGTCGCGTGCGGCGGCCGCGATGCTCGAACCGGCTCGTGGCGGTGCCGGCGCGTCCGGGCGAGGCACCGAAGCGTGCGCGCGATCGTGGAGGCTCACGACGGTTTCCGCGTCGGCTGCCGGCCCAGCTTGGGGACGAAGCCGGGCACGTCGGCCGCGTAGCGCCGATAGCTGTCGCCGAGCTCGGCCAGCGCCGCGCGCTCCTCGCCCCTGGCCAGCCGCACATACATGACGACGAGAACCGGGAACATCGCCAGGGTCAGCAGCGTCGGCCATTGCAGCAGGAAGCCGAACATGACGAGGATGAAGCCGACATATTGCGGGTGGCGCACATGGGCATAGGCGCCGGAGGTCGCGAGCGTGCGTCGGCGCTGCGCCTCATAGAGCACCTTCCAGGCCATCGAGATCAGCACGAAGCCGCCCCCGATGAAGGCGAAGCTCAGCAGGTGGAACGGCCCGAGATGCGGGTTCGCCTCCCAGCCGAAGATCATCTCGAGCAGATGCCCTGCATCGTGCGACAGCCAGTCCACGCCGGGATAGCGGCTCTGCAGCCAGCCCGAGAGCAGATAGATGGTCAGCGGGAAACCGTACATCTCCGTGAACAGCGCAACCAGGAAGGCGCTGAAGGCGCCGAAGGAGCGCCAGTCGCGGGCCGTCTTCGGCTTGAAGAAGCTGAAGGCGAACAGGATGAAGATCGCCGAGTTCACGACGACCAGGAACCAGAGGCCATAGGCAGGGGCAGTTTCGGTCATCGCGACCATGTCCGTTCCGTGGAGTCAGTGGTGATGGCCGCCGGGCTCCCGGCCGCCTCCCGGCGGCGGATCGCCGTCGTCGCTGCCGGGCCCGTGCCCGTGCCCTGCGTGCATGAAGAAGTGCATGACGAGACACAGACCGAGGAGGAGCAGCAGCGGTCCGACGCCGAGAAGGTGTGCCCGATGCTCGGCGACGAGATAGAAGGCGCCCACTGCCAGGAAGACCAGCAGGACGATGTCCGTGCGCGGGGAGAAGGATCCGCGCCTGTTGTCTCCGTGATCCATTCCATCCTCCCACGCCGGCCGCAGCGTCGCTGCGCAATCCGAAGGTCCTCGCCCGGAGCAGGCCTCATCCGACCGCCTCGGCCGGGCGCGCGTCGGCCACCTCCCCGGGACGGCCGCGACCCACCCCCTCCAGCCTTGTCCGCTTGAGCAGCAGCGCATTGACTGCGACGAGCGCCGAGCTGCCCGACATCGCGATCGCCGCCACTTCCGGGCTGATCACGAAGGGATAGAAGACGCCGGCGGCGGCCGGGAAGGCGACGACGTTGTAGGCGACCGCCCAGAACAGGTTCTGATGCATCTTGCGGAGCGTTGCCCGCGACAGCTCGATCGCGCCGACGATGTCGTAAGGGTCGCTCCTCATGAGCACCACGTCCGCGCTCTCCATCGCCACGTCGGTGCCGGCGCCGATGGCGAAGCCGACATCGGCCTGGGTCAGCGCCGGCGCGTCGTTGACGCCGTCGCCGACCATGCCGACCCGCTTTCCCTGCGCCTGCAGCTCCTTGACCTTGTCGGCCTTCTGCCCCGGCAGCACGTCGGCGAGCACGATCTCGATGCCGAGCTCCGCAGCGATGCGCTTGGCGGTGCCGTCGTTGTCACCGGTCAGCATCGCGACCTCCACACCGCGCTCGCGCAGCTTCGCCACGGTCGCCTTGGCGGTCGGGCGTGGCGCATCGGCGATGGCGACGAGGCCGAGGAGCTCGCCGCCGCGCGCGACATGGACGACCGTGCGGCCGTCGCCCTTGAGGCGGTCGGCCTCTCCCGCGAGCGCCCCCAGGCCGATCCCCTCCTCGTCCATGAGCCGACGGTTACCGAGCCAGGCCGTCTGCCCGTCGACCTCGGCGCGGGCACCCTTGCCTTCGAGGTTGAGGAAGCCGCGCGCCGCGGGGACGTCGAGGCCCTCGGCGCGCTCGACGATCGCCAGCGCGAGCAGGTGGTCGGACCCGCGCTCCACCGCAGCGGCCGTCCGCAGGATCTCGTCCTCGCTGTGCCCGCCGGCCGCCACGACCTCGACCACACGCGGCTGGCCCATGGTCAGCGTGCCGGTCTTGTCGAAGACGATCACGTCGAGCTTGGTGGCGTCCTCGAGCCGCCGGCGTTCTTGAACAGGATGCCGTGGGTGGCGCCGAGGCCGGTGCCGACCATGACCGCCATCGGCGTCGCCAGCCCGAGCGCATCCGGGCAGGCGATGACGAAGACCGTGATCGTCAAGGTCAACGCGAAGAGCAGCGGCTGGCCGATCCACCAGAACCAGATCGCGAAGGTCGCGAGCCCGATCAGGATGGCGATCAGCACCAGCCATTGCGAGGCGCGGTCGGCGAGGAGCTGCGCCGGCGCCTTGGAGTTCTGCGCCTCCTGCACCAGCTTGACGATCTGCGCCAGCGCCATGTCGGCGCCGACCCTCGTCGCGCGGTATCGGAAGCTGCCGCTCTTGTTGATGGTGGCGCCGATGACCTGGTCGCCCGGCCCCTTGTTCACCGGCATCGACTCGCCGGTCAGCATGGACTCGTCGACGAGGGATTCGCCCTCGATCACGTCGCCGTCGACGGGGATCTTGTTCCCGGGCCGGATGATCACGGTCTCGCCGGCCTGGACCTCCGAGGTCGGGATCTCGACCTCGCGTCCGTCCCGCAGGACCGTCGCCATCGGCGGTGCGAGATCGAGCAGCGCCCGGATCGCCGCCGAGGCGCCGGCGCGGGCCCGCATCTCCAGCCAATGGCCGAGCAGGATGAAGACGAGCAGCACCGCCACCGCTTCGTAGAACTGCACGCCGGGGAAGAAGAAGGTCGAGCCGACGCTGAAGAGGTACCCCGTGCCGACCGACAGCACGACGAGCACCGCCATGTTGAGAACGCCGTTGCGCAGGGCCCGCCAGGCGGCGGTGAAGAACGGCCAGCTCGGATAGACGATCGCGAGGCTGCCGAGGAAGAACAGCCACAGATCGAGGCCGAGGCCGAAAGGCGGCTCGGGCGGCACGAACATGCCGCCCATCGGCGAATAGACGAAGATCGGTATGGTGAAGACCAGCGCGATCCAGAAGCGGTTGCGCATGTCCCGCACCATGTCGGCCATGTCCATGCCGGCGCCATGGCCCATCTCGTGGGCCATCTCGTCGTGCGCCGGCGTCGGCCCGCCGTGGCCCGCGTGGCTCGGCTGCGCGGGCGGCGCCTGCGTCGGCGCCGGTGCGGCCGGCTCGCAGACATGCCGCGGCGTCACGCGTCCGCCGCAGCGAAAGCCGCAAGACCTCAGCTTGCGCTGCAGGCTCTCGACGCTGGTGACCGCCTCGTCGTAGTCGACGGTCACGCTGCCGGACGCAGGGTTCGCCGAGGCCCGGCGGACCCCCTTCTCGGCGCGCAGCTGCTTCTCGACCCCGAGATGATCGAGCTCTTCGAAGAGGCCGCCGACCTCCAACGTTACTGTACTCAAGGCCAATCTCCCGGAATCCGCGGTTCGACGTCGGTTGGGGGCGGGTCGTCGATCGACAGCCGCCGCGACGCGCGACACCGGCCCTCCCCCTGTCCCCTCGATCGGCTAGCTGCCGCAGCAGCAGCCCTTCGACGTCTCGCGCGCCGCCTCTCGCGTCGGCTCCGGTCGCTGTTCTCCGGGAGAAAGCTCCGGCCGGATCGAGGTCACCTCTGGTTCGGCCGGAGCATGATCACCTTGTCCGCAGCAGGATGATCCGGTTCGATCGGCCGAACCGGTGCTCGCAGAGCTCGTTTCTGTGCGCATTGCCGTTGTCCTTCCCATATGCAGGACCACGAGCCCGCCGATCTGCATGGAACCGCCATTCGGTGCTAGAGACGAAACGACGGGGCCGGCATTACAGCTCGGTTTCGAGCGCCGGCTCGTCGTGGGGTCGTGTCTCCCGGCGTGGTGTCGCTGAACCGGAAGACCGCTGTCGCCGGCAAGCGCGAGAGCGGGGTCGACGGCGATGCCCACCTCGAGACGTGACATCGCAGCGGCGGCTCCAATCGTTGCCGCTCGTGCGCGACCCGCGCCCGCGCTCCACCCGATCTCGTCTACCCTGACGTCGGCGAGCCAGCGTCCGCATGGACAGTGGCGCTTCGGATCGGCGGCTCGTGCGGAAAGCTCCGGGTCGCCCAATTCGCTGTGAATGCCATCATCGCGACGGCCCGGCTTCCGTGACGACCCGGCATCAGCGTCCGATTACGCTGGAGATCGGGTTCGGCTGCTTCACCGGCGCGTCACAGGTGGCGGTCGGCACCTCACGCCGCCAGCCCCATCGCCGCCGCCCCCACCCGTCGGCGGATCATCCAGCGCCGCAGCGGCGAGAGCCGGTCGACGAAGAGGCGGCCGGCGAGGTGATCGATCTCGTGCTGGAGGCTCACCGCCGCCATGCCGGCGAGGTCGCGCTCGAACACGCGGCCCTCGGCATCCTGGGCCTGCACCCGCACCCGCGTATCACGCCAGACGCTCGCTTTGACGCCAGGCAGCGACAGGCAGCTCTCCTGGACGAAGCCGAAGGCGCGGCCCTTCGCCACGATCCTCGGGTTGACGTAGACCTGCGGGGTGGCGCCCTCACCGTCGGGGTCGATCACGGCGATCGCGCGCGTCATGCCGATCTGGGGCGCGCTGAGGCCGATGGCGCCATGGGCGCGCATGGTCTCGACGAGATCCGCGATCGCCGCCGCGACGGTCTCGTCGAAGTGCGCGACCGGTGCGGCGACGGCGCGCAGCGTCGGATGCGGGCAGACGAGGATCGGGCGCACGCTCATGGCGACGGCCGCACCGGCAATGCGGCAGCCTGCGCCTCCCGCGCCACGGAGCGCCGCGCGAGCGGCACCGCGGCCGCGATGGTGACGAGCAGGAGGAGGATCTCCAGCGCGTAGACCGCGACGTAGCCCGCCGCGGGCCCGCCGAACGGGCCGGCGGGCGCCACGCCGCTCGCGACGAGGGTCACCAGGTCGCGGATCACGCCCGCGAGCGCCAGCGCGACGCCGGCGGCAGTGGCCTGGACCGCGCCCCAGGCGCCGAGCGCCAAGCCCGCCTGGCCAGGCGGCGCGAGGGTCATCGTGGCGGTGAGCGTCGCGTGGCCGAACAGCGCCGCGCCGAAGCCGATGAGGACGTTGCCCGCGAGGAAGGAGCCGGCGAGCCCCGTCGGCGCGGCGAGGATGACGAGACCGAAGGCCGGCACGCCGATCATCGCCGCGACGAGGGTCAGGCGATACGGGTCGCCGCCGCGGCCGAGCGCCCAGGACGCCGTGGCGAAGCCGGCGAGCCCGCCGAGCGCCAGGAGCGCGGTCAGCCGCGTCGTCGCCGCCACGCTCCAGTCGAGCACCTGCCCGCCGAAGGGCTCGAGCAGAACGTCGGCCATGCCGAAGGCCATGGTGCCGAGGCCGACGACGACGAGCCGGCGCGTCGCCTGGCCGCCGGCACGGAAGCGTGCCCAGGACTCGGCGAAGCTCGGATCAGGGGCGCGGGTGCGGGCGCGTTGCGGGTCCCGCGCCTCCTGCTTCCAGAAGGCGATCCCGTTCAGCACGAGGCAGGCCACCGCCGCGCCCTGGATCACCTGCACGAGCCGGCCGGGCGTGAAGTCCTCGAGCGCCGCGCCGAAGAGGAGGGCGCTCGCGATCATGCCCAAGAGCAGCGTGACATACATCAGCCCCACGACCTTGGCGTGGGATTCCGGCGGCGTCAGGTCGGTGGCGAGCGCGAGCCCCGCCGTCTGCAGCACGTGCGCCCCCGCGCCCACGAGCAGGAAGGCGAGCGCCGTCGCGCCGAGCCCGAGCCAGGCCGGCGCATCCCCCGCCTGCCCGGCGCCGGCGAGCACCAGGAGCGCGAAGGGCATGATGGCGTAGCCGCCGAACTGGAGCTGGGTGGCCTTCCAGACGAAGGGCACGCGCCGCCAGCCGAGCGCGCAGCGGTGCGTGTCGGAGCGATGGCCGATCAGCGCCCGGAAGGGCGCGGCGACGACCGGCAGCGCCACCATCACGGCGACGACGCTCGCCGCCACGCCCAGCTCCACGATCATCACCCGGTTGAGGGTGCCGACGAGGAGGACGAGCGTCATGCCCACCGACACCTGGAACAGGGACAGCCGCAAGAGCCGCCCGAGCGTCAGGTCCGGGGTCGCCACGTCCGCGAAGGGGAGGTAGCGCGGGCCGAGGCCGGCCCAGAACGCCAGGAGTCGACGCCGAAGGAGGATCATGCCCGGTCTCGCAGGATGGCTCGCAGGATGGCGAGCGCGCGCCGGCGCGGCGCGGCTACTGCTTTCTCGTCAGCACAGGCAGGCCGAGGAAGGAGGACAGCGGTGCGGCCCTGCGCGAGAGCAGCGGCATGCCGAAGCTCCGCGTCCACGCGCGCTTGGGGGCGGTGAGCGTCGGCAGCCCGACGGCCGAGGACAAGGGCGCCGCGCTGCCGGCGAGCATCGGCGCACCGAAGCTCGTCGTCTTGCGCTCGGCCGGCCGGCTCGTCAGCGTCGGCATCCCCATCGACTGCGAGAGCGGCGCGGGCCGGCGCGACAGCATCCGGATGCCGAGGAAGTCGGAGAACGACCATTTGCTGAGCAGCTCGGTGTGCGAGCGCGAGCCGGTGAGGACCGGCAGGCCGAAGGCGGTGGAGAAGGGGGCCGGGTTGCGCGCCGGCGGTGCCGCGGGCGGGGCCTCGTCGCCCTCCGCGCCCCGCACGGTCGCCCCCGCGGCGCCGCCTTCCCCGCAGGGCCCCCTGGCGGTC
>JBNPEA010000150.1:0-44694 GCA_051117315.1 Salinarimonas sp. | reverse complement strand
CCTCAGCCCGCTCGCCGCGCCGTCGAGGCCGATGCCGACCAGCTCCGCCACGGCGAAGGGGAAGGCCATGGCCTCCGACTGCGCCGTCACCGCCCGCCGCGCCGCGAGCCGCCAGGCGGGCAGCACGCGGGCGTCGCGGCCGGCGTAGCGCACGCGCCCGGCGCTCGGCGCCAGCTCGCCGGTGAGGAGCTTGAGCAGCGTCGACTTGCCGGCGCCGTTGGGCCCGACGATGACGAGGGTCTCGCCGGGCGCGAGCACCACGTCGGTGGGATGCACGAGCGTGCGGCCCGAGACGCCGTAGCCGACGCCCTCGGCCTCGATCAGCGGGATCACGGGAAGAGGCCTCGCTTGCGCAGCAGGAGCCACAGGAAGAACGGCGCGCCGATGGCGGCGGTGACGATCCCGATCGGCAGCTCCGCCGGCGCGACGACGGTGCGCGCCACGAGATCCGCGCCGACGAGGAGCGCCGCGCCGAGCAGCGCCGAGGCCGGCAGCAGCACGCGGTGGTCCGGGCCGATTGCGAGACGCAGGAGATGGGGCACGACGATGCCGACGAAGCCGATCACGCCCGCCGCCGCCACGCTGGCGCCCACGGCGGCCGCGACCAGCACGACGATCGCAGCCTTCGCCCGCTCCACCGCCACGCCGAGGTGGTAGGCTTCCGCCTCCCCGAGCACCAGCGCATTGAGCGCCCGCGCCAGGATCGGCGTCGCGGCGAGGGTGACGAGCAGGATCGGGGCGATCACCGCGAGCTTGTTCCAGGTCGCGCCGCCCAGCGAGCCGAGCGACCAGAAGGTCAGGTCGCGCAGCTGCCGGTCGTCGCTGAGATAGGCGAGGAAGCCGCTCGCCGCCCCGGCCAGCGCTCCGAGCGCGATGCCGGCGAGGAGCATCGTCGCGATCGAGGTGCGACCGCCGCGGGTGGCGATGGCGTAGAGCACGAGCGTCGTCGCGAGCCCGCCGGCGAAGGCGCCCATCGGCAGGAGCGCGAACGGGTCGATGCCCAGCGAGGCCGGCAGCAGCCGCTCGCCGAGCACGATCGTCACGCCCGCGGCGAGGCCGGCGCCGGCGGAGACGCCGACGAGGCCCGGATCGGCCAGCGGATTGCGGAACAGCCCCTGCATCAGCGCCCCCGCCACGGCGAGCGCGGCGCCGACGAGGAGCCCGGTGAGGAGCCGCGGCAGGCGGATGCCGGTGACGATGAGCGCGTCGCGCGCCGCCTCCCCTCCCCCGATCGCCGCGTCCCGGACGATCGCCAAGACCCGGCCCGGCGGGATCGACACGGCGCCCGCCCCGAGCGCCAGGACGGATACCGCGAGGACCAGGAGCACGAGCGTGGCGATCCCCAGCCGTGCGCGCCGCCGCCGCGCCGCCAGCGCGCTCGGCGCGTCCGCGGGTGTGACGCCGACGGCGTCGGCCAGGCCCGCGCTCATCGCGTCGCCTCGGCGCGGAGCGCGGGCGCGACCTCCGAGCCGGGATGCAGCATGCGCATCAGCTCGGCCGCCGCCTGCGGCGTCCGCGGGCCGAAGCCGAGGAGCGCGAGCCCGTCCATCGAGACGAGCCGGCGCTCGGCCGCGGCGGGGGTGAGGGCGAAGGCGGGCAGCGCGAAGACGTCCTCGGCCGCGAGCGCGTGGTCGCCGCGGGCGATGGAGAGCACGACGTCGGGGGCGGCGGCGATGATCGCCTCGTCGGTGACGGGCTTGTAGCCCGCGACCTCGGGCACGGCGTTGACGCCGCCGGCGAGCGCGATGATCGCGTCGGCGGCGGTGCCCGCCCCGCCGACCATGGCGCGCCCGTTCTGCAGCGAGAGCACGAACAGCACCCGCACGGGCGCCGCGCGCCGCTCGGCCAGCGTGGCGCGCGCCGTGGCGAGCGCCTCGAAGTCCGCGTCGACCTCCGCGGCGAGCGCCTCTGCCTGCGCCGCCTCGCCTACCAGCGTGCCGATCGCGCGGATGCGCGCGGTCACGCCCGCCCGCGTCGGCTCCTCGCCGACGATCGCGATCGGCACGCCCGCCTGCCGGATCAGGTCGAGCGCGTCGGCCGGACCGGCGGCGTCGGTGGCGATCAGCCGGTCGGGCGCCAGCGACAGCACGCCCTCCGCCGAGAGCGCGCGGACGTAGCCGACGTTCGGGTGCTCCTCGAGCGCGCGGGGCGGATGCACGCTCGTGGTGTCGACGCCGACGATCCGATCCTCGACACCGAGCGCGTAGAGGATCTCGGTGACGACGCCGCCCGCGGCGACGAGGCGTTCCGCCGCGGCGGCGGGGAACGGTGTCGCGAGGAGGAGGCCGGCGAGAGGTACGAGGATACGGAGCATGGTTCGGGTCCCGTCTGGGCTCATTTGGTGAGGATCAGCTTGTTGGCGGCGGTGATGCGCAGGCGGTAGCTCTCGCCGTTGTGGCGGATGATCGCCTCGCGCCCGCCGCCGACGAGGGCGCGCACGTCGACCACCGGCGGCGCGGCGGGCGAGGACGCGGATCCGGACGCGGGTGCAGCCGGCTCTTCCTTGGAACTCATCTACTCGAGCCTTTCGAGTCTTCGTTCAGTCGTTCCTCTTTCGAATTCGTCAAAAGAAGACTGCTTCAAGTTTTGGATTGACGATGTCTGCCGGCTCGCATAGACGACGTCAAGCGTTCGCGTGAGAAATCGCGAACGCAGCCAGCCAGCCCGCGCCGCGACACCGCCCGCGCCGGCCCGCCAGCCATCGACGACACCGGCGACACTTCAGGGATGGATGGCGATGCGTAAGCTGTTTTTGGGAGCGGTATCGCTCGGCGCGCTGGCACTCGGCGCGGGGGCACTCGGCGCGGGGGCACTCGGCGCGGGGGCGGCGGCGGCGCAGGAGGGCATCCTGCTCGACGCGGTGACGGTGACGGCGACGAAGGACGAGACCCGCGCCGTCGACGCCATGGCGGGCGCCAGCGTGGTGACGCGCGAGGAGATCCGCACGCGGGCGGTGCAGCGCATCGGCACGGTGCTGAACGCGCTGCCCAACGTCGCCACCCAGGAGAACGCCAACGACCCGGCCACCGCGATCAACATCCGCGGCCTGCAGGACTTCGGGCGCGTCGCGGTGACCGTCGACGGCGCGCGCCAGAACTTCCAGCGCTCCGGGCACAACGCCAACGGCGCCTTCTTCCTCGATCCCGCCTTCGTGCGCCTCGTCGACGTGACCCGCGGTCCCGTCGCCAACGTCTACGGCTCGGGCGCGATCGGCGGCGTCGTCTCGTTCCAGACCGTCGACCCCGACGACGTCCTCGCCCCCGGCGAGCGACTCTCGCTCACGCTCGATACGACCTTCCTGATGGGGCGCCAGACCGGCATCCTCGGCTCGGGCATCGCCGCGATGCGGCCCGTGGAGGCCTTCGGCGCGCTCGTGGGCCTGAGCCTGCGCGACGCCGACGACTACGAGACCGGCGACGGCACGCGGGTCGCCGACAGCGGCCAGGAGATCGTCTCCGGGATCGGCAAGGTCGTGCTCGATCCCGCGCCCTTCCACCGCGTCGAGCTCTCGGCCCAGCTCCAGCGCTTCGACTTCGCCAACGGGCTCGGCACCGCCCGCGAGCCGCGGCGCGACAACGAGGTCACGACGGAGACCGTCGTCGCGCGCTGGGGCTGGGACGACCCGGCCAACCGCTTCGTCGACCTCGACGTCTCCGCATGGTCGACGCGCACGCAGACCGACCAGCGGCAGATCTCCGGCACGGCACCGGCGCTCGGGAGCGCGCGCTCCTTCGAGGTCCACACGATCGGCGCGGACATCCACAACACCTCGCGCTTCGACGCCGGCCCGGTCGGCGTCGCGCTCACCTATGGCTGGGACGTCTTCCGCGACGAGGTGACGGTCACCGATCCGCTGGGCTCCGCCGACCTGTTCACGCCCTCGGGCGAGCGCACGGTGTGGGGCGGCTTCCTGCAGAGCCAGGCGACATGGGGCATGGTCGACCTGATCGGGGCGGCGCGCTTCGACGCCTACGAGCTGTCCGGCGGCACCGTCTCCTCCGACGGCAGCCGCGTCTCGCCGAAGCTGACGATCGGGTTGCGGCCGATCGAGGGGCTGCAGGTCTACGGCACCTATGCGGAGGGCTACCGCGCGCCGTCCGTGACCGAGACGCTGATCACGGGCGTGCACCCCTTCCCGGCCACGTTCTCGTTCCGGCCGAACCCGAACCTGCGCCCGGAGGTCGGCAGGACCCTCGAGGCCGGCGTCAACCTGTCCTTCGACGACCTGTTCATCGAGGGCGACCGCCTTCGCGGCAAGGTCTCGGTGTTCCGCACCGACGTCGACGACTTCATCGAGAGCATCTATTCCGATCCCGGCGCGCGCTGCGGCGCCCCGATCCCCGGCGCCTGCGCCGATGCGACCTTCCGCTACGACAATATCTCCCGCGCCCGCCTCACCGGCGCGGAGCTGGACCTGACCTACGACGCGCGGCGTTGGTTCGCGAGCGTCTCGGGCGGGACGACGCGGGGCGACAACCGCGTCACCGACGAGCCGCTGACCTCGGTCTACCCGGACCAGCTGGCGCTCGGCGCGGGGTTGCGCTTCCTCGACGAGAAGCTCACGCTTGGCGGGCGCGTCACATTCGTCGCCGCGCAGGACCGGCTGCCCACGGCCTCCGCGACCCTGAAGAGCGAGGACTACACGCTGGTCGACCTCTACGGCTCGTACGACATCACGCCGGACGCGCGTGCCTACGTTCGGCTCGAGAACGTCGGCGACGTGCGCAACCGGCGCTTCCGGGACGGGGCGGACAGCCCCGGCTTCGTCGCCAAGGTCGGCTTCCAGGCGCGGCTCGGGATGTGAGCCGAGAAACGATCACAGGAGAGACAGACCATGTTCGTCGCCATGAACCGCTTCAAGGTCGCCAAGGGCCGAGAGGGCGATTTCGAGACCGTCTGGTCGAGCCGCAAGACGCGCCTCGACGAGATGGCGGGCTTCGTCGGCTTCCATCTGCTGAAGGGTCCGGAGCGCGAGGACCACACGCTCTACGCCTCGCATACCGTCTGGACCGACCGCGGCAGCTTCGAGGCCTGGACGCGCTCCGAGCAGTTCCGCGATTCGCACCGCAACGCGGGGCAGAACAAGGGGCTCTATCTCGGCCATCCCGAGTTCGAGGGCTTCGAGAGCGTGCTCGGCGAGGAAGCGCCGTCGGCGGTCAAGGTGGCGTGATGGGCGCGCCCGCCGCCGTCGACCCCGGACTCCTCGCGGCGATCCGTGCGAGCCTCGCGGAGAGGCCCGACGGCGTGCTGGAGGATGTGGCGCGGGCCCACGGCGCGCCCTTGCGCACCGTCGTCGAGGCGCTCCCCGCGGGCGAGCGCCTCTTCGTCCCGGGCGCGCGCTTCGGCGAGTTCTGGGCGGCGGCGACCACCTGGGGCGAGGTGCTCTTCCTGATGCACGGGCCGAGCGTCGTGCTGGAGGTGGTCGGGCGCCTGCCGCCCGGCTCGATCGGCCGGGGGTGGTTCAACATCCACGGCGACAGCCCCATCGGCGGGCACATCCGCGCCGACGCGTGCCGGGCGATCTACCTCGTCGACCGGCGCTTCCACGGGCGGCGCTCCTGCTCGATGCAGTTCTTCGACGAGGCGGGCGCGTCCATGTTCAAGATCTTCGTGCGGCGCGGGCCGGACCGGGAGCTCGAGCCCGCCCAGCTCGCCGCCTTCGAGTCCCTGCGCGAGCGGCTCGCCCTGCCATGACCCCCGTGGACGCGCCCGTGGAAGCACCCGTGGAGACGCCGCTCGCTCCGCCCTTCGCGGAGGGTGCCGCGCACGATCTCTCGCCGTGGGGGATGTTCCTCGCCGCCGACATCGTGGTGCAGGCGGTGATGCTCGGCCTCGTCGCGGCCTCCGTCCTCGTCTGGACGATCGCGCTCGTGAAGGGCCTCGAGCTGGCGGGTGCGCGCGTGCGCGCCGGCCGGGCGCTGCGGCTCCTCGACGACGCGACCTCGCTGGAGGAGGCGCAGCGCGCCTTCGCGGGCCGGGGCGGCGTCCCCGCCGCGCTGGTGCGGGCGCTCGGCGAGGAGTGGCGCGAGAGCGAGGCGCTGGGTCCCCGCCGCGACCCCGCGGGCGTGCGCGAGCGCGCGGCGATCCGCCTCGGCCGGATCGAGAAGGCGGCTGCGCGCCGTCTCTCGGCGGGGACGGGGCTCCTCGCGATCACCGCCTCGGCGGCGCCGTTCCTCGGCCTGTTCGGCACCGTGTGGGGGATCATGAACGCCTTCATCGGCATCGCGGCGACGCAGACCACGAACCTCGCCGTGGTCGCGCCGGGCATCGCCGAGGCGCTGCTCGCCACCGGCATCGGCCTCGTCGCGGCGATCCCGGCGGCGATCCTCTACAATCTCTTCGCCCGCGGCCTCGCCGGCTATCGCGGCCTCCTCGGCGACGTCTCGGCCCGGCTCGCGCGGCAGCTCAGCCGCGATCTCGACGCCGCCCGCGCCGACGCGCCGGGCATACGGCTCGCCGCGGAGTAGGAAGCGCGCCGATGGCCTTCGCCCTGCGCCCGGACGGCGGCGACGACGACGCGGCGGACGAGCTCGCCGAGATCAACGTCACGCCCTTCATCGACGTGATCCTGGTTCTCCTCATCGTCTTCATGATCGCCGCGCCGCTCGCGACCGTCTCCGTGCCGGTGGACCTCCCGGCCTCGACCGCGGCGGCACGGCCCGCGCCGACCGAGCCCGTCGTGCTCACGCTGGATGCCGAAAGCGCGCTCGCGCTCGGCGAGACGGCGATCGCCCGCGCCGATCTCGCGGCGGCGCTCGACGCCGCCACCGCGGGCGACCGCGAGACGCGAATCTTCCTGCGCGCGGACCAGGGCCTGCCCTATCGGGCGCTGATGGACCTCCTGAACGACCTGCGCGCCGCCGGCTACCTGCGCGTCGCGCTGGTCGGGCTGGAGACGGTCCCGGCCGATGGAGTCGGGGCCGATCGGCCATGAGCGCCGGCCGGGGTGCGGTGCGGCTCGCCGCCTGGCTCGCCGCGGCGGGCCTCGCCGGGGCGGCGCACGCGGCGCTCGGCCTCGCGCTGCTGCCGCAGGTCCCGCCGCAGGAGCCCGCCGCGGCGCCGGAGGGATTCCTCGCCGTCGAGGTCGCGGCGCTGCCCGGCGCACCGCTGGTCGAGACCGCCGAGGAGGAGCCGCCCGCGCCCGAGGCGTTCGCCGGCGACGCCGCACCCGCGCCGGCGCTTCCCCTGGAGGAGCCTGTGCCGGACGAGCGTGTGCCGGACGAGCCTGTGCCGGACGAGCCTGTGCCGGACGAGCCCGCCCCGCTCGAGCAGCCGCCCGAGCCGGTCCCCGAGGCCGTTCCCGAGCCGGCTCCGGAACCCGCGCCCGTCACGGCACCCACGGTCGAGGCGGCGGCTCCCCCGGTCGTCCTGCCGCCGGCGCGACCCACCGACCTGCCCCCGCCGCCGCGCCCGCGCGTCGCCCGCGCCGCGCCCCCGCCCGCGGCGAGCCCCGGACGCGACGCCTTCGATTCCGCACGCGCCGCCCCCCGTGCGGCGCAGGCAAGGCAGCGCGCCGCGGCACCCGAGACCGCCCGCGCCGCGTCGGCGGGTCCCGCGGAGCGCGCCCGCTGGCAGGCGCGCCTGCTCGCCCATCTCGAGCGGCACAAGCGCTACCCGGCCTCGGCGCGAGCCCGGCGCGAGGAGGGCGTCGTGCACGTCACCTTCGCCCTCGACGCGCGCGGAACCGTAACGAGCGCCCGCGTCGCCCGTTCGAGCGGCGCATCCGCTCTCGACGAGGCGGCTGTCGCCATGGTCCGCCGCGCCTCCCCCGCCCCGGCACCGCCCGAGGGCGCCGTCACCCTCACCGTCCCCGTCCGCTTCGATCTGCGCTGATGGCGCGGGCTCCTCCCCCATCGGGGAGGTGGATCGGCGGCGAAGCCGACGAGACGGAGGGGGTGCGCCGGCAGGCGCGCTTCGGCGGAGCCGAAATGGCACGCGTCGGCGGTACGGGACCCCGCCCCTGGCTCGCTCTGCTCGCCGTCCCCGCCCCGAGGGGCGGGAGCCGCGCCGGTGGGCGGGCGCGGATACCGTCCTCGCGGGCGTGACGCTTGACCACCGGTGGCGACGCGCGCGACACCCGCTCGCATGCCCGGGCGACAGCGCCCGACACCCCGAACGCCCGAGGAGAGCGAGCATGGACACGCGCAACATCGATCCGGTCTGGGATCTCGTGGATGCCAAGCGCGAGGACTTCGAGGGCCTCGCCGACCGCATCTTCGACGCGCCCGAGATCGCCTACACCGAGCGCCGGGCGGTGGCCGAGCACACGGCGATGCTGCGCGCCCAGGGCTTCCGCGTCACCGAGAACGTCGCCGGCATCCCCACGGCCGTCGTCGGCGAGTGGGGCGAGGGGGGGCCGGTGATCGCGATCCTCGGCGAGTACGACGCGCTGCCGGCGCTCAGCCAGCAGGCGGGCGTGGCCGCGCACGCCCCCGTCGAGGAGGGCGGCCACGGCCACGGCTGCGGCCACAACCTGCTCGGCTCCGCCGCCATCCTCGCCGCCACCGCCGTGCGCGACTGGCTGGAGGCCGAGGGCGTCCCGGGCCGCGTGCGCTACTACGGCTGCCCGGCCGAGGAGGGCGGTGCGGCCAAGACCTACATGGTCCGCGACGGGCTGTTCGCCGACGTCGACGCGGCGGTCAGCTGGCATCCCTACTCGCACACCGGCGTCGACCCGGCGCGGTCGCTCGCCAACACGCGCATCGACTTCACCTTCCACGGCAAGGCGGCGCATGCCGCCGGCGCGCCCGAGCTCGGCCGCAGCGCGCTCGACGCGGTGGAGCTGATGAACGTCGGCGTCAACTACCTGCGCGAGCACATGCCCGACGAGGCGCGCGTCCACTACGCCTATCTCGACGCCGGCGGCACGGCGCCCAACGTGGTGCCCGCGCGCGCCACGGTGCGCCAGCTGATCCGCGCGCGCGATCTCGCCGGCCTCGCCGATCTCGTCGAGCGGGTGCGCGCCATCGCCGACGGCGCGGCGCTGATGACAGGCACCCGGGTCGAGAGCCGGGTCCACTCGGCGGTGTCGAACCTCGTCGGCAACCGGCCGCTGGATGAGGCGTTGCAGCGGGTGCTCGACGGGCTCGGGCCGGTGCCCTTCGACGCCGCCGACCGCGCCTTCGCCGCCGAGATCCGCCGCACCCTCTCGCCCGGCGACATCGCCGCCGCGTGGCGCGACATGGGCCGCGACCCTGCGCTGGTGACGGACGCGGAGAACGAGGCGCCCCTGTGCGACTTCGTGCTGCCGCTCGAGCGCCCCTTCCTCGGCGGGATGGGCTCGACGGACGTCGGCGACGTCAGCTGGGCGGTGCCGACCGTCCAGGCGCGCGTCGCCACCTGCGCCATCGGCACGCCGCTGCACACCTGGCAGATGACGGCGCAGGGCAAGGCGCCGGCGGCGCACAAGGGCATGGCCCACGCCGCCAAGGCGATGGCGGGCGTCGCCCGCCTGCTGCTGCGCGACGAGGGCCTGCGCCGCGAGGCCACCGCCGCGCACGCCGCACGCATGGCCCGCACGCCCTACGCCTGCCCGATCCCGCCGGAGGTGCGCCCGCCCGTCCAGGCGGCGTGAGGAGCACCGCGCGGGCGGCGAGCCCTCTTGCGCGCCACGCCCGCGCTTCCCATCTCGTGATCGTGCCGGCCAGACGGCGGCGCATCGACCCGGTCCGGCCCCCGCGGCGGACCGAACGACGAAACCCTGCATGTCGCTTCAGCGAGAGGATATGCCATGCGTCACTTCGATCTCTCCCCCCTCTATCGCAACACGGTCGGCTTCGACCGCCTGTTCTCCACGCTCGACCAGCTCGCCGGCGTCGACGGCACGCAGGGCTACCCGCCCTACAACATCGAGCGCAGCGCCGAGAACGCCTACCGCATCAGCGTGGCGGTCGCCGGCTTCACCGAGGACGACCTCGCCATCGAGGTGAAGGAGCACACGCTCTCCGTCCGCGGCAAGAAGGCCGAGGACGAGCGTCCGGCCCAGTTCCTGCACCAGGGCATCGCCGCGCGCGCCTTCGAGCGCCGCTTCCAGCTCGCCGACGGCGTGCAGGTGACGGGTGCGAGCCTCGAGAACGGGCTCCTGCACATCGACCTCGTGCGCGAGATCCCCGAGTCGAAGAAGCCGCGCCTCGTCCCGATCGCCTCCGGCGACAAGGCGCCGCGCACGCTCGAGGCCACGGCCGCGTAAGCGGCCGCCACCGCCCCAGGCCGCGTGAGCGGCCGTGACCTCCCCTCGGGGAGGTGGGCCGCGCAGCGGCCCGGAGGGGGCGAACGGCGCAGGATCACCACCGGCCGTCTCGCCCCCACCCGTCTCGCTGCGCTCGCCGACCGCCCCGGGGGGCGGTGGCCCGCGCCTTACCCGCCGTACAGATCCGCGTAGCGCTCCCTGAGCGCCGCCTTCTGCACCTTGCCCATCGTGTTGCGCGGCAGCTCCGGCACGAGGATGATGCGCTTGGGCTGCTTGTAGCGCGCGAGCCTGCCGGCCAGCGCCGCGATCACGCCCGCCTCGTCCACGTCCGCGCCGGCCTTCGTCACGACCACCGCCGTCACGCCCTCGCCGAGATCGGGATGCGGCACGCCGAAGACCGCACTCTCGACCACGCCGGGCAGCGCGTCGATCTCGGTCTCGACCTCCTTGGGATAGACGTTGTAGCCACCGGTGATGACGAGGTCCTTGCCGCGCCCGACGATGTGGACGTAGCCGCGCGCGTCGACCTTGCCGAGATCGCCGGTGACGAAGAACCCGTCCTCCCGGAACTCGGCCTGCGTCTTCTCGGGATTGCGCCAATAGCCCTTGAAGACGTTGGGCCCGCGCACCTCGATCATGCCGATCTCGCCGTCCGGCAGCCGCGCGCCGGTCTCCGGATCGACGACGCGCAGGTCGACGCCCGGCAGCGGCATCCCCACGGTGCCGGGCACGCGATCCCCGTCGTAGGGGTTCGACGTGTTCATGTTGGTCTCGGTCATGCCGTAGCGCTCGAGGATGGCGTGGCCGGTGCGCGCCGAGAAGGCCTCGTGCGTCTCGGCCAGCAGCGGCGCCGAGCCCGAGACGAACAGGCGCATGTGCGCCGTCGTCTCCCGCGTCAACCCCGGATGCTGGACGAGGCGCACGTAGAAGGTCGGCACGCCCATCATCGCGGTCGCCCGCGGCATCAACCGCAGGACCTCGTCCGCGTCGAACCGCGGCAGGAAGAGCATGGAGGCGCCGGCGAGCAGGATCGTGTTCGTCGCCGTGAACAGGCCGTGGGTGTGGAAGGTCGGCAGGGCGTGGAGCAGCACGTCGCCGGGCCCGAAGCGCCAGATCTTCTTCAGCGTGCGCCCGTTCGAGGCGAGGTTCTCGTGGCTGAGCATGGCGCCCTTGGAGCGCCCCGTCGTACCCGAGGTGTAGAGGATCGCGGCGAGATCGTCCGGCCCGCACGTCGCGTCGGCGAAGTCCACGGGCGCGGCGGAGGCCGCATCGCGCAGCGTGCCGCCGCCGGCCGCGTCGAGCGTCTCGACCGCCTTCACCCCGCGGGCGGCGGCGAGCGGCGCGAGCGCCTCGCGGGCGGCCGGGTCGCAGACGAACAGCGCCGGCTCGGCGTCCTCGACGAAGTAGGCGAGCTCGGCCGGGGTGTAGGCGGTGTTGAGCGGCAGGAAGACCGCACCGGCGCGCAGGCAGCCCAGCAGCAGCAGGATCACCTCCGGGCTCTTCTCCACCTGCACGGCCACACGGTCGCCCTCGCCCACGCCGAGCGCCCGCAGCGCATTGGCGAAGCGCCCCGCCTCCGCGAAGGCGTCCTCGTAGGTGATGCGCCGTCCGGCCGGCGTCTCGATGAAGAGCCGTTTCGGATCCGCGATGCCCTTGCGGATCTCCTCGTAGAGATGAGCGCTCATTCGACCCCCCGTCCTTTCCTGTCCGCCCGGCTCGTCCCGGGTCTCAAGCCTCTTCCAGCCCGGCGATCGCCCGGGCGAAGTCCCGCGCGGCGAAGGGCTCGAGATCCTCGACGCCCTCGCCGACGCCGATGAAGTGCACAGGCAGCCCGAAGCGCTCGGCCAAAGCCACCAGGATGCCGCCACGGGCCGTGCCGTCGAGCTTCGTCATCACGAGCCCGGTGACGCCGGCCGCCTTCTGGAACAGCTCGACCTGAGAGAGCGCATTCTGCCCGACCGTGGCGTCCAGAACGAGGAGCACCGCGTGCGGGGCGGTGTCGTCGACCTTCTTCATCACGCGCACGATCTTCTCGAGCTCGGACATCAGCCCGGCCTTGTTCTGCAGCCGCCCGGCGGTGTCGACGAGGAGCACGTCGGTGCCCTCCCGCCGCGCCTCGGTGAGCGCGTCGAAGGCGAGACCGGCCGCATCTGCGCCCTGCTCGCGGGAGACGACGCGCGCGTTCGTGCGCTCGCCCCAGACCTTGAGCTGCTCGATGGCTGCGGCGCGGAACGTGTCCCCCGCCGCCATGGTGACGGAGAGCTTCTGGGCGCGGAACTTGGACGCGAGCTTGCCGATCGTCGTGGTCTTGCCGGCCCCGTTCACGCCGACCATGAGGATCACGAAGGGGCTCTTGCCGCGGTCGATCGCCAGCGGGCGCGCGACCGGCTCGAGCGAGCGCTCGACCTCCGCCGCCAGCACGCGCTTGACCTCCTCGGGGGCGATCTCCTTGTCGTAGCGGCCCTTGGCCACCGCCTCGGTGATGCGGGTCGCCGCCGGAACGCCGAGATCGGCCTGGATCAGGATGTCCTCGAGATCCTCGAGCGTGGTGGCGTCGAGCTTGCGCTTGGTGAACAGGCTCGTGATCGCCGAGCCCATCGAGGACGAGGTGCGCGCCAGCCCCTGCGTGAGGCGCCGCCACCAGGAGACCTTGGGCACGGCGGCCGTTGCGGGCAAGGGAATGGGAGCGGGCTCGGGCTCGGCCAGCGACTCGAGCCGCATCTGTTCCGGCGCGGGCGATCCCGCGGGGCCGGGCTGCTTGTCGAGCTCCTCGGCGATCGCGGCCTCGCGGGCGGCGTCGTCGGCCGGCTCGATCGGCTGCAGGTCGGCGCCGGAAAGCTCGGCGGGGACGTGCTCCTCGGCGTCGGGCGAGGGCTCGGTCACGGTCGAGGCCGCGGGCGGAGCGGCGTCGCGCGCGGCGGCGGCCTCGTCCGGCGCTGCCTCGCGGCGGGGCTCCTCGCGCGGCGCCTCCTCGCGAGCCTCCTCGCGCGCATCCTCCCCCTTGCGCCCGAACATCCGCGAGAAGAACCCGCGTTTCTCGGTCTCGTCCGCCATCGGCGATCAGCCTCCCGCATTCGTCGCTTGCCGTTTCGCGTGGTCCGCTCTAGCGGATTTCGCATGAGATCCGAAGAGATAGTGTCGCGCATCCTGTATCGCGACGCCCTGATGCTCGTCCTCGACAAGCCTGCCGGCCTTCCGGTCCATCCGGGTCCCGGCGGCGGGGAGACGCTCACGCGTCATCTCGACGCGCTGCGCTTCGGGCTGAAGTGGCGCCCCGAGCTGGTCCACCGGCTCGACCGGGACACGTCGGGCTGCCTCGTGCTGGGCCGCCATCCCAAGGCGCTGCGAAAGCTCGCGGATCTGTTCGCGAGCGGGCGCGTCGGGAAGACCTACCTCGCCCTCGTCACCCCGGCGCCGCAGGCGGATGCCGGCACGATCGACCTGCGCCTCGCGCCGATCGCGCCGGACGTGCCCTGGCGCATGAAGGCCGATCCCGCCGGGCAGGAGGCGCGCACGCGTCTGCGCGTCCTCGCCCGCGCCGCCGACGGCACGCGGGCGCTCGTCGCGCTCGAGCCGGTGACCGGGCGCACGCACCAGCTGCGCGTCCATTGCGCCGCTTCCGGCTTCCCCATCGTCGGGGACGCGCTCTACGGAGGCGCGCCGCGGGGCTCGGCGCTCAATCTCCACGCTTGGAGGATCAGCGTGCCGCTGTCGCGCACGAAGCCGCCGGTGCGGGTCGAGGCACCCGTCCCGGAACCGCTCGCCTCGGCTGCGTCCGCGCTCGGATACGATCCGAGCGGGGGGAGCCATTCGCCGGACCGCGCGTTCGATTGACGAGCGGCGCACGAATCATGTGCGGGTCCGCCGAATTGGACCCGAACTTGCATGAGAGCGGGAACCTGAATAGATCGTGTGCGTTGTTCATCCGCCGTTCATGGAGGGACCGATCATGCACTTCTTCAGAATGCCCAACCGCGACCTGATGCCGATCGTGAGCCTGTCCTTCGTGTTCGCAGCCGTCGGGCTGAGCGCCGTCCTCGCGCTGCTCGCCCTGCCGGGCCCGGAGCTGAGCCTCGTCGCGCTCAGGCCCTGATGCCCGTTTCGTCGGCAAACGAGTGATGGAGAGGCGGCGCGAGCCGCCTCTTTTTTCGTCCGGCGAGGCGCCGCCCCTACCCGTGCGCGGCCCGCAGCGCCCGATCCAGGTCGGCATGGAGATCGTCCGGATCCTCGCAGCCCACCGACAGCCGCAGCAGGTCCGCCGGGCAGGGCGTGTCCGGCCCCTCGATCGAGGCGCGGTGCTCGATCAGGCTCTCGACGCCCCCGAGCGACGTCGCTCGTGTCCACAAGGCCACCGCGGCGGCCGCGGCGATCGCCGCCCGCTCACCACCCACGACCCGGATCGAGAGCATGAAGCCGAAGCCGTTCTCCATCTGCCGCCGCGCGAGGTCGTGGCCGGGGTGGCCCGGCAGGCCGGGATAGAGCACGGCGGAGACGTGCGGATGCGCGGCGAGCCGCTCGGCCAGCGCCATGGCGGAGGCCGCCTGCGCGGCGGCGCGCAGGTGGAAGGTGCGCATGCCACGCATCAGGAGATAGGCCTCGAACGGCCCCAGGATGCCGCCCTCGCCCTTGCGGATCGTGGCGAGCCGCTGCCAGAACGCGTCGTCCGCGCGCCCCGCCAGCGCGCCCGCCACCACGTCCGAATGGCCGTTGAGGATCTTCGTGGCCGCGTGCATGACGATGTCGGCGCCGAGCGTCAGGGGGCGGGTGTGGTAGGGGGAGGCACAGGTCGAATCGACCGCGAGCCGCGCCCCCGCCGCATGCGCGATCTCGGCGGCGGCGGCGATGTCGGTGATGGTCCAGAGCGGGTTCGCCGGCGTCTCGATCCAGACGAGCCGGGTCTCGCCGGGGCGCACCGCCGCGCGCAGCGCCGCGAGGTCGGTGGTGTCGACGAGCGTCACCCGCAGGCCGGCGCGGCTCCCCTCGGTCAGCAGCCAGTTGCGCAGCGCCCAGTACATCACCGTCGGCGCCACCACGTGGTCCCCGGGATCGAGGGCGCGGAACACGGCGGTGGCCGCCGCCATGCCCGATCCGAACAGCATCGCCCCGGCGCCCGCCTCCTCCAGCATGGCGATCACGCCTTCGGCCTCGCGCACCGTGGCGTTGTCCGGCCGGCCGTAGACGAAGCCGGAGGAATAGCCGTTGTCGGGATCGCGGACGTAGGTCGTGGCCACGTGGATCGGCGGCACCACGCCCCTGGTCACGGGCTCGACGTGCCCCAATGCCTGGACGGCGAGGCTGCGCTTGGAAACAGGATGGTCGGAGGTCGGACGATCGGTCATGCGGGGCTCCCGGCTGGGCTCCGGTTCAAGCAGAGCCCGCGCGCGGCGGCAAGCCGCCCGCGCGCCCGCACCCGCGAACCCCTTCAGCCGAGCGGCGCACAGGCGCGGGCGAGCCACTCCGTGGTCGCTGCGTCCAGCAGTGGCGCGAGCGTGCGCTCCACCCGGGCGTGATAGGCGTCGACCCAGGCGATCTCGCCGGCGTCGAGCAGCGCGGGGTCGATCAGCGCCCGCGCATACGGTGCGAGGGTGAGCGTCTCGAATCCGCGCATCTCGCGCTCGCCGCCCGGGATCTCCCGCGGCTCGACCAGGATCAGGTTCTCGATGCGGATGCCGTAGGCGCCGGCCTTGTAGTAGCCCGGCTCGTTCGACAGGATCATGCCCGGCTCGAGCGGCGTCGTCCCGGTCTTGGCGATGCGCTGCGGACCCTCGTGCACCGAGAGGAAGCTGCCGACGCCGTGGCCGGTGCCGTGGTCGAAATCGAGGCCCGCCCGCCACAGCGGCGCACGGGCGAGACCGTCGATCTGGGCGCCGATCGCCCCCTTGGGGAACACCGCGCGGGAGACCGCGAGGTGCCCCTTGAGCACCAACGTGTAGCGCGCGCGCATCTCCGCCGTCGGCTCGCCCACGGGGAGCGTGCGGGTGATGTCGGTCGTGCCGTCGCGGTACTGCGCGCCGGAGTCGATCAGGAACAGCTCGCCCGTGGCCAGCGCCCGGTTCGAGGCGCGGCTGACGCGGTAGTGCACGATCGCCCCGTTGGGGCCCGCCCCCGCGATCGAGGGGAAGGAGACGTCGACGAGCGCATCGGTGTCGACCCGGCAGGCCTCGAGCTTCTCCACCACGTCGATCTCGGTGAGCCCGCCCGGCGCCTCGGCCTCGAACCAGGCGAGGAAGCGCACCATCGCCGCGCCGTCGCGCACGTGCGCGGCGCGGGCGCCGTCGATCTCGGCCTGTGTCTTGACCGCCTTCATGCGCGCGATCGGGTCCGCCCCGACGTCCGGCTCTGCGCCGGCCGCGCGGATCACGTCCGACAGCGCGCGGGCCGCCGTGTCCCGGTCGAGGCGGATGCGGCCGCCGCGCCCGGCGATCTCCTCGAGCGCCGGCGCCAACGCATCGGGCGCGCGGAAGGCGGCGAGATCGCCGACGGCGTCGCCGGCCTCGTTCGTCACCTTGTCCGGGTCGAGGAAGAGCGTCGCCCGGCCCTCCCGCGGCACGAGGGCGTAGCCCAGCGGCAGCGGGGTGTGGGCGACGTCGCCGCCGCGCAGGTTGAACAGCCAGGCGAGCGCGTGCGGGTCGGAGATCACGAGCGCGTCGAGCTTTTCCTTGGCGAGCGCCTCGCGCACCCGCGCCAGCTTGTCGGCGCGCGCGAGGCCGGCGAGCGCCTCGGGATGCGGCCGCACCGGCGCCTTCGGCGAGGCCGGGCGATCCTCCCAGATCGCGTCGATCGGGTTCGGCGAGAGCGGCACGAGCCGCCCGCCCGCCGCCTTGGCCGCGCGCTCGAGCCGCGCCACCGCGTCCGCGGTGTGGAGCCACGGGTCATAGGCCAGCGCCGCGCCCTCGGGCAGGTTCGTCTCGATCCACTTGGACGGCAGCGTCTCGCCGCTGTCGACGATGCCGATCACGCCCGTGTCGGTCTGCGCCGGCGCCTGCAGCGTGTATCGGCCGTCGACGAACAGCGCGGCGCGATCGGCGAGGATCACGGCGGTGCCGGCGGAGCCGGTGAATCCGGTGAGCCAGGCGAGACGCTCGGCGCTGGGCGGCACGTACTCGGACTGGTGCTCGTCCGAGCGGGGAACGACGAAGCCGTGCACGCCGCGCCGGGCGAGCTCGGCGCGCAGCGCCGCGACCCGCGGGGCGGTGCGGGCGGGATCGGTGAGGTCGTCGAAGGTCTGGAAGCGGTTCATGGCGAAGGGGTACGCGCAAGCGCACGCGCGTGCAACGGGATGCATCATGGCTGCCCAGGAACCATGCAGAAAACGGGATACTTCGCCTGTTTCATATGTGAGACCTGCGGTGTGCGCATGGCCGGCCCCGCGCCTACGGCGTAGCTAGGACAGTCATGCTGACCCATATTGCGGTGCAGCAGAACGAGTTGTCCGGCCGTCCAACCGCGGCGAGACCCCGATCCGGAGATCCTACCATGGCCTATGCCCTCGACAGCTTCGGCGGCACCGCCCGCGAGACCGCAGAGACCCGCGAGACCGCCCGTCCGGGTCTCTTCGCGCGTATCCTGCACCGCATGCAGGCCGCCCAGATGGAGCGCGTCCGCCGCGAGCTGCGCCTGTACGCGCCGCATCTCGAGGCGCGCATGGAGAACGACGGCGTGCGCGAGGTCGGCCTCGCCGACGACGCCCGCCTGCCCTTCGTGCGCTGATCAGGACCCGATCGGCCGGGCCGCCGCGCCGCCCCGGCTGAGGGTGAGCGCGGCCCAGCCCTCGAGATCCCGCCGCCGCGCCAGGGCGAAGCCCTGCGCGCGATAGGCCGAGAGCACGCCCGGCACGTCCTGGGCGAGCAGGCCGGAGAGCACCAGCGTGCCCCCGGGCGCCACCACCCGCGCGAGATCCGGCGCCAGGCGCTTGAGCGGCTTCGCCAGGATGTTGGCGAAGACGAGATCGAAACGGCGCGTGCGTGCCGCCTGCGGCGCGCGGATTCCCGGCCCGACATAGAGGTCGAGCCAGGGCGCGACGCCGTTCGCCCGCGCGTTGTCCCGCGCCACCGCGATCGCCACCGGATCGATATCCCCCGCCACCACCCGCCGCCGGATCGCCTTCGCCGCGGCGAAGGCGAGGATGCCCGTGCCCGTCCCGACGTCGAGGACGTGGATCGGGCGCCGGCGCTTCAGCTCGTCGACCAGCGCCAGCAGGCAGCCGCGCGTCGTGCCGTGGTGCCCCGTGCCGAAGGCGAGCGCCGCCTCGATCTCGATGGCGAGATCGTTCGGCGCGCGCGTGTGGCGATCGTGCGACCCGTGCACCAGGAAGCGCCCCGCCCGCACGGGCTTGAGCCCCTCCAGGGAGGCCGCCACCCAGTCCTTCTGCGCGATCGCCTCGAACGTCGCCCGCTCCGCCTCGTCCCCGATCACGGGGCGGATCATGGCGCGCACGGCGTCCTCGTCCGGCGGCGAGGCGAAGTAGGCCTCCAGCAGCCAGGTCCGACCGTCCTCCGCCTCGAAGGCGGCGACCGCCGTCTCGGCAGGGTCGAACATCTCGCCGATGATGTCCGTCGTGGCGCGGGCGGCGCGCTCGCTGGTGGCGAGGCGCATGACGTGGGTGGGGCGGTTGGGGTGCAGGCCTTCGAGCATGAGCGAGGCTCTAGCATCCTCCCCGCCCGGCGCAAAGCGCCCCGCGCCGCCGGATCGGCGCATCACCCCGCGCGCCGCGGCGGCTCCGGCGCGATGGTGACGAGGCCGTCCGCATGGCCGACGAGGGCGCCGCCGAGCGTGCCGCGGAACGGCCGCCCCGCCGCGATCGCCGGCGCGAGCCGCGCCCACAGTCCCTCGAGCCGCGACAGGCGCTCGTAGCCGGCGCTCCCGCCCACCCGCCGCACGCCGCGCGCCAGGACCCGCAGCGCGATCTCCTCGGGCTCTGCCGCGAGCCCGGCCGCGTCGAGCGCCAGCGGCGCGTCGCCACGCACGAGCCGTGCGAACGCGGCCTCGGCGCCGGCCTCGAGCGCGGCGTCCGCCCGCGCGGCCCGCGCTGCGAGGCGCGCGAGGCGGATGGCGTCGAGCCCCTCCCCCGCGAGCAGCGGCGCGACGCGGCGCAGCCTCGCCCGGGCGAAGCGGGGCGCCGCGTTCGACGGGTCCTCGAGGTACGGCCAGCCCCGCGCGAGACAGGTCGCGACGAGTCGGTCCTTCGGCAGGTCGAGGAGGGGGCGCGCGAGGGCGAGGCCGTCGATCGTCGCGCGCGGGCGCATGCCCGCGAGCCCGCCCACGCCCGATCCGGCGGCGAGCCGCATCAGCACCGTCTCGGCCTGATCGTCGCGATGATGCGCGGTGACGAGCGCCCCCGCGCCCACCTCGCGAGCGGCCTGCGCCAGCAGACGGTAGCGCGCGGCGCGAGCGGCCTCCTGCACGCCGCTCTCGGGCTTCGGCCCGGCCCAGGCGAGGCGGCGATGCGCGAGCCGGGCTTGCGCCGCCCACAGCGCGACGGTCTCCGTCTCCTGGGCCGAGCCGGGCCGCAGCGCGTGGTCGACGGTGGCGACGCAGGCGGGCGTGCCGGCCTCGCGGGCGAGCGGCGCGCACAGCCGCATCAGCGCGACCGAGTCGGGTCCGCCGGAGACGGCGAGGACGAGACCCGTGTCGTGGAATTCTCGGAGAAGGGGTTCGAGGCGCGCGCGGGCCTCCGCTTCGGAGACCGGATCGGCGTCGCGGTGAGGCTGGGGCGCGGCCATGGCGGGGCGCGCGCTGTCGCGTCTCAGCCGCAGGCGGCGCGGCGGCGCTCGCGCTCGACGGCCTCGCGCACCGGCATCGAGGCACCGTCGTAGCGGCGCGTCAGCTCGGCGAAGGTGGCGCAGGCCTGCTCGCGGGCGCCCAGCTCGATCAGCGAGGTGCCGAGCTTGAGCATCGCGTCGGGCGCCTTGGGCGACGAGGCGTGCTCGGTCGAGACCTTGAGGAACTGCTCCGCCGCCTCGCGATGGCGGCCGCGCTGGGCATAGGTCTCGCCGAGCCAGAACGTCGCGTCCGGCACCAGCGCGTCGCGCGGGTGGGACTGCAGATACTGCCGGAAGCCCATCTCGGCGCGCTCGTACTGACGCTGCAGCAGGTAGGCGTAGGCCGAATCGTAGTCGAAGCGCGGATCCTCCGAGCCGGTGGCGGCGATCGACGGGCCGGGGCGGTCCACCGACGGCAGCGGCGCCTCGCCGCGCAGGATCGCCGCGATGTCGAGGGGCGCGCCACCGCCCTCCGGCGGCGGCGCGTCGGCGGCGCCGAGCGGGCTCGACGGCGTCGTCGTGCCCAGCGGCTGCGGGGCGCCCGGCGCCGCCGGGCTGGTGCCGGGGTCGAACACGTCCGACCGCTGCTGCCCGGGCGAGGGCGCGGCGGCGGGCGGCGGCAGCGTGGAGTCCGGGCCGCCCATCTCCTGGAAACGGAAGTCGACGTCCTCCTGGAAGCGCTGCAGCTGCTCGCGCAGCTGCCGGTTCTGGAAGGTCAGCTCCTCGACCTGGCCGGAGAGGCGGCGCACCTCCTCCTCGAGCTGGTTGAGGCGCACGACGATATCCGTCGCGCTCTGGGCACGCGCAGGCGTGCCGCCGACGACGAGGGCCGCGGGGGCGAGCAGGACGAAGGCGAGCGCGACGGCGCCCGCACGGAAGGAACACGCACGGAAGGCGTTCGGGAAGGGCATGAGTCGCTGAACCGATCGACGCGGGGGAAGGACACTCGATAGCACAGCCGCCGCGGGCGGCCAAAATATGGCCGGGGTATCGCCTCAGGCCGGCGCCGTCCCCTCCCCGCGGGCCTGCTGCTCGGCCTCCACCGCGGCGGCGAGGATGGCGAGCGCCACGCCCTCGGCGGCGGTGCGCACGTCGGCGAGCGACGGGAAGCTCGGGGCGATGCGCAGGTTCGCGTCGTGCGGGTCGGCGCCGCCGGGCCAGGTCGACCCGGCCGGGGTCATGGCGATTCCCAGCGCCTTGGCGATCGCCACCACCCGCCTCGCCGTGCCCGCCCGGACGTCCACCGAGACGAAGTAGCCGCCCCGCGGCCGCGCCCAGCGCGCCGCGCCGGTGCCGGCGAGCCGCGCCTCGAGTGCCGCCTCGACGGCCTCGAACTTCGGCGCCAGCAGCGCGCGATGCCGCGCCATGTGCGCATGGAGCCCGGCCTCGTCGCCGAAGAAGCGGACGTGGCGCAGCTGGTTGAGCTTGTTGGGCCCGATCGTGCGCAGCCCCGCCTTGGCGAGGTACCAGGCGACGTTCGCCGACGACGCGCCGAAGAACGACAGGCCGGCGCCGGCGAAGGTCACCTTCGAGGTCGAGGCGAAGACGAAGGCGCGGTCCGGGTTGCCCGCCGCCGCGCAGGCGTCGAGCACGTTCGCGAGCGTATCGCCCTCCTCCACGAGGTCGTGGACGGCGTAGGCGTTGTCCCAGAACAGCCGGAAGTCGGGCGCCGCCGTCTCCATCCGCGCCAGCGCCTCCACCACCCGCGGCGCGTACGTCTCGCCGGTGGGGTTGGAGTACTTGGGCACGCACCACATGCCCTTGACCGCGGGATCCGCCACCGCACGCGCCACGGCGTCGACGTCGGGCCCCTCGCCTGTGAGCGGCACGGGGATCATGCGCACGCCGTAGCCCTCGGTGATGGCGAAGTGCCGGTCGTAGCCCGGCACCGGGCACAGGAAGGCGATCGTGCCGGGCTCGCGCGCCCAGGGGCCGTTGCCCCCGGGCACGCCGTGCAGAAGCGCCCAGACGAGGCAGTCGTGCATCATCGCGAGCGAGGCGTTCTCGCCCACGACCACCTGCTCCGGCGGCGCGCCGACCATGCCGGCGAACAGCCGCCGGGCCTCGGCGATGCCCTGGAGCCCGCCGTAATTGCGCGCGTCCTCGCCCGCCTCCGTGTGGAAGTCGCCGTTGCCCGGCAGCGCGAGCATGGCGTTGGCGAGGTCGAGCTGCTCCGGGGCGGGCTTGCCGCGCGTCATGTCGAGCTTCAGGCCCTTGGCGCGGAAGGCCTCGACCGCCCGGGCGACGTCGGCCGCGAGCCCCTGCAGGGCGTCGGTGGAGAGATCGGCGAGAGCGGTCACGGGCGGCCTCCGGGCGGATGGGACGGCCGGGAGCTTAAGGAGGCGGGTGGCGGCGCTGTCAAGCGGAGGCGCAGAGGCCGCGCGAGAGCGGCGCCGACACTCGACGGGCGGTTCATCCTCGGCACCGGGCCGAGGCTGCATCCTGCCCGCCGCAGGCCTTCGGCCGTGCGCGTCTTCGACGTGCCGATCCCGAGGTCGAATGGCGCGCCCGACAGGATTCGAACCTGTGACCTTTGGAATCGGAATCCAACGCTCTATCCAGCTGAGCTACGGGCGCCTGCCGTGGTGCGTTGGTAGCTCAAAGGCGGGAGGCCGGCAAGAGGGATCGCGCGCCCGATCTCGCGCCCGATCGCGCGCGGGATCGCGCATCCGGCCGCCGCCCTCGCCCCTATCCCGCCCGGCCGGGCACCCGCCGGTCCACCAGGGCGTAGCGCTCTCCGGGATAGGTCAGGCGGGCGACGCTCGCGACCGTGGCGCCGAACCAGGTGCGGCAGCGCAGCAGCAGCACGGGGTCTCCCGTGCGCAGGGCGAGATGGGCGGCGGTGGCGGCGTCGGCGCGCGCCGCGCTGATCACGTGCTCCACCTCGGTAAGCGGCGCGCAGGCCTGGAGGAAGGCGTGCGCCGTCGTGCGCGTGAAGTCCTGCGCGAGATAGGCCGGCGCCAGCCCGGGGTCGACCCAGCGCTCCTCCACCTGCACCGGCACGCCGTTCTCGGCGTGCACGACGACGGAGTGGTAGAGCCGCGCGTAGGCGCCGGGACCGAAGCGCTCGCGCACGTCGTCGGGCGGCGGCGCCGCCTCCAGCGTGACGACCTCGGCGGCGTGGACGTGCCCGCGGGCGCGGATCTCGGCGGCGATGTCGCGCACCTCCATCGCCGCCGCGTGAATCTGCGGCGGGGCGACGAAGGTGCCCACCCCCTGGATGCGCGTGAGAACGCCCGCGTTCGTGAGCTCGCGCAAGGCCCGGTGCACGGTCATGCGCGAGACGCCGAGCTCGGCGACGAGGTCGTGCTCTGACGGCAGGCGCGCCTCCGCGCGCCACTCGCCGCGCGCGATGCGCCCGAGGATCCAGCGCTTCACCCTGTCGTAGAGCGGGCCGGCCGTGTGCGGCAGGCGGCTCGGCTGCGAGGTCACGGACGGAAGCATCCTCTGCGGTCGGCGCGCGCCTCCAGCGGGAGCGAGGCGGGCGCGCCGTTATGACATGTCCATGCAAGTGCCGCCAGCATCCGGCGGGCCCCGCCGCGGCGGGGCCCGCCGAGCGGCCGTCACGCTGCCGGGAAGGCCCGCCGTAACAATCGCTTACCGAATGTGAAGGGGTCTCGTGCGAGGCTGTGCTTGACGGCGCGCGGACGGCGGGTGTTCTGAACCATCCCCGGGTGGCCGCCGCGCCGCTCGATCGACCTCGGAGCACGCCCCTTGCGCAAGCATTTCGGAACCGACGGCATCCGCGGCCGTGCCAACGCCGTCATCACGCCCGAGCTCGCCCTGCGGGTCGGGCAGGCCGCCGGCCTCGCCTTCCGCCGCGGCGACCACCGCCACCGCGTCGTCATCGGCAAGGACACCCGCCTGTCCGGCTACATGATCGAGAACGCGCTCGTCGCCGGCTTCACCTCGGTGGGCATGGACACGCTGCTGCTCGGCCCGATGCCGACGCCCGCGGTCGCGATGCTCACGCGCTCCATGCGCGCGGATCTCGGCGTGATGATCTCGGCCTCGCACAACCCCTTCGAGGACAACGGCATCAAGCTGTTCGGACCGGACGGCTACAAGCTCTCCGACGGCGTCGAGCGCGAGATCGAGGCGCTGATCGACGGCGACATCGCCCGCCGGCTGGCGCCCTCCGCCGGGCTCGGGCGCGCCAAGCGCGTCGAGGGCGTGCACGCCCGCTACATCGAGTTCGCCAAGCGCACGCTGCCGCGGCTGCTCGATCTCGAGGGCCTGCGCGTCGTGCTCGACTGCGCCAACGGCGCCGCCTACCGCGTCGCGCCGGAGGCGCTGTGGGAGCTCGGCGCCGAGGTCATCGCCATCGGGGTCGAGCCCAACGGCTTCAACATCAACCGCGACGTCGGCTCCACCGCGCCCGAGGCCCTCGTCGGCAAGGTGCGCGAGCTGCGCGCCGACGTCGGCATCGCGCTCGACGGCGACGCCGACCGGGTGATCATCGTGGACGAGAAGGGCCGCGTCGTCGACGGCGACCAGCTGATGGCGGCGATCGCGCGCAGCTGGCACGAGGACGGGCGCCTGGCCCGCCCGGGAATCGTGGCCACGGTGATGTCCAATCTCGGGCTCGAGCGCTACCTCGAGGGCGTCGGCATCGGGCTCGAGCGCACCGCGGTCGGCGATCGCTACGTGCTCGAGCGCATGCGCGAGGGCGGCTACAACCTCGGCGGCGAACAGTCGGGCCACGTCATCCTCTCCGACTACGCGACGACGGGGGACGGGCTGCTCGCGGCGCTGCAGCTGCTCGCGGTGGTCAAGCGCTCCGAGCGGCCGGTCTCGGACGTCTGCCATTGCTTCGAGCCGGTGCCGCAGATCCTCAAGAACGTGCGCTATGCCGGCGGACGCCCGCTGGAGGACGTCGCCGTCGCCTCCGCCATCGAGGCGGCGCGCTCGCGCCTCGGCACTGCGGGACGCCTCGTCATCCGCCCCTCGGGTACCGAGCCGGTGATTCGCGTCATGGCCGAGGGAGACGATCGCAGCCTCGTCCTCGAGGTGGTGGACGAGGTCGCGCTGGCGGTGACCCGCGCGGCGGCCTGAGCGGGCGAGGCCATGCCGGGCGGTGACCGTTCGGCATGGCCGGTGACACGGTCTTAACCCTAACTCTTAAGGTTAAGTCGCGATTAAGGAAAGTCTGCAATCGTCCCTTCTCGTGAGAGCCGCGGGCCGTTCGCCCGCCGCGACGAGAACGGGGACAACACGCCATGATTCGCCTCGAGCCGGCCCTCGTGGTCGCCCTCGCCGCCATCGGCGGCGCCATCGCGACGACCGCAAACGCCGCCGACCTTCCCACCCTGCCGCCCGCACCGGTCCCGGTCGCCGTCGAGGCCTTCGGCGGCTGGTACCTGCGCGGCGACATCGGCATGTCGAGCCAGCAGTCCGACGAGCCGGAGAACCCGCGCCTCGACGCGGCCTTCCCGCCGCAGCAGCTCGAATGGATCCACTCCGGCTTCGACTCGGCGCCCTTCGTCGGCATCGGCGCCGGCTACAGGTTCAACAGCTGGCTGCGCGCGGACATCACCGGCGAGTATCGCGGCACGTCGCGCTACAACGGCCTCGACCGCTACTTCGACGGTGGCTGGCGCACCAACGAGTTCTACGCCGAGAAGTCGGAGTGGGTCGGCCTCGTCAACGGCTATCTCGACCTCGGCACCTGGTACGGCGTGACGCCCTTCGTCGGCGCCGGCGTCGGCTTCGCGCGCGTGACGATCGACGGCTTCCGCGACGTCGACGTGACCCGCCCCGCCCTCACACGCGCGGGCGAGAAGTCGACGACGAACTTCGCCTGGGCCCTCTACGCCGGCCTCGGCTACGAGGTCTCGCCGAACCTGACGCTCGAGCTGGGCTACCGCTACCTCGCCCTCGGCGCCGGCGAAACCGGCGAGACCACCCCCTTCAACGGCCCGAGCGGGCTCACCACCGGCTGGGAGTTCGAGAACCTACACCTCAACGACCTCAAGGTCGGCATGCACTTGAACCTGCAGGCCCCGGCGGCGGTCTACGCCGCCCCGATCAGCCGCAGCTTCTGATCCCGTCGCGCCGCCACGAGGAGCCGCCGTCATGCACCGGTCCCGCATCCCCCTCCCCCTGCTCGCGGCCGTCGCCGCGGGTCTCCTGCCGGCCTTCGCGGCGGCCCCCGCGCGCGCGGCCGACATCCTGCCGCCGCTGCCGGCGCTGGACGGCCCCGTCGCGGCCGCTCCGGTCGGGGCGGGGTGGTACCTGCGTGGCGACATCGGCTACGCCGCCTATCGCGACCCGGAGGCGACCGCCCGCGCCGGCGGCGCCTCCGTCCCGCTCGTCGGCGAGGCGCTCGACGCCGCGCCGGTCGCGGGGCTCGGCGCCGGCTATCGCTTCAATTCGTGGCTGCGCGCCGACCTGACGGTGGACCATCGCTTCGCGAACGAGGCGACGCTGTTCGCCGGCGTCCCGAACGGCGGTGCTCGCGGCGTGGCGGACCTCTCCTCCACCACCGCGCTGGCGAACGCCTATCTCGACCTCGGCACCTGGCACGGGTTCACCCCCTATGTCGGCGCCGGCCTCGGCTATGCCTGGAACCGCTTCGCCGACTACACGGTGAGCGGCTGCACGGCGCCGTGCGCGATCGGCGGGGTGGGGCTCGCCTCGGGTGCGCTCACGCCCGAGGCGACCAAAGGCGGCTTCGCCTGGGCGCTGATGGCGGGCGTCGCCGTCGATCTCGGCCGCAGCCTCTCGCTCGATCTCGGCTATCGCTACGTCGCCCTCGGCGAGGCCGCGCTCACCACGACCGGGGGAACCCTGATCGAGACTGGCTCGCTCGATGCGCACGAGGCGCGGGTGGGCGTGCGCTGGCGCTTCGGCGACGGCGGCTCCGCCCGCCCGATCTCGCGCTCGTTCTGAGCGCGGGTCTCTCCCTCGCGACAGATGACGACGACCATGCTTCCAGAGAGGACCCGCCGCATGCGTCCCCTGACTACCGCCTCCGCCGCGCTCGTCGCGGGCCTCGTCACCACCAGCGCCTTCGCCGTCGACCTCGGTCCGCTGCGCGGCGGCTACGGCGCCGGCGGCCTAGAGCCGGTGGTCTCCTGGCAGGGCGGCTACTTCGCCGGCTTCGGCGGGCAGTCGAACGGCAGCCTGAACGCGTCCGGGACCCTGAGCGAGCTCGTCGGCAACGCGATGCGCCGCACCCAGATCGAGACGGAGATGCAGGTTTCGAGCTGGCTGAACCCGAACACCGGCGGCGCCAGCGATACGAGCTTCGGCGTTCTCGCGGGATACAACTTCCAATTCTCGGAAGCCATCCTGGGCGTCGAGATGGACGCCACCTTCGGCACGCTGCGCAGCGCCGGCTCGGACACCCTGTCGCGCTTCCAGACCACCTCGAACGGATACACCAACTTCGTCACCGCGACGGGGTCGGTCTCGGCGAAGCTCTAGAACTGGGCGACGCTGCGTGCCCGCGCCGGGTACACGCTCGGCGCGTTCCTGCCCTTCGTCACCGGCGGCCTGGCGCTGACCCAGTACGAGCTGACGAACTCCGCCCGCGTTTCCGGGCGGCAGGAACGCCGCGACGGCGCCGGCAACATCATCGAGAGCATCCCCTTCGACAGCGGGCAGCTGGGCGGAACCAGTTCCGGCATCGCGCTCGGCCTCGCGGCGGGAGCGGGCGTCGACGTTGCCCTCACGCAGAACGTCTTCCTGCGCGGCGAATGGCAATACGTCTTCTTCCCCGACGTGGGCGGGATCGAGACCAGCATCAACACCTGGCGCGGCGCGGCCGGCGTGAAGTTCTGACGCCGGCGCCGCGCCTCAGCCGCGGCGCGCCTCGAGCATCATGGCGCAGGCCTTCTCGGCGATCATGATGGTCGGCGAGTTGGTGTTGCCCGACGTGATCCGCGGCATGGCCGAGGCGTCGACGACGCGCAGGCCCGCGACGCCGCGCACGGACAGCCGCGCATCGAGCACCGCGGCCGGGTCGGAGTCCGCCCCCATCCGCGCGGTGCCGACGGGATGGAAGATCGTCGTGCCGACCTCGCCGGCGGCCTTCGCCAGCGCCTCCTCGCCCTCGATCTCGGGACCGGGCGCGTGTTCCATCGGGCGAAAGCGCGCGAGCGGCTCCTGGGCGACGATCCGCCGGGCGAGGCGGATCGAATCGGCCGCCACGCGGCGATCCTCGTCGGTGTCCAGGTAGTTCGGCTGGATCGCGGGCGGAGCGTGCGGGTCCGGGCTCGCGGCGTGGACCGATCCACGGCTCGACGGGCGCAGGTTGCAGACGCTCGCCGTGAAGGCGGGGAAGGGATGGGGCGCGTCGCCGAACTTCTCGAGCGACAGCGGCTGGAAGTGGAATTGCAGGTTGGGCGTCTCGTAGTCCGGCGACGACCGGGCGAAGGCGCCGAGCTGGGAGGGCGCCATGGTCAGCGGGCCGCGCCGGAACAGCGCGTACTCGAGGCCCATCCAGGCCCGCCGCCAGAGCTTGCGATAGTCCTCGTTCAGCGTGCGCACGCCCGCGACCCGGTAGATCGGCCGCAGCTGAAGATGGTCCTGGAGGTTCTCGCCCACGCCGGGCAGATGCCGGAGGGGCTCGATCCCGAGCGCCTGCAGCCGGGCGCCGTCGCCGATGCCGGAGAGCTCCAGGATCTGCGGGGACTTCACCGCCCCGGCGCAGAGCACGACCTCGCCGGCGGCGCGCGCCGTCAGCCGCTCGCCGCCGCGCGACAGCACGACGCCCGTGGCGCGCCCGCCCTCGATCGTCACGCGCTCGACCGTGACCCCGGTCTCGAGCCGCAGGTTCGGCCGCGACAGGGCCGGCTTGAGGAAGCCGCGCGCCGTCGACCAGCGCCGGCCGCCCTTCTGGTTGACCTGGAAGTAGCCCACCCCGGAATTGTCGCCGCGGTTGAAGTCGTCGGTCGCCGGGATGCCGGCGGCGACGCAGGCCTCGATCACGGCGTCGAGCAGCGCCCAGCGCACCCGCGGATAGTCGACGCGCCATTCCCCGCCCGCGGCGTGGTGCTCGTCGGGCCGGGCATGGTCCTGGTGCTGCCGGAAGATCGGCCGCACGTCCTCCCAGCCCCAGCCCTCGAGCCCGAGCTGGCGCCAGCCGTCGTAGTCCTGCGCCTGGCCGCGCATGTAGATCATCGCGTTGATGGCGGAGGAGCCGCCGATCACCCTGCCGCGGGGATAGGCCAGCGCGCGGCCGTTGAGCCCCGGTACGGGCTCGGTCCGCAGCATCCAGTCCGCCCGCGGGTTGCCGATGGCGTAGAGGTAGCCGACGGGGATGTGGAACCAGATCCAGTCGTCCTTGCCCCCCGCCTCCAGCAGCAGCACGCGCACCGACGGGTCGCGTGAGAGCCGGTTCGCGACGACGCAGCCGGCCGAGCCGGCGCCGACGACGACGTAGTCGTATGTCCCGAGATCCTGCAAAGCCCCGCTCACGTCCTGTTTCGCATGCCGGGCGGGACACTAGCGTGCCGGGCGGGGCGTGACGATGCGATTGTCTGCAAGCGCCGCTCGGGCGTGGAAGGACGGCGATCGGAGCCGTTCTCGACCGCGGGTCGCCCCCGCCGCATCGCCTGCGATCAGGGGGACGCCGTTTCGCAGAAACGACAACCCCGGCTCGCGAGGCGAGCCGGGGTTGTCACGCGCATGGCACGGGCGAACCGCGTCAGGCGCGCTTGTGTGCGTCCTTGCGACGCAGGCGCACGACGACGTCCACGCGTGCGACCTCGAAGCCTTCCGGCGGCTGGGGCAGGTCCATGACGGTGACGCCCTGGGCCGGCACGTCCATCAGCTCCTCCTCGCCCTCGACGAAGAAGTGATGGTGCTCGGTGGGGTTCGTGTCGAAATAGGCCTTCGAGCCGTCCACCGCGAGCTGGCGCAGGAGCCCGGCCTCGGTGAACTGGTGGAGCGTGTTGTACACGGTCGCCAGCGACACGGGCACACGCGCGCGCATGGCCTCGTCGTAGAGCATTTCCGCGGTGATGTGGCGGTCGCCCTTGCCGAACAGCAGCCAGCCGAGGGAAACCCGCTGGCGTGTCGGCCGCAGCCCCACCCGGCGCAGCTTGTCGCGCAGGTTCGAGAGCGGGCAGCCGGGACGCCCGGCCTGCGCTCCGGCGAAGGGAGCGGCAGGGGGAGCGGGAGGAGCGCTGTGATCCATGGTGGAGCCGTGACGCCTCGTTCGGGTGAACAGCCGGAACGCCCGCGCGGGGCGCTCGTTTTGTCCTTTGTAGGGTTTGCGCGGCGCGGCCGCAACCCGGTGAAGCACGGAAGCGCCTCGCCGGGACGACGCGACGCGGGTGCATAATTCGATCTTAGGTTGCGACGCCGCGCCTTCGGACCGGCTCGCTCGCCGCCCGGGAGCCGATCCGCGCTTTCGCGCGGCTCGGAACGTGTGCTACCAGAGCCCACCCCGGCCGCGGGGCGGACCGCGGACGGACCCGGATTCGTTTGATCAGTAGAGGACCGGCAGCAAGACATGAGCCAGCCGCTCGCCAGAAAGACCGAATACTCCTACGAGGAGCTGCTCGCCTGCGGACGCGGCGAGCTGTTCGGCCCCGGTAACGCCCAGCTTCCGCTGCCGCCGATGCTGATGTTCGACCGCATCACCTCCATCGGCGAAGACGGCGGCGCCTACGGCAAGGGCCATGTGCGCGCCGAGCTCGACGTGCGGCCGGACCTCTGGTTCTTCGCCTGCCACTTCAAGGGCGATCCCGTCATGCCCGGCTGCCTGGGCGTCGATGCGCTCTGGCAGCTGTGCGGCTTCCATCTCGGCTGGCTCGGCGCCCACGGCCGCGGCCGGGCGCTGGGCGTCGGCGAGGTGAAGTTCTCCGACCAGGTCTTGCCGAGCGTGAGCAAGGTGGTCTACGGCGTCGACCTGAAGCGCGTGTTCCGCTCGAAGCTCGTTCTCGGCATCGCCGACGGCTTCCTCGAGGCGGACGGCCGGCGCATCTACGAGGCGAAGGACCTGCGGGTCGGCCTGTTCCAGGCCGAAGCCGCGGGCGGCTGAGCCCGCCGCGTCGCCGAGAAGGCGCGAGCGTGGGCCGGACAGGGAGGTATCAGCGAATGAGGCGCGTCGTCGTCACGGGGATGGGCATCGTCTCCTCGATCGGGGACAATGTCCCCGAGGTCCTGGAGAGCCTGCGCCAGGGGCGCTCGGGCATCGTCTTCGCCGAGGATTACGCCCAGCGGAACTTCCGCTGCCGCGTGCACGGCGCGCCCCGCGTCGTGCCCGAGGAGAAGGTCGATCGGCGCGCCATGCGCTTCCACGCCCGCGGCACGGGCTGGAACCATGTCGCCATGGACGAGGCGATCGCCGATTCCGGGCTCGAGCCCCACGATGTCTCCAACGAGCGCACCGGCATCATCATGGGCTCGGGCGGCCCCTCGACGCGCGTCGTCGTCGAGGCTGCGGCGATCACCCAGGACAAGGGTCCCAAGCGCATCGGGCCCTTCGCGGTCCCCAAGGCGATGTCCTCGACCGCGTCCGCCACCCTCGCGACCTGGTTCAAGATCAAGGGCGTGAACTACTCGATCTCGTCCGCCTGCGCGACCTCGAACCATTGCATCGGCAACGCCTACGAGACCATCGGCATGGGCCGGCAGGACGTGATCTTCGCCGGCGGCTGCGAGGATCTCGACTGGACGATGTCGAACCTGTTCGACGCCATGGGCGCCATGTCGACGAAGTACAACGAGCGCCCGGCGGCCGCCTCGCGCGCCTACGACGTGAACCGTGACGGCTTCGTCATCGCCGGCGGCGCCGGCGTGCTGGTGCTCGAGGAACTCGAGCACGCCAAGGCGCGCGGCGCGAGGATCTACGGCGAGATCGTCGGCTACGGCGCGACGTCGGACGGCTACGACATGGTCGCCCCCTCCGGCGAGGGCGCCGTGCGCTGCATGCGCCAGGCGCTGTCCACGGTGACGGTGCCGGTGGACTACATCAACCCGCACGCCACCTCGACGCCGGTGGGCGACGAGAAGGAGATCGAGGCCCTGCGCGAGGTGTTCGGCACCGGCGACAAGTGCCCGCCGATCGCCGCCACGAAGTCGCTCACCGGCCATTCGCTGGGCGCGACGGGCGTGCAGGAGGCGATCTACTCGCTCCTCATGATGAAGGAGGGCTTCATCTGCGCCTCCGCCAACATCGAGGAGCTCGACCCGTCCTTCGCCGACATGCCGATCGTGCGCGAGCGCCGCGACGGCCTCTCGCTCGGCTGCGTGCTGTCGAACTCCTTCGGCTTCGGCGGCACCAACGCGACGATCGTGATGAAGCGGCTGGAGGCGTGACGTCTCGCGGCGTCGGGCGATCGCCGTCGACGTCGCGATCGTCCTGCACGCCCCACACCCCCGGCCCCTCTCCACGAGGGAGAGGGGAGACCCGCGAGGCCGGCATGAGCGGCGCGCACATTCTGCCGCCGGACGGAAGGTCGAGACGCGCGAGGCGAACTCGACGCTCTCCCCTCTCCCTCGTGGAGAGGGGCGGGGGTGTGGGGCGGCGGGTGAAGGCCCAACCGGCCACCACGCACCCGAGCGCCCACTCCAAAGACCAGAACAGCGACCAGGAGACCGACACGATGACCGCTCTGATGCAGGGCAAGCGCGGCCTGATCATGGGCGTCGCCAACGACCACTCGATCGCCTGGGGCATCGCCCGCACGCTCGCGGCGCAGGGCGCCGAGCTCGCCTTCACCTATCAGGGCGACGCGCTGGGGCGTCGGGTCGCGCCGCTGGCGCAGTCCGTCGGCTCGGACCTCGCGATCCCCTGCGACGTCGAGGATCTCGCGTCGGTGGACGCGGCCTTCGCCCGGCTCGACGAGGCCTGGGGGGGACGGATGGACTTCGTCGTCCACGCCATCGGCTTCTCGTCGAAGGCGGAGCTGAAGGGCCGCTACATCGACGCCACGACGCGGGAGAACTTCTCGCGCACGATGGTGATCTCCGCGTTCTCGTTCACCGAGATCGCCCAGCGCGCGGCGAAGCGGATGGGTCCGGGCGGGGCGCTGCTCACGCTCACCTACGGCGGCTCGATGCGGGTGATGCCGAACTACAACGTCATGGGCCTCGCCAAGGCGGCGCTGGAGGCCTCGGTGCGCTACCTCGCCAACGATCTCGGGCCGGACGGCATCCGCGTCAACGCGCTCTCGCCCGGGCCGGTGCGTACCCTCGCCGGCGCCGGCATCGCGGACGCGCGGCTGATGTATGCCCATCAGGCGGCCAACGCGCCTCTGCGTCGTACCGTGACGCTCGACGAGATCGGCGGCTCGGCGCTCTACCTGCTGTCGAACCTGTCCGGCGGCGTGACGGGCGAGATCCACCACGTCGATTCGGGCTACAACATCGTCTCGATGCCGCGCCCGGACGTGCTCAAGGCGCAGGACGACGCTGGGGTGACGGACGCGTGAGCGTCCGCGCTCTGTGAGGCGTCCTCAGCGCGGCGCGCGCTTGGCCAGGATGCGCTGCAGCGTGCGCCGGTGCATGTTGAGGCGACGCGCCGTCTCCGACACGTTGCGGCCGCACAGCTCGTAGACGCGCTGGATGTGCTCCCAGCGAACCCGGTCGGCCGACATCGGGTTCTCCGGCGGCTCCGCCCGGGCGCCCGGCTCGGCGCGCAGCGCCGCATCGATCTCGTCCGCGTCGGCGGGCTTGGCGAGGTAGTCGAAGGCGCCGAGCTTCACCGCGGTCACGGCGGTGGCGATGTTGCCGTAGCCGGTCAGCACCACGCCGCGGGCGTCGGGGCGCCGCTCCTTCAGCCGGGTGATCACCTCGAGGCCGTTGCCGTCGTTGAGCCGCATGTCGATCACCGCGAAGGCCGGCGGCGCGCCATCGACGGCGGCGATGCCGTCGGCCACGCTCTCGGCGACCCGCACCAGATAGCCGCGCTGCTCCATCGCGCGCGCCAGGCGCGTCGAGAACGGGCGATCGTCGTCGACGATCAGGAGGGACATGTCCTCCCGCGTCTCGGTGAGGGCCTCCATGCTCTGCGCTTCGATCATCGTCCTTGTGCTCCTCCTGCGGCGGGCCGGACAGCGCCCGCTATGCGGTACTCCGTCCCGGCCGCGACGTCCCGGCCACCTTGTCTCGGCCGCGTGCTCGCGTCGATAAGACATGTAGGACGATACGCGGGCTAATCCAGCGGGCCGCCATCGCTCACCGTTTCGTGATGAGCGAAAGCTTGACGACGCCGCTCAGCCGCCTGCCTCGAATTGCGCCCGCGACCAGGCCACCCGCGCGATGGCACCGACCTCCGGCGAGGGGCCGTTGGTCAGCTGGAGCTGCGCGCCGGTGCGCTCGATCAGGGTCTTGGCGATGAAGACGCCGAGCCCGTGCCCGGCGGCCTCCTCCTCGGGTCCGCGCTTGTCGTGGCCGCGGGTGGTGACGTAGGGCTCGCCGAGCCGCAGCAGCACCTCCGCCGGGAAGCCCGGACCGTCGTCGCGGATCTCGATCCAGACGGTGCGCTCGTCCCAGCCGGCCTCGACCACGATCTCGTCCTCGGCGAAGTCGACGGCGTTGTCGAGCAGGTTGGTGAGCCCGTAGACGAGGCCGGCGTTGCGCCGGCCCCGCGGCGGCGGCCCCTCCCCGGCTCGGGTGACGCGGATGGGCACGCCGATGCCACGCATCGGGTCGACGATGTCCTCGACGAGGTGCATCAGGGTCATGCGCTCGAGGAACTCGCCATCCGCCTCCTCCCCGCGCGAGGTGAGCTGGCCCAGGATACCGCGGCAGCGCTCCACCTGCTCGCGCAGCAGCGTGATGTCCTCGGCGAGCTCGTCGTTGCCGGCGAGCCGCTTGGAGAGCTCCTTGGCGACGAGCGCGATGGTGGCGAGCGGCGTGCCGAGCTCGTGCGCGGCGGCCGCGGCGAGGCCGTCGATCTGCGAGATGTGCTGCTCGCGCGCCAGCACCAGCTCGGTCGCCGCCAGCGCCTGCGCGAGCTGGCGCGCCTCCTCCGCCACCCGCCAGGCGTAGACGCCGGTGAAGCCGGTGCCGAGCAGGATCGCGGCCCAGACCCCGACGACGTAGATGAAGGGCAGTTCCAGCATCTCCCCCTCGCGCCAGGGCAGCGGCAGGTGCGTAAAGCCCAGCGCCGTCGCGCAGACGACGACGAGCCCCCCGAGCAGCAGCGTGCGCGTCGGGGTCAGCGCCGTCGCCGAGATCAGCACGGGCGCGAGGAACAGCAGCGCGAAGGGGTTCTGCAGCCCGCCGGTGAGGAACAGCAGCGCCGCGAGTTGCGCCACGTCGAAGGCGAGCAGGAAGGTCGCCGCGTCGTCCGAGAGCCGGTGGCTCGCCGGGTAGCGCACCCGCAGGGCCAGGTTCAGCCAGGCGGAGGCCGCGATCAGCACGAAGCAGGCGCCGAAGGGCAATTGGTAGCCCAGCCCGAAATGCACGCCGGCGACCGCCGCGCTCTGGCCGATGACGGCGAGCCAGCGCAGGCGCACGAGCGTATCCAGGCGCAGGCGCCGCGCGCTTCCGGTCAGGCGTTGGGGCTCGATGGCGTTCACGACCGCATAGCTAGAGCATCATCCCACCAAGTGGAATCCGGTTGCTGGACGAGATGATGCTCCACTCGGGAATCGCCAGGGCGCCCGACCCGAATTCATCGGGTCGGGCGCCCTGGCGTGGGTGCGGGCTCTCGAACAGGCGCCCCGCGGCACTCAGACGGAAGGCTGTCTGTTTCGACGGGGAGACGATGTGATAAGAGGTCCTATGTAGGAATGCGGTCGACCGATTGCCGCATTCCCGCCAGAGTGCGGAACGGCTGGGCGTCCGGTCGGGTTCGCATCGCGCCCAGGCCGTCGAGTTCCGCTCGATCGGCGACGAGCCGGGCGCCGTTCGCGAAAGGTTGGCAGACGATGGATCCCGCATATTTCTGGTACGAAGCCGGTCACATGATGCTGGCGCCGGCCCGCGCGGCCACCGACGCGACCCGTGTCGCCTTCAAGAACCCGGTCAACCCGCTGACGCACACGCCCTACGGCAAGGCGATGGCGGCGGGCTGCGAGCTGTTCGAGCGTGCCACGCGCCGATACGGCAAGCCCGCCTTCCTGCTCGACGAGACGATCGTCGACGGCGCCCCCACGACCGTGGTCGAGCGAAGCGTCTGGGAGCGGCCGTTCTGCCGCCTGATCCATTTCGACCGCCAGATCCGCGATAGCGACCGCGCCGCCGACCCGAAGGTGCTGATGGTCGCGCCGATGTCGGGCCACTATGCCACGCTGCTGCGCGGCACGGTCGAGGCCTTCCTGCCGAATCACGAGGTCTACATCACCGACTGGACGGACGCCCGCGAGGTGCCGCTCGTCGAGGGGGAGTTCGACCTCGACACCTACATCGACTACGTCATCCAGATGTGCCGCATGCTCGGCCCGGACGTGCACGTCATGGCCGTGTGCCAGCCTGCCGTGCCGGTGCTCGCGGCGATCTCGCTGATGGAAGCCGCGGACGAGCCCTGCATTCCGCGCTCGATGACGCTGATGGGCGGCCCGATCGACACCCGCCGCTCGCCCACCGCCGTCAACCTCGTCGCCCAGGAGCGCGGCACGGACTGGTTCCGCCGCAACTGCATCGTCAAGGTGCCGCCGCCGAACCTCGGGTTCTGGCGCGACGTCTATCCGGGCTTCTACCAGCTCTCCGGCTTCATGGCGATGAACCTCGACCGGCACATCTCCGCCCATTGGGAGATGTTCAACCACCTGGTCGACGCCGACGGCGATTCGGCCGAGAAGCACCGCGAGTTCTACGACGAGTACCTCGCGGTGATGGACCTCACCGCCGAGTTCTACCTGCAGACGGTCGAGACCGTGTTCGTCTCGCACGCCCTGCCGAAGGGCGAGATGACGCATCGCGGTCGCAAGGTCGACCCCTCGGCCATCCGGCGCTGCGCGATCATGGCCGTCGAGGGCGAGCGCGACGACATTTCCGGCGTCGGGCAGACGCTCGCGGCGCTGGACCTGACGCCGAACCTGGCGGACGAGCGCAAGCTCTACCATCTGCAGGAGCGCGTCGGGCACTACGGCGTCTTCAACGGCTCGCGCTTCCGCTCGGAGGTCGCGCCGCGGATCGGCGCCTTCATGCGCGCGCAGGACGCCGCCGCCAGCCCGCGCCGCCGCAGCGGCCCGCGCGCCGTCGCCGGCTGAGCCTCGGCGCACGGATTGGGAGAGCGTGGCGTGAGCGAGGCGGCTTCGACGCGAGACCCGCTGGAGGATCTGCACGTGGAGCCGCCCCCCGGGGCGCTCGTCGCCCCCGCGGCGGCGCGCAACCGCGATCCGATCCTCTCCGTGCTGCGACGGGTGCTGCCCGCCACCGGCGTCGTGCTCGAGATCGCGAGCGGCACGGGCGAGCACGCGGTGCACATGGCCCGCGCCCTGCCCGGCTCGACCTGGCAGCCGAGCGACCCCGATCCGCAGGCGCGCGCGAGCGTCGCCGCCTGGCGCGCGCAGGCGCGGCTGCCCAACCTCGAGCCGCCGATGGCGCTCGATACCGCCGCGCCGGATTGGCCGGCGATACGGGCCGACGCAGTCGTGGCGATCAACATGATCCACATCGCGCCGTGGGAGGCCGGGCTCGGCCTGATGGCGGGCGCCGGGAGGCTGCTGCCGCCCGGCGGGCCGCTCGTGCTCTACGGCCCCTTCAACCGCGACGGCCGCCATACGGCCCCCTCGAACGCGGAGTTCGACGCCTCGCTGAAGGCGCGCGATCCGCGCTGGGGCATCCGCGACGTCGCGGACGTCGGCGCGGCGGCCGCGGCGCGGGGCCTGTCGCTCGTCGAGCGCATCGACATGCCCGCGAACAACATGATCCTCGTCTTCCGCCGCGACGGCTGAGGCGACCCGTCAGTTCGGGTTCGCGGTGGGCAGCGGATTGCTCTCGTTCGCCGGCGAGTTGACCGCCGGCGTCTCGGTCGGGGTCGCCATGTCCGGCGAGGTCTCCCAGGCCCAGAAGACGTAGACGAGGAAGGCCAGCGTCGCGAGCGCCATGGAGATGACGAGGATCGCGAGGACGGGCCGGCCGCGCCAGCCCTGGCGGGCGCGCACGTCGTCGACTTTGCGGTCCATCAGGTACCCTTTCGGTTCGTTGGGCCGACCGCGCGCCGCATCGTGCGGCGGCGTCGGGACACGAACCGGAAACGCGGCGCGAGGCTCGGCCGTTCCGCGGCGCGGGTGTTCGGGCGGGTGTTCGGGCAGGTCTTGGGGCAGGTCTTGGGGCAGGTCTTCGGGCTCAGCGGCCCGCGTCGTCGCCCGCCGCGAGGATCGCCCCGACCAGCCCCTGGATCGCCCTCGCCTCCGACCGGCCGGCGCGGCCGTGCGGCGGGCTGCGGGCAAGGCGCGCGACCTTCTCGAGCTGGCGCGCGAGGGTGATCGGGCGCGCCTCCTCCTGCGGCAACGCACCCTCCGCCTCCTGCCAGGCGCCGTCGACGAGGCGCTCCGCGATCGACCAGTCGCGCAGGCGGATCGCGCCGTTCTCCCCGTGCAGGGTGAAGGCGTTGGTGTCCGGCTTCTCGGTCTCGCCGACGCGGCCGCGCACGCGCACCGGCACCGTGCCGCAGGTCAGCTCCGCCGCGACCGCCCGCTCGCTCGCGCCGTCGACCGGATAGCGCACGCTCGCCGGGCCCAGCGTCACGGGGCCGATCAGGCGCCCGGCCAGGAACAGGAAGTGCGAGAGCACCTCGCGGGTGAAGCCGCCCTGCAGCCGGCGATCGAGCCAGGCGGCCGCGTCGACCTGCCACGGGCGCGGCCAGGCGGCGAAACCGACCTCGATGTCCGCCTCGCGCAGCGCGCCGAGAGTCCCGTCGGCCATCCAGGCCTCGAGCTGGTCCACCGCCGGCGAGGAGGCGAAGGGGAAGTTGACCGCCGCGCGCATCCCCGCGGCGTCCGCATCGCGCACGAAGGCGCGGGCGTGGCCGACGTCGACGGCGAGCGGCTTCTCGCAGAACAGGGCCTTGCCGGCGGCGAGCGCGACGCGGGCATGGTCGAGATGCGAGGCCGGCGGCGACGCCACGTAGATGCAGGCGCAGCTCTCGACGAGGGCGGCGACGCCGTCGAAGCGAGCGATCTCGGGAAAGGCCTCCGCCAGCCGCGTCATCGCCGCGGGCGAGGGGTCCCACACGCCGCAGATCCGGACGCTGGCCGCGGCGGGTCCGCGGGCGGCGCGCAGCAGACGCTCGCCCATGATGCCGTAGCCGATGATGCCGAGCCCGATGCCGTCGCCGCGATCCATTGACCGATCCGAGATGTTGATCCTCGCGCTTGATTGCCATGGCGGCCCTGTTTCGCCAAGTGGCGAAAAAGCGATAGCGAGCGGGCGGACGGCTCGGGCAGGATGCGGCGTGTCGCCCCTGGACAGGGGCGGGCGGCGGGCCGACACTCCCGCCCTTTCGGCGGAGGTGCCTCCCGGTCGACGGATCGGGCGGCGGAAAGGCGAAGACCGAGATGCGCGACAACGCACCAGCGGAGGCGCCGGAGCACGGCTCGTCCCCCGCACGAACGCGGCGCGGGCCGCGTCGGCGCCCGCGCGGACGCCCGCTCGACGAGGCGGCGCTGGCCGAGGTCCGCGCGCTGCTGGGCCCGGTGGAGCGCCGCCGCGACCTGCTGATCGAGGCGCTGCACCGGCTCCAGGACGGCGTCGGCCACCTCGCGGCACGCCATCTCAAGGCGCTCGCCGAGGAGTTCCGCATTCCCGAGGCGGAGGTCCACGAGGTCGCGAGCTTCTACCACCATTTCGACATCGTGAAGGAGGGCGAGACCCCGCCGCCGCCGCTGACGATCCGCGTCTGCGACGGCGTCGCCTGCATGATGGCTGGCGCCGAGCGGCTGCAGGCCGCGCTCGCAGCTGGCGTCGACGCGTCCGCGATCCGCGTCCTGGCCGCGCCCTGCATCGGCCGCTGCGCCGGTGCGCCGGCGGTCCATGTCGGCACGCGCGCCGTCGAGCGCGCGACGCCCGAGGCGGTGCTCGCCGCCGCACGCGCCGGTGACGTCGTCGAGCCGGTCCCGGCGCAGGCGCTCGCGCTCGAGGCCTACCGGGCCGACGGCGGCTATCGCCTCCTCGACGAATGCCTGTCCGGCGCACGCGACGCAGAGAGCCTGGTCGCCACCCTGTCCGACGCGGGCCTGCGCGGGCTCGGCGGCGCCGGCTTCCCGGCGGGACGCAAATGGGCGATCGTGCGCGGCTTTCCCGGCCCGCGGCTGATGACGGTGAACGGCGACGAGGGTGAGCCCGGCACCTTCAAGGATCGCCACCACCTCGAGCGCGACCCGCACCGCTTCCTCGAGGGCGCCCTCGTCGCCGCCTGGGCTGTGGAGGCGACACGGCTCTACGTCTACCTGCGCGACGAGTACGCCGGCGTGCGCGCGCTGCTCGAGCGCGAGGTGGCCGCGATCAAGGCGGCCGGCCTCGACCGGCACGCGCCGATCGAGCTCCGGCGCGGGGCCGGCGCCTACATCTGCGGCGAGGAGAGCGCCATGCTCGAATCGATCGAGGGCAAGCGCGGCCTGCCGCGCCACCGCCCGCCCTACATCGCCGAGCGCGGGCTGTTCGGCCGCCCGACGCTCAACCACAATGTCGAGACGCTGCTCTGGATTCGCGACATCGTCGAGAAGGGGCCGGACTGGTTCGCCGGGCTGGGCGTGCGCGGCCACAAGGGCCTGCGCTCGTTCTCGGTCTCGGGCCGGGTACGGGAGCCCGGCGTGAAGCTCGCACCGGCGGGGATCACCTGCCGGGAGCTGATCGACGACTACTGCGGCGGGATGGCCGACGGCCACGCCCTTCTCGGCTATCTCCCCGGCGGCGCCTCCGGCGGCATCCTGCCCGCGCGCATGGCGGACCTGCCGCTCGATTTCGGCATGCTCGAGCCGCACAAGGCCTTCGTCGGCTCGCATGCGGTGGTGGTGCTCTCCGACCGGGACGACGTGCGCAAGGTCGCGCTCAACCTCGTACGCTTCTTTCGCCACGAATCGTGCGGCCAGTGCACGCCCTGCCGCAGCGGCACGCAGAAGATGGAGGCGCTCCTCGCCGCCGGGAGATGGGATCTGCATCTGCTCGGCGACCTCGAGCAGGTGATGCGCGACGCCTCGATCTGCGGGCTGGGGCAGGCCGCGCCGAACCCGGTTGCGAGCGTGCTGAACTACTTTCCGGAGTCGGCCCGATGACCATCCGCTTCACGCTCGACGGCCACGCGGTCGAGGCGCACGAGGGCGAGACGATCTGGGACGTCGCCCGCCGCGCGGGCACGACGATCCCGCATCTGTGCCATCGACCCGAGCCCGGCTACCGGCCCGACGGCAATTGCCGGGCCTGCATGGTCGAGATCGAGGGCGAGCGCGTGCTCGCCGCCTCCTGCATCCGCCCGCCGGCCGACGGCATGGTGGTGAACAGCGCCTCCGAGCGCGCGACGACCGCGCGCCGGCTCGTCATGGAGCTCCTCGTCGCCGACCAGCCCCCGCGCGAGGCGGCCCACGACGCCGCCTCGCCGCTCTGGCGCTTCGCCGACGAGCAGGGGGTGACCCTGGCGCGCTTCCCCGGCCGCGAGGCGGCGCCCGCGCCGGACCTCTCCCATCCCGCGATGGCGGTGAACCTCGACGCCTGCATCTCCTGCACGCTGTGCGCCCGCGCCTGCCGCGAGGTGCAGGTCAACGACGTCATCGGCATGGCCTATCGCGGCGACCACCACCGCCCGGTCTTCGACCTCGACGACCCGATGGGCGTCTCCACCTGCGTCGCCTGCGGCGAGTGCGTCCAGGCCTGCCCGACGGGCGCGCTGATGCCGGCCTCCATCGTCGACCGGGAGACGCAGGTCGGCACGCGCGGGGCGGACGAGACGGTGGATTCGGTCTGCCCCTATTGCGGGGTCGGCTGCCAGATCTCATACAAGCTGCGCGACGGCGCCATCGCCTATGTCGAGGGCCGCGACGGGCCGGCCAACGAGAGCCGGCTGTGCGTCAAGGGCCGCTTCGGCTTCGACTACGTGGCGAGCCCCGAGCGCCTCACGGTGCCGCTGATCCGCCGCGAAGGCGCGCCCAAGGGCCTGAACGTCGACCCGGCGAACCCCTTCACCCACTTTCGCGAGGCGACCTGGGAGGAGGCGCTCGACGCCGCAGCCGGCGGTCTCGCCCGCATCCGCGACGCGCACGGCGGCGAGGCGATCGCCGGATTCGGCTCGGCCAAGGGCTCGAACGAGGAGGCCTACCTCGTCCAGAAGCTGATCCGGCAGGCCTTCGGCCACAACAACGTCGACCATTGTACGCGGCTGTGCCACGCCTCCTCCGTCGCCGCGCTGATGGAGGGCATCGGCTCGGGCGCCGTCACCGCGCCGTTCAACGATGCGCTGCTGGCCGACGTCATCGTCGTCATCGGCGCGAACCCCACCGAGAACCACCCGGTCGCCGCCACCTACTTCAAGCAGGCGGTGAAGCGCGGCGCGAAGCTCGTGGTCATGGACCCGCGCGGCAACACGCTGATGGCGAGGCACGCCACGCACCCGATCCGCTTCCGCCCGGGCGCGGACGTCGCGCTGCTCAACGCGATGATGCACGTGATCGTCACGGAGAACCTCGTCGATCGCGACTACGTCGCCACCCACACCGAGGGGTACGAGCGCCTCGCCGACCACCTCGCGGCCTACACGCCCGAGGCGATGGCCGAGCGCTGCGGCATCGACGCGGACACGATCCGCACGGTCGCGCGGCTCTACGCCACGGCGGAGCGCGCCATCGTGTTCTGGGGCATGGGCGTCTCGCAGCACACCCACGGCACGGACAACGCCCGCTGCCTCATCTCGCTCGCGCTGATGACCGGCCAGGTCGGCCGTCCCGGCACGGGGCTCCATCCGCTGCGCGGGCAGAACAACGTCCAGGGCGCCTCCGACGCCGGCCTGATCCCCATGGTGCTGCCCGATTACGCCAAGGTGACCGACCCCGCGGTCCGCGCGCGCTTCGAGGCTGCCTGGGGCTTCCCGGTGTCGCCTCGGCCGGGGCTCACCGTCACCGAGATCATGGATGCGATCCACGACGGCGCGATCCGCGCGCTCTACGTCATGGGCGAGAACCCGGCGATGTCCGATCCCGACGTGGCGCACGCCCGCGACGCGCTGGCGAAGCTCGAGCACTGCGTCGTGCAGGACATCTTCCTCACCGAGACGGCGATGTACGCCGACGTGGTGCTCCCCGCCAGCGCCTGGCCGGAGAAGACCGGCACCGTCACCAACACCAACCGCCAGGTCCAGATGGGCCGCCCGGCGCTGGCGCCGCCCGGGGAGGCGCGGGAGGACTTCGCCATCCTCGTCGACCTCGGCCGGCGCCTCGGGCTGCCGTGGGACTACGCCCATCCGAGGGAGGTCTTCGCCGAGATGGCCGCGGTGATGCCGTCGCTCGCCAACATCTCCTGGGAGCGGCTCGAGCGCGAGGACGTGGTCACCTATCCCTGCCCGGCGCCGGACGCGCCGGGCCACGCCGTCGTCTTCGGGGACGCCTTCCCCCGCGCCGGCGGGCGGGCGCTGTTCGTGCCCGCCGGCCTGCGCGCCCCCGACGAGACGCCGGACGACGCGTTCCCGATGGTGCTCACCACCGGTCGCCAGCTCGAGCACTGGCACACCGGCGCGATGACGCGCCGGGCGGGCATCCTCGACGCGCTGGAGCCCGCCCCCACCGCGAGCCTCAACCCGCGCACGCTGGCGCGGCTCGGCGTCCCCGCCGGCGCGCCGATCCGCGTCGAGACCCGCCGCGGCGCGATCACGCTGGCCGCCCGTGCAGACGGGGCGCTCCAGGAGGACATGGTCTTCGTGCCCTTCGCCTACGTCGAGGCGGCGGCGAACCTGCTCACCAACCCGGCGATCGACCCCGACGGCAAGATCCCCGAGTTCAAGTACTGCGCCGCACGCGTCGTCGCGGCCTGATCCCTTGACCGATGGATCGGGAACAGGCGGCTCAGTCGACCCGCTCGCCCGGATAGACGCCCCAGAGAACCTCCTGGCGCAGGTATCCCGGGATCTCCGCGCGGCCGGGGCCCGGCGCGAAGACGCGGCACCAGTCGCCGGAGCACAGCTCGACGCCGACGACGACCCCCGGCTCGAGCCGCGCCACGACCGCCGCCGTCTCGCTCTCGCGGGCGCGCAGGTCCAGCGGGTCGCCGCCGCGCTCCCAGGGCGCGACCAGCGCGGTGCGGCGCCCGGACAGCAGCGAGTGCCAGACCCAGCCGTCCTCCCCGTCCGAGTCGCGGATCCGCCGCCAATTGTCGAACTCGGCGATGATCTCGACCGGCAACCCCGCGCGCTCGTAGACCCAGCGCGTGACGTGGTCCTTGGACGGGCCGGCGCGCAGGTTGACCTTGTCGGTCTTCAACGAGACATAGCGCGGCAGCGGCAGCTGCGTCTCGGGGCCGATCGTGGTCTGGGCGGGGGCTGGCGGCGGGGCGAGGACGAGGGCCGCAGCCAGGACGGCGGCGGCCGGGACGACGATACGCGTGGACAAGGGTCCAACTCCCGTCGGATTGTGTTTGCGCACACCTCTGGTACAGAGGCTCGGGGGGCGCGCCTCGGCACGCCGCCCGACGACTCAAATCGCCGGCTTCGGGTTAAGGCCCGGTGAACGGTGCGGCGCGAAACCGGTCGAGGACAGCGATGCCCACGCGCAAGAAGCCACTCGTCGTCGTGACCCGCAAGCTGCCCGACGTCGTCGAGACGCGCATGCGCGAGCTCTTCGACACGCGGCTGAACCTCGCGGACGCACCGCTCTCCGCCGCCGAGCTGGTCTCGGCGATGCGCGAGGCGGACGT
>JBNPEA010000115.1:0-45718 GCA_051117315.1 Salinarimonas sp. | reverse complement strand
TGGAGGAGAGGTGCTCGCGCATCGCCCGCTCCGCCGCCTCCGGCCGGCGCGCGGCGATGGCCTCGACGACGGCGAGATGCTCGGCGGCGAGACCCGCCCGGCGCTCCGGCGAGCGGGTGCTCTCGCGCAGGCGCCGCCAGACCGCGTCCTCGCGCACCGCCTCGATCGCCTCGAACAACGCCAGGAAGAGGCCGTTACGCATCGCTTCGGCGATGCGTCGGTGGAAGGCGGAATCCCAGCGCTCGTACTCCGCGTCGCTGTCGGCGTCGCGGGAGCGCTCGGCGAGGCGGCGCAGGTTCTCGACGTCCACCGGCGCGGCGCGAAGCGCGGCATGGCGGGCGAGCACCGGCTCGATCTCGAGGCGCACCTCGATGATCTCGGCGGGGCTCGTCAGCGCGGCGAGCCCGGCGAAGCGGCGCACCCGGGGCGCCGGCGGCGCACCGACGAAGGTGCCCTGGCCCTGTCTCCGCCAGATCAGCCCCTGCGCCTCCAGCGCGTCGAGCGCGCGGCGTACCGCGCGTCGTCCGACGCCGAGCGCCTCGGCGATGTCCCGCTCCGGCCGCACCCGGCCCGCTTCCACGAAGCTGCCGTCGCCGAGCGCCGCGCGCAGCCGCGCGAGCACCGGATCGGCGTGCTCGGCCCCCCCGGTCCCGTCGGGCGCCTCGCGTCGCGGGATGTCGTCCATGATGATCGCGCCTTCTCTCGTGCGTACCAATCGAGATTGGTACGTCGTTTCTCCCGACGTGTCGAGCGGCGCTCCCCGAGGGTCTGCGCCGTGCCCGGCCCATGGCGCGGGCAATCGGCGCATATAGAATGAGCAGGCTTCGGCTTGCACGAAAAATGAGCCGTGTCTAATCTCTCCGTTCTCGCGGAGGCGCGCTCGTGTGCCGATCTCCCGTGACGAGTGCAATTGGTTCGGCGCGTCTCGCGCCACGATGAGGATGCGTCCCGTGCAGCTGCGTCACGACACGCCCTACGCCTCGCGCCGGTCGCCGGTGCTGGCGCGCAACATGGTGGCCACCTCGCAGCCGCTCGCGGCGCAGGCGGGCCTGCGCATGCTGCTCGCCGGCGGCAACGCGGTGGATGCCGCGCTCGCGACCGCCATCGCGCTCACCGTGCTGGAGCCCACCGGCAACGGGCTCGGCTCCGACGCCTTCGCCATCCTGTGGGACGGCGAGCGGCTGCACGGGCTCAACGCCTCCGGCCGCTCCCCCGCCGGCTGGTCGCCGGATCGCTTTCCCGACGGCATGCCGGAGCGCGGCTGGGAGAGCGTCACCGTGCCCGGCGCCGTCTCCGCCTGGGTGGCGCTGTCGGAGCGCTTCGGCGAGCTCGCCTTCGCCGACCTGTTCGCGCCGGCGATCGCCTACGCCTCCGAGGGCTTCCCGGTCTCCCCGGTGATCGCGACGCTGTGGAAGCGCGCCGAGCGCACGCTCGGCGATCAGCCGGGCTTCGCCGATCACTTCCTCCCCGGCGGCCGCGCGCCGGCTGCGGGGGAGATCTTCCGCTCGCCGGACATGGCCGCGAGCCTCGCCGCCATCGCCGAGAGCCGCGGCGAGGCGTTCTATCGCGGTGCTCTCGCCCGGCGCATCGCCGATTTCGCCCGCGCCCACGGCGCGGCGCTCGACGAGGACGACCTCGCCTCCCACGAGGCGGACTGGTGCGGCACGGTGTCCTCCACCTGGGGCGACGTCGCGCTCCACGAGATCCCGCCCAACGGCCAGGGCATCGCCGCCTGCATGGCGCTGGGCATCGCCCGCCATCTCGGCCTCGAGCGCTTCGCGGCGGACGATCCGGCGGCGCTGCACCTGCAGATCGAGGCGATGAAGCTCGCGCTCGCCGACGCCGAGGCGTACGTCGCCGATCAGGCGGCGATGACGGAGGTCTCCGCCCAGGACCTGCTCGCCGAGGACTACCTCGCCCGCCGCGCGGCGCTGGTCGATCCCGCCCGCGCGCAGGACTTCGGCGCCGGCGCGCCGCGGCACGGCGGCACGGTGTACCTCACCGCGGCCGACGCCTCGGGGATGATGGTCTCCTACATCCAGTCGAACTACGCCGGCTTCGGATCGGGGGTGGTGGTGCCCGGCACGGGCATCTCGCTGCAGAATCGCGGGCTCGGCTTCGTCACGACGCCCGGGCACCCCAACCGGGTCGGCCCGCGCAAGCGGCCCTTCCACACCATCATTCCGGGCTTCCTGACGAAGGGCGGTGCGCCGCTGATGAGCTTCGGGGTGATGGGCGGGCCGATGCAGGCGCAAGGCCACCTGCAGATGACGCTGCGCACCCAGCTCTGGGGCCAGGACCCGCAGACGGCCGCGGACGCGCCGCGCTGGCGCTTCGTCTCCGGCCGCACGGTCGCGATCGAGGAGACCGTCGGCAGCGCGGCGCTGGAGGCGCTCGGCGCGCTCGGCCACGCGATCGAGGTCGAGGCGCCGGACGCGAGCTTCGGCTTCGGCAGCGCACAGCTGATCCACCGCATCGAGGGCGGCTATGCCGGAGGCTCCGATCCGCGCAAGGATGGGCAGGTCGTCGGCTACTGAGGACCCGAGGGAGGGCGCATGACCTGGTCGATCGTCGCGAGGGACCCGCAGACCGGCGCCATCGGCATCGCCGTGGCGAGCCGCTTCTTCGCGGTCGGCGCCCGCGTTCCCTTCGTCGCACCGGACGTCGGCGCGGTGGCGACGCAGGCGCTGATCAACCCGCTCTACGGCCCGCGCGGCCTCGATCTCCTGCGCGCCGGCGCCGCCGCCGATGCGGTCGTGCGCGCGCTCGTCGCCGATGATACCGGGCGCGACCATCGCCAGGTGCAGGTGATGGACGCGCAAGGCCGCTTCGCCGCCCACACGGGCGCGGCCTGCGTCGACTGGTGCGGGGCGATCTGCGACGATCTCTGCGGGCTCGCCGGCAACATGCTCGCCGGTCCGCAGGTGCTCGAGGAGACCGCGCGCGCCTATCGCGAGAATGCCGACCTGTCCTTCCCGCGCCGGCTCATCCTCGCGATGGCGGCGGGCGAGGCCGCCGGCGGCGACAAGCGCGGCAAGCAGTCCGCCGGCCTCGTGATCCACGTGGGCGAGGACTGGCCCGACCTCGACCTGCGCGTCGACGACCATCCCGAGCCGATCGCCGAGCTCGCCCGCCTTGAGCGGGTCTCGCGGGAGCGCTGGGTGCATTTCAAGCGCTATCTCGCCACCCGCGCCGATCCCGCGGGCATCACCGATCGCGCCCGCATCGACGCCGAGATCGCGGCGGCGGTCGCGGCGGCGCAGGCGTCCGACGCGGGCGTGGCGTCCGCGGCCGAGGAGGCCCCCGCCGCATGAGCGAGGCGCCGATCCTCTCCGTCGAGGACCTCGCCGTCGGCTTCGCCGGGCCGGACGGCCGGCGTACGCGGGCGGTCGACGGCGTCTCGTTCTCGGTGGCGCCGGGTCGCACGCTCGGGATCGTGGGCGAATCGGGCTGCGGCAAGAGCGTGACGTCGCTCGCGATCATGGGGCTCCTGCCCAAGGCGGGCACCACGGTGACCGGGCGGGTCCTGTTCGACGGCCGCGATCTCATCGGCGAGAGCGAGCGCACGATGCGCGATCTGCGCGGCGACCGGCTCGCCATGATCTTCCAGGAGCCGATGACGTCGCTCAACCCGTCCTACACGATCGGCGACCAGATCGTGGAGGCGATCGTGCGCCATCGCCCCGTGGGCAAGCGCGAGGCGGCGGAGCGGGCGGTGGAGATGCTCGCGCGGGTGCGGATCCCCGAGCCGGCGGCGCGGGTCCACGACTACCCGCACAAGCTCTCCGGCGGCATGCGCCAGCGGGTGATGATCGCCATGGCGCTCGCCTGCGCGCCGCGGCTCCTCATCGCCGACGAGCCGACGACGGCGCTCGACGTCACCATCCAGGCGCAGATCCTCGAGCTGATGCGGGCGCTGCGCGAGGAGACCGGGACGGCGGTGGTGCTGATCACGCACGATCTCGGGGTCGTCGCGGAGGTCTGCGACGAGGTGGCGGTGATGTATGCCGGGCAGGTGGTGGAGCGCGCGCCGGTGGAGGAGCTGTTCCGCTTCCCGCAGCACCCCTACACGGTGGGCCTTCTCGGCTCGCTGCCGCGCTTCGACGGCCGGCGCGGGCGCCTCGCCGCCATCGAGGGCGCGGTGCCGGACATGGCGCGCCCACCCGCCGGCTGCCGTTTCGCGGCGCGCTGCCCGTTCCGCGTCGCCCGCTGCGAGACGATGCCGCCGCTCGCCGAGATCGCCCCGGGCCGGGCCACGCGCTGCTGGCGCGCGCCGCTCGAGGATCTCGCCGCATGACGACACCCGCGCCGCGCCCCGTGCTGGAGGTGCACGACCTCGTCAAGCATTTCGTCGCCAGGCGCTCGCTGCTGGGCCGGCCGCTCGCCAGCGTCAAGGCGGTGGACGGCGTCTCGCTCGCCGTCGCCGCGGGCGAGACCCTGGCGCTGGTGGGGGAATCCGGCTGCGGCAAGTCCACCCTCGGGCGCCTGATCCTGCGCCTCGTCGAGCCGACGAGCGGGCGCATCCTCCTCGACGGCGCCGACGTCACCCACGCCGGCGAGCGCGACCTCCGGGGGCTTCGCCGCACGGCGCAGATCATCTTCCAGGACCCCTTCGCCTCGCTCAACCCGCGCATGAGCGTGGGCGAGATCCTGGCCGAGCCCCTGATGCTGCACGCGATCGTGCCGCCGGCGAAGCGGGCGGCGCGGGTGGCGGAACTGCTCGAGGCCGTGGGGCTGAACCCGCGCCTGGCGGCGCGCTTCCCGCACGAGTTCTCCGGCGGCCAGCGCCAGCGCATCGTCATCGCCCGCGCGCTCGCGGTCGAGCCGACGCTGATCGTCTGCGACGAGCCGGTCTCGGCGCTCGACGTCTCGATCCGTGCCCAGATCCTCAACCTGCTGGAGGATCTCCAGCGCCGGCTCGGCCTCGCCTACGTCTTCATCTCCCACGACCTCGGCGTCGTGCGCCACATCGCCGACCGGGTGGCGGTGATGTATCTCGGCCGCATCGTCGAGAGCGGCGCGACCGACGAGATCTTCGAGAACCCGCGCCATCCCTACACCCGCGCGCTGCTGTCGGCGATCCCGGCGCCCTCGCCGCAGGCGCGCCGCGAGCGGCGGCTGCTCGAGGGCGACGTGCCGAGCCCGCTGTCGCCGCCGTCGGGCTGCCATCTGCGCACCCGCTGCCCGCATGCCGAGAGCGCCTGCGCCGAGACGCGCCCGCCGCTCGTGCCGGTGAGCGCGACGCACGCGGCCGCCTGCCTGTTCGCCGGGACGCTGCCCGAGGCGCGCGGCCTGACGCCGCGCGAGACCGCGCGCGACCCGAGGCTCGAGACGCTCTTCGCCGCCTTCCAGGGCGACGACGAGGCCGCCGCGGCGCAGGCCGCGGCGCAATGAGGGGAACCGCCGGCCGTCGCCGGGACAACAAGGGAGACATCTCGACATGAGACGCATGGTCCTCGCCGCAGCGCTCGCCACCGCGACGCTCGGCCTCGCCGTCGGCGGCGCCGCCGCCCAGACGACGGTCCGTATCGGGCTGGCCGAAGATCCCGACGTGCTCGACCCGTCGCTCGGGCGCACCTATGTCGGGCGAATCGTCTTCGCCTCCTTGTGCGACAAGCTGTTCGACATCGACGCCGACCTCGGCATCCTCCCGCAGCTCGCGCTGTCGCACGAGACCTCCGACGACGGCCTCGCCCTGATCATCCGCCTGCGCGAGGGCGTCGTCTTCCACGACGGAACGCCGATGGACGCCGAGGCGGTGAAGTACTCCCTCGACCGGCATCGCACGATGGAGGGCTCCTTCCGCCGCGGCGAGCTCTCGATCGTCGAGAGCGTCGACGTGCTCGATCCGCTCACCGTGCGGCTGAACCTGAAGGCGCCGTTCGCGCCGCTGGTGGCGACGCTCACCGACCGCTCCGGCATGATCGTCTCGCCGGCGGCGGCGGAGGCGGCCGGCGACCGCTTCGGCACCGAGCCGGTCTGCGCCGGGCCGTTCCGCTTCGTCGAGCGGGTGCAGCAGGACCGGATCGTGCTCGAGAAGTTCGACGACTACTGGAACGCCGACGCGGTCGCCATCGACCGGGTCGAGTTCCGCCCGATCCCGGACTCCACCGTGCGCCTCGCCAACCTCCAGGCCGGCCAGCTCGAGCTGATCGAGCGCGCGCTCGCCACCGACATCCCGACCATCGAGGCCGATCCCGACCTCGTGCTCGAGGTGACGACGGAGCTCGGCTACCAGGGCATGACCATCAACGTCGCCAACGGCGAGGGCGCCGCCGGCCCGCTGGCCGAGAGCCCGCTCGTGCGCCAGGCGCTGAGCCTCGCCATCGACCGCGAGGCGCTCAACCAGGTGGTCTTCGACGGCGCCTTCTTCCCCGGCAACCAGTGGGTCAACCCGGAGAACTCCTGGTACCAGGAGGGTTACCCGGTCCCCGCCCGCGACGTCGAGACGGCCAAGGCGCTGATCGCCGAGGCCGGCGTGGCGACGCCGATCGTGGTCGACTTCATGGTGCCGAACAACCCGGAGGTCCGCCAGGTCGCCGAGGTGATCCAGGCGATGGCCGCCGAGGCCGGGTTCGACATGCAGATCCGCGTCGTCGAGTTCGCCACGGGCCTGCAGGAGGCCGAGGCCGGCCGCTTCGGCGCCTTCATGCTGGCCTGGTCGGGCCGGCCGGACCCTGACGGCAACATCTACTCCTTCGCCCATTCCACGGGCCCGCTGAACTACGGCAAGTTCGCCAGCGAGACCGTGGACGCGGCGCTCACCGAGGCGCGCACCGCGACGACGATCGAGGGGCGCGAGGCGGCCTACGAGACGGTGGCCGACGTCTTCCTGACGGAGGGCTCGGTGCTCTATCTCTACCATCGCGCGGTACTCATCGCCCACACCGACGAGATGCAGGGCTACGAGCAGCGTCCCGACGGCCTCGTGCGCCTCGTCGGCGTGACGATGGAGTGAACCACCGCGCAACCCCTCTCCCGGACGGGAGAGGGGCAGGGGTGAGGGCGTACGGCTCGCAGGCCCGCCGCAGGGTCCGCGAGAGCCGATAGAGGCCGGCAAGAGCCGCGCACCCCCACCGCAAACCGAGTTTCCTCGGCCCCGGCCCTTCTCCCGTTCGGGCGAGGGGAGACATCGGAGAGGTCCGTGCTCACGCTCATCGGCAAGAGGCTCGCGCAGCTCGTCCCGACGCTGTTCTTCGTGTCGGTCCTGATCTTCTCGCTCCAGCACCTGATGCCGGGGGACCCGGCGCTGGTGATGGCTGGCGAGGAGCGCGACCCCGTGGTCATCGAGCAGATCCGCCAGCAATACGGGCTCGATCGGCCGATCCCGGTGCAGTACGCGATGTGGATCGGCAACGTGCTCTCCGGCGATCTCGGCGAGTCGATGCGGCTCAAGGTGCCGGTCTCCGAGCTCGTCGCCCAGAAGCTGCCGGTCACGCTCCAGCTCGCCGTGATGGCGATGACGATCGCCCTCGTGATCGGCGTGACGACGGGCGTGCTCTCGGCGGTGAAGCGCGACAGCGCCTGGGACTGGGTCGTCAACGTGGTCGGCCTCGCCGGCATCTCGACGCCGAACTTCTGGCTCGGGATCATGATGATCCTGCTGTTCGCCGTGAATCTCGGCTGGCTGCCGGCCTCGGGCTACGTCAGCCCGTTCGAGGACTGGCGGCAGTCGCTCGCCACCACGATCATGCCGGCCTTCGTGCTCGGCACGGCCATCGCCGGCGTGATCATGCGCCACACGCGCTCGGCCATGATCCAGGCGCTCGACAGCGACTACGTGCGCACCGCGCGCGCCAAGGGCCTGTCCGAGCGCGTCGTGGTCTGGAAGCACGCGATGCGCAACGCGCTCACCCCGGTGATCACGCTCGGCGCACTCGAGTTCGGCACGCTGCTCTCGGGCGCCGTGCTGACCGAGCAGATCTTCTCGATCCCCGGCTTCGGCAAGCTCATCGTCGATTCGGTGTTCAACCGGGACTACGCGGTGGTGCAGGGCGTCGTGCTGGTCACGGCGACGACGTACATCGTGCTGAACCTGCTCGCCGACCTCGGCTACATCCTCGCGAACCCGAGGCTGCGCTCGTGAGCACCGGAACCACCACGGCACCCGCGAAGACGCCCGAGGACGACGGCTTCGTCATCGAGAGCCCCGGGCGGCGTGCCTGGCGGCGGTTGCGCCGGCGCCCGGCGGCGATGGCCTCGCTCGCGCTCGTCGCCCTCATCGTCGCGGCCGCCGTGCTCGCTCCGTGGATCGCGCCCTACGATCCCACCGCCCAGAGCTGGTCGGCCGTGCGCCAGGCGCCGTCCGCCGCGCATTGGCTCGGCACCGACGAGGTCGGGCGCGACGTGCTCTCCCGGGTGATCTGGGGCGCGCGCGCCTCGCTGGCGGCGGGGGTGATCTCCGTCCTCATCGCCATGGCGGCGGGCATCCCGCTCGGCCTGCTGGCGGGCTATGTCGGCGGCTGGACCGACGCGGTGCTCGGGCGCCTCACCGACGCCATGCTGGCGATCCCGTTCCTGATCCTCGCCATCGCGCTCGCGGCGTTCCTCGGCCCGAACCTGACGAACGCGATGATCGCCATCGGCGTCACCGCGACGCCGATCTTCATCCGCCTCACCCGCGGCCAGGTGCTCGCGGCGCGCTCTGAGGAATGGGTCGAGGCGGCGCGCGCCGTCGGCAACCCGCATTGGCGCATCGCGCTGCGCCACGTGCTCCCAAACGTGCTGCCGCCGATCCTGGTCCAGGCCACGCTCACCATCGCCACCGCCGTCATCGCCGAGGCGAGCCTGTCCTTCCTCGGGCTCGGCCAGCAGCCGCCGATGCCCTCCTGGGGCTCGATGCTGAATTCCGCCCAGCGCTTCCTGGCGCAGGCGCCGTGGATGGCGATCTTCCCGGGGGTCGCGATCTTCGTCACCGTGCTCGCCTTCAACGTGCTGGGCGACGGGCTGCGCGACGCGCTCGACCCGCGCGGGCGCTGAGCTGGCGGGGTTCGGCGCCCGCGGCGCGGCAGGTATCGTCCGCCGCGTCGAGATGCTACACGGGAACCGACGAAGGACGCGAGAGGATCGAGCGTCGAGGAGAGAGGACGCCGCGTGACGAAGACGCCGACCACGGACGAGGCCCGGCGCGTGCGCGCCGAGGCCCAGGCCACCAAGGAGCGCGAGAACGCGCAGGCGTGGGTCGACCACGACAACGAGGCGCGCGCCGTCGAGGAGCGCACGGCGCGCCTCAAGGCCCTGCGGCTCGCCAAGGAGGCGTCCGACGCCGAGGCCGCCGCGGCCGCCGCAGCCGAGAAGGCGGCGGAGAAGGCCGCGAAGACGGCACGCGCGACGAAGCGCAAGGCGGCCAAGCCGGTCGCCAAACCGGCCGCGAAGGCGAGCGTAAAGCCGGCCGCCGAGCCGACCTCCGAGTGATCCGCCCGGGCCGGTCCATATCCCGGTTCACGTCCGGCAGACGCGCAGAGATCCACCCGCCGTGTGCGCCGAGGTGGAGCCGCTGCCGGCCGTGGAGCGTGGACGGCCGCACCTGAAGGCTTAGGCTTCACCACTTTTGATTGCCACGCCGTCGCCTTTCGAATACGGTCTTGGTCTCCGCAGGCGGCAAAAGCCGCGCACGCCGGTGCTCGAGAGCGCCGGCCGGCTCGCGCGCGAGGGCGGGGAACCGGGGTGACCGGCGATTTATTTCGGCGGCTGTCATCCAGGCTTCATGGCTTTGCCCGAAGGAGGGACGAGCACAGGTTGGACGAACGGCCATGAGCGGCAAATCCAAGCATCCGGGATCCAAGAGCGTCGGCTGGGCGCTCGTGCAGGCCGCGCGCCTGCACCGCGCGCGCATGGGCGACAGGCTCGGCGAGCTCGGCCTGTTCGCGGGCCAGGAACAGGTGGTCCAGGCGCTCGCCGCCGAGGGCCAGATGACGATGGGCGAGCTCGCCGCGATCCTACGCGTGCGCCCGCCCACCGCCTCCAAGACCGTCTCGCGGCTCGCCGCCCTCGGCCTCGTCGAGCGCCGCGCCGAGCCGGACGACGCCCGCGTCGTGCGCGTCGGCCTCACCGCCGAGGGCTCCGCCAAGGCGGCGGCGATCGCCAAGCTCTGGGACGAGGTGGAGGCGGAGCTGCTCGGGGACTTCGACGCCAAGGACCGCAAGCGGCTGCGCAAGCTCCTGCGCAAGGTCGCCCGCAATCTCGCCGAAGTCTCAGGCGCGGACGCCCGCGGCCTCGACGCCGCCGACGAGGAGCCCGAGGAGCCCGACGAGCCCGATCCGGAGCCCGACGACGCCCGGCCGGACCTGGTGCAGAGCGCCTGAGACGGACGGCGACAGGGTGGCGCTGCGGCATGCACCGAGAGGCTCGAGTTCCTCGATAGGACGGCTGTGCCGTTCTTCTCGCGGCCACGCGCCTATGCAGGCGGTGCGAGTGCATCGTCCGTGCCGGGTACTGGACAGCTCGACGACATGCGGCCCCGTGCCATATCGGATCGATTAAGTTCTGCTCGTTTTGCCGTGCACTGGAATTGGCGCGATTACTTGCTTTCGAGCAATTCTCTAAACCCTAGCAGTGTCGAGACCCGACACTGGCGACAGCTTCCGCCCGTGTTGATTTTTCTTTTAGAGTTCGTCCGTAGGCTCTGCGATCAAGATCCGGCATTCCATGGCCGGGCCCGAGTACGGACGGTGTCGCACGCATGCCACTGATCATCATCCTCGACGATCGGGTGACAAACCGGAACATCTTCTCACGCCTGGCGGCCTCCATCGCCGAGGACGTCGAGGTCGAGGCGTTCGGTGACCCCGCTGAGGCGCTGGCGCGGCTCTCCGAGCGAACGCCGGACCTCGTCATCACCGACTTCAAGATGCCCACGATGACCGGGGCGGAGTTCACCCGCAGGTTCCGGATCCTGCCGGGCTGCGAGGACGTGCCCGTCATCGCCATCACCGTCTACGAGGAGCGCTCCTTCCGGCTCGATGCGCTGGAGGCCGGGGCGACCGACTTCCTGCTCAGCCCCGTCGATCACGCCGAGTTCCTCACCCGCGCCCGCAATCTCCTGCGCATGCGCCGCCAGGCGCTGATCATCAAGAGCCGGGCCTCCTTCCTCGAGCGCGAGCTCGAGGATTCGGAGCGCTCGCGCGAGGCGCTTCTGCGCGACAGCCGCCAGCGCCTCGCCCAGGTGATCGACACGGTACCCGCGCTGATCAGCGCGCACGATCGCGACGGCGCCTGCATCTTCCTCAACGCCCACATGTCGGCCTTCGCCTCGATCGACCCGGCGGACGCGATCGGCCGGCCGGCTTCGGACCTGATCGGGCGCGAGCGGGCCCAGCGCAGCCTCGCCCTCGATCAGCTCGTCTTCCGCTCGGCCCGCGCCCTGCCGAGCTACGAGGAGGAGGTGACCGACGGCGACGGCACCAGGCACGCCTTCGTCGTCACCAAGTCGCCTCTGTCGGATGCGGACGGCCGGGTGATCGCGGTGCTCACCACCGCGCTCGACATCACCGACCGCAAGAAGGCCGAGAGCCACCTCGTCCATCTGGCTCACCACGACGCCCTCACCGGGCTCGCCAATCGCACATTGCTGCAGGACCAGATGCGGCGCGAGATCGCCCGCGCCCGGCGCGGCGACCGCTTCTTCGCGCTGCATCTCGTCGACCTCGATCGCTTCAAGAGCGTCAACGACGCGCTCGGGCACCATCGCGGCGACGAGCTCCTGCGCATCGTCGCCGAGCGGCTGCGCAACATCGTGCGCGAAAGCGACACGGTGGCCCGGCTGGGCGGCGACGAGTACGCCGTGCTGCAGACCGACGTGAAGAACGCCGACGACGCCCGCGACTTCGCCAAGCGGCTGATCGCGGCGATCGGCGACCCGTTCCGGATCGCCGGCGAGGACATCGTCGTGGGCGCGAGCCTGGGCGTCGTGCTCTATCCGGGCGACGGCGAGGACACCGACGACCTGATCAAGAACGCCGACATCGCGATGTACCGGGCCAAGGCCGAGGAGCGCAACGCGCTGCGCTTCTTCTCGGCCGACATGGTCACGGCGGCGCGCGAGGGCATCACCCTCGAGACCGACCTGCGCCGGGCGATCGCCAACCGCGAGTTCGAGCTGCACTACCAGCCGCAGATCGACCTGCGCAGCGGCCGCATCGTCGGCGCCGAGGCGCTCGTGCGCTGGCGCCACCCCAAGCGCGGCCTGGTGCGCCCGCTCGACTTCCTGCCCTTCGCGGAGGAGACCGGCATCATCATCCCGATCAACGAGTGGGTGATGCGCGAGGCCTGCCGGGAGGCGAAGTCCTGGCAGGCGATGGGGCTGCCGCGGCTGCGGGTGGGCGTCAACCTCTCGCCGATCCAGTTCCGCAAGCTCGCGATGCGCGACCTCGTGGTCGACGTGCTCTCGGAATCGACGCTCGAGCCCGAGCTCCTCGACCTCGAGATCACCGAGACCATCCTGATGCAGAACGCCGAGGCGGTGGCCGCCGAGCTCGCCGAGCTGCGCAAGCTCGGGGTGACCTTCTCGATCGACGATTTCGGCACCGGCTACTCGTCGCTCGCCTACGTGAAGAAGTTCCCGGTCGACCGCCTGAAGATCGACCAGGGCTTCGTGCGCAACATGAAGAGCGACCCCAACGACGCCGCGATCGTGCGCGCCATCGTCAACCTCGGCCATTCGCTCGGGATCGAGACGATCGCCGAGGGGGTCGACAGCCCCGAGCAGGTCGGGCTCCTGCGGGCGGAAGGCTGTGACGAGGCGCAGGGCTACCTGTTCTCCAAGCCCATCCCCGCCGCCGAGTTCGTCGCGCTCGTGCGCGACAACGCCACGATGAAGCTCTCCGCATGAGCGACACGCGCCCCTCCCTCGCCGCGCACGCGCTCGGCGCCGCGAAGGCGCGCGTGTCGCGCATCCCCGCCTTCCGGGACAGGCCGGATCGCGAGCACGAGATGGTGATGAACCGGCTCGTGATCGGCGGCATCATTCTCGTCTATCTCCTCACCTGCCGGTTCTTCGGCATCGAGGGCGTGGACCAGCCGCTCGCGGTCGTGACGTTCTACTGGCTCGCCGGCCTCGGCTTCCTGGGCCACATCCTCCGCGTGCGCGACGCCTGCCCGCCGCGGCGGGTGGCGGCGATGGTGCTCGACCTCGGCGCGCTCTCCTACGGCCTCGCGGTCGGCGGCGAGACGACGGCGGTGCTCTACCCGATCTATCTCTGGGTGATCTTCGGCAACGGCTTCCGATTCGGCGTGCGCTACCTCTACGCGGCGATGGCGCTCGCCGTCGGCGGCTTCGCGCTTGTGCTGACGCAGGACAACTACTGGGGCACCCACCCCAAGCTCGCCGCGGGGCTCGGGCTCGGCCTCGTGATCCTGCCGCTCTACGCCGCCGCGCTGATCCGCAAGCTCTCGCGTGCGATGCAGGAGGCGGAGGACGCCTCGCGCCAGAAGAGCCTGTTCCTGGCGAGCGTCAGCCACGAGCTGCGCACGCCGCTCAACGCCATCATCGGCATGTCCGGCTTCCTGGAGGACACGAAGCTCGACGCCGAGCAGCGCGAGATGACGCGCACGATCAACACCGCCGGGCGCGTGCTGCTCGACCACATCAGCGGTATCCTCGACTTCTCGCGGCTCGAGGCCGGGCTGATGCCCTCCGACGTCGTCGCCTTCGACCTGCACGCCGTGCTGCAGGAGACGACGGGGCTCGTGCGCGCCCAGGCGCGCGCCAAGGGCCTGGCGTTGACGCTGCACGTCGACGCCACCACGCCCCACCGCCTGCGCGGCAACCGCAAGCACCTCGAGGAGGTGCTGCTCAACCTCCTCGGCAACGCCGTGAAGTTCACGGACGAGGGCTTCGTCGCCGTCGTCTGCGAAGGCGCGCGCGAGGAGGGCGGGGATGTCGTGCTGCGCCTGAGCGTCGCCGATTCCGGCATCGGCATCGCGCCGGAGGCGAAGGCGCGCATCTTCGAGAGCTTCGCCCAGGCCGACGAGAGCATCATCAACCGCTACGGCGGCACAGGGCTCGGGCTCGCCATCGCCAAGCAGTTCGTCGAGCTCAACGGCGGCACCATCGCGCTCGAGAGCGCGCCCGGCGCGGGCTCGACCTTCCGGTTCGGCTTCCGGGCCGCCGTCGATCGCGAGGCCGCCGGCGAGATGGAGACGCTGCCGCCCCTCGACGTCGTGATCCTCGCCGCCGGCGCGTACGCCGAGCGGCTCTCCGAGCGGGTGACGCCGCTCGGCCTGCGGCCGGTGCGGGCGACGGACGTCGCCGAGGCGGCGGCGGCGATCGGCGCGGCGTCTGGGCGGGCACTCCTCGTCCTCGACCCGCGCACGCTGGGCCGCACGCCCGAAACCGTCATGGCGGCGCTGGCGGAGGCGGGCGCGACGCCGGCGGCGAGCGTGTTGCTGCGGGCGGAGGGCATCGTCGTCGACGAGGCCGCCCGCCGCCTGTTCGCGAGCGCGCTGCCGGCCGCGGCCCTCGACGGCCACCTGCAGGCGGCGCTTCGCCTAGCGGGCGTGGCCGGCGGGCTCGTCGAGCTCGCCGACACCACCCGCGAGCGGGTCGACGCGCAGCCGCTGCGCCCGCTCAAGGTGCTGGTGGCCGAGGACAATGTCACGAACCAGAAGGTGATCGCGCGGATCCTGGAGCGTGGCGGGCATCGCGCCGCCATCGTCGCCGACGGCAAGAGCGCCCTCGACGCGATGATCGCCGAGCCCTTCGACGTGGTCCTGATGGACGTCAACATGCCGGTGATGAACGGCATCCTCGCGGCCAAGCTGTATCGCGCGGCCCAGCCGGACGCGACGCAGCGCAGCCCGATCGTGGCGCTGACGGCCGACGCCACGCCCGAGGCGCGGCGCCTGTGCGAGGATGCCGGGATGGTGGGCTGCGTGACCAAGCCGATCGAGCCGGCGCGGCTGTTCGCCGTCCTCGCCGACGTGTCGCGAGCGGAGCCCGCCGGCGGCTTCATCCACATCGCCGGCCCGGACGACGCACCCGCCGCGGCGCCGGCCGAGGACGAGGCTCCGCGTCCCGCGCTCCGGGCCAAGACGCTCGACGACCTCGAGCGGCTCGGTGGCGCAGCGTTCCGCGACGAGGTGACTGGCGCCTTCCTCGGTGATACCGGGGCGCTGCTCGACGACCTCGACACGGCGGTCGCCACGGGCGACGCGGAGGCCTTCCGCGACCATGTCCACGCGCTGCGCTCCAGCGCCGCCAATATCGGCGCCGTCGGCATCTACGAGATGAGCCTCGCCATGCGCGGCGTCGAGGAGGATGAGCTCGCCGCCAGCGGCGCCGAGCACGTGGCGGCGCTGCGCGGCGAGTACGCCCGCGTCGGCGTGGCGCTCGCCGCCCGCGCGCTCGGCACCGCCGAGACGCGAGCGGGCTGCGAGGCCGCCGCCTGAGCGCGCCTCAGTAGACCACGACCGAGCGGATCGACTTGCCCTCGTGCATCAGGTCGAAGGCGGTGTTGATCTCGTCGAGCGGCATCGTGTGGGTGATGAGCGAGTCGATGTCGATCTTGCCGTCCATGTACCAGTCGACGATCTTCGGCACGTCCGTGCGGCCCCTGGCCCCGCCGAAGGCGGTGCCCTTCCAGACCCGGCCGGTCACCAGCTGGAACGGGCGCGTCGCGATCTCGCGCCCCGCCTCCGCCACGCCGATGATGATCGACTCGCCCCAGCCGCGGTGGCAGCACTCCAGCGCCTGGCGCATGACGTTGACGTTGCCGGTGGCGTCGAAGGAGAAGTCCGCGCCGCCGCCGGTGAGGTCGACGATCGCCTGCACCACCTTGTCGACGCCGACCTCGTCGGGGTTGACGAAGTCCGTCATGCCGAACTTCTCGGCCATCGCCCGCTTGCCCGGGTTGATGTCGACGCCGATGATCCTGTCGGCGCCGACCATGCGTGCGCCCTGGATGACGTTCAGCCCGATGCCGCCGAGCCCGAACACCACCACGTTGGCGCCCGGCCACACCTTCCCCGTGTAGATCACGGCGCCGATGCCGGTGGTGACGCCGCAGCCGATGTAGCAGATCTTGTCGAAGGGTGCGTCCTCGCGGACCTTGGCGAGCGCGATCTCCGGCAGCACGGTGAAGTTCGCGAAGGTCGAGCAGCCCATGTAATGGAACACCGGCGCGTCGTCGCAGCGGAAGCGGCTCGTGCCGTCGGGCATGACGCCCTGCCCTTGCGTCCCGCGGATCGCCGTGCACAGGTTGGTGCGCTGCGACAGGCAGCTCTTGCAGGTGCGGCATTCCGGCGTGTAGAGCGGGATGACGTGGTCGCCGACCTTCAGCGTGCCGACGCCGGCACCGACCTCGCGCACGATGCCCGCGCCCTCGTGGCCGAGGATCGCCGGGAACTTGCCCTCGGAATCCAGGCCCGAGAGCGTGTAGGCGTCGGTGTGGCAGACGCCGGTGGCCATCACCTCGACGAGCACCTCGCCCGGCTTGGGCCCCTCGATGTCGATGGTCTCGATGGTCAGAGGCTTGCCCGCCTCCCAGGCGACCGCGGCGCGCGTCTTCATGGCGTGTCTCTCCCTCGGGCTCGTCCCCGACGATCTGGTGACGACGATTCGGGGCGCGACAGTGCGGCCTCGCGGGCCCGCGCGCCAGTCCGGAGGCGACACGAAATGGCGCGGGGGCGACGTGGCGGGCCCATCCGCATCGGCGCGCACCGGCATACGGCGCATCGGCTTCCCGCCCGATCGCCGCCGCGGCTGCGACCTTTGCACCGGCGCGTCGGCGATGGCGCGAAAGCGACATTCGACGTCGCTGGCGCGAAAGGCGGGCGCGTGCCGCGCGTCATGCTCCAAAGATTGGCGGCTCGAGTGTCGAGAGAGCGCGATGGCACGAGACGGCGCGGTACCGGTCGAGGAGCTCCTGGCGCGGCGCAAGCCCGGCCACTCGCTCGAGGCCCCGTTCTACACCAGCCGCGAGATCTTCGACCTCGATCTCGCGCTGATCTTCGGGCGGCACTGGATCTTCGTCGCCGTCGAGAGCGAGGTGCCGGAGCCGGGCGACTACGTCACGGTCGAGATCGGGACGACCTCCGTCATCGTGGTGCGCGACGACGACGGGAACCTCGCCGCCTTCCACAACGTCTGCCGCCATCGCGGCGCGCGGCTGCTGTCGGAGCCTGCGGGGGTCGTCGGCAAGCTGGTCTGCCCGTATCACCAGTGGACCTACGATCTCGACGGCTCGCTGCTCCACGCAGAGCACATGGCGGCGGACTTCGACAGGACCTGCCACTCGCTCAAGCGGGTTCACGTGAGGAGCCTCGCCGGGCTGGTCCACGTCTGCCTCGCCGAGGAGGCGCCGGCGGACTTCGACGCCATGGCGGCGGCGATGACACCCTACCTCGCGCCCCACGGGCTCGCCGAGGCCAAGGTCGCGGCGTCCATCGACCTGATCGAGGAGGGCAACTGGAAGCTCACGATGGAGAACAATCGCGAGTGCTATCACTGCGCGACGAACCATCCCGAGCTGACGATCTCCCTGTTCGAGTACGGCTTCGGCTTCGCCCCGCAGGACGCCGACGACGATCGCGAGGCGGCGATGGCGGCCTACGAGCGCATCTGCGGCGAGTTCGAGGCGCGCTGGGCCCGCGAGGGCCTGCCCTTCGCCGAGATCGAGCGCCTCGCCGGCTGCGCCACGGGCTTTCGCACCCAACGGCTCGCCATCGACCGCGCCGGCGAATCGCAGACCATGGACACCAAGGCCGCCTGCCGGCGCCTGCTCGGCGCGCTCTCCGAGCCGCGGCTCGGCGGGCTGTCGTTCTGGACGCAGCCCAACGCCTGGCATCACGTCATGGCGGATCACGCCGTCACCTTCAGCGTCATCCCGCTCTCGCCGGACCGCACGCTGCTGCGCACCAGGTGGCTCGTCCACCGCGACGCGGTCGAGGGGCTCGACTACGATGTCGAGCGGCTCACCGAGGTCTGGCGCTCGACCAACGAGCAGGACGGCGGGCTCGTCGGCATCAGCCACAAGGGCGTGACGAGCCCGGCCTACGAGCCGGGGCCGTATTCCCCCTGGACGGAGGGGCTCGTGGAGAAGTTCGTCGCCTGGTACGTCGAGCGGCTCGGCGCCGCGCTCCCGGCCGCATCTCGTTGATCTCCTCCGGTACCGCGGAGCCTCGCCCATGCCAGCCCGACACGGCCTCTCGCTCGAGGCGCTCTACCCCGTCTGGGATTGCGAGGAGGACGACCGGCTGATCTGCCGGGCGGTCTACGACGAGACCCACGACGTCAAGACCTTCGTCTTCGTCTCTCCCGAGCCGCGGCAGTTCAACTTCGCGCCGGGTCAGTTCCTCACCTTCGACTTCCCCGTGGACGGCGGCTCGGTCAACCGCTGCTACACGATCGCCTCCTCGCCGACGCGCCCGCACACGGTCGCGATCACGGTGAAGCGCTGCCCGGGGGGCGTCGTCTCGAATTGGCTGCACGACAACCTGCGCGTCGGCGACGTGGTGCGCGCCGTCGGGCCGATGGGCGAGTTCTCGACCTGGGCGCATCCCAACCCCAAGCGGCTGTTCATCTCCGGCGGCGTCGGTGCGACGCCGCTGATCAGCCACGTGCGCCGGGACTTCGACGTCGGCGAGGACCTCGACACGCTCTACGTCCATTTCGCCCGCACGCCGCGCGACGTCATCTTCCGCGCCGAGCTCGAGCTGATGGCGCACCGCCGCCTCAACCTGCGGGTCGCGCACGTGGTCGAGAGCGTCGAGGGCGAGCGCTCCTGGTCGGGCTATCGCGGTCGCTTCTCGCCCGAGCTCGTCGCCAGCATCACCGCCGATTTCCGCGAGCGCGAGATCTTCTGCTGTGGCCCCCCCGCCTTCATGGCGGCGGTGCGCTTCTTCCTCGAGAACGCCGGTCACGACATGGCCCGCTATCACGAGGAGAGCTTCGACTTCGAGCAGCTCTCCCCGCGCGAGCGCGAGGCGGCGCCGGCGCCGCCGGACGAGACGCTGGAGACCTTCGAGATCACCTTCACCAAGTCCGGCCGCACCGTGCCCTGCGACGAGAACACCACCATCCTCGCCGCCGCGCGGCTGGCGGGGATGCGCCTGCCCGCCTCGTGCACCAAGGGCCTGTGCGGCACCTGCAAGACCAAGAAGCGCGAGGGCGTCGTCGAGATGGTGCACGCGGGCGGCATCCGCCAGCGCGAGATCGACGCCGGGATGGTGCTCCTGTGCTGCGCCAAGCCGCGCTCGAACGTGGTGGTCGACCGCTGAGGCGGCGGGGGCGCGGTGGGCTGGAAGCGTTCCAGGGAGGTATCGGGGAAATCACAAGGGTTGTGCGGGGTATCGCGGTTGGCTATCCAAGTACTTGAAAACACTTCAGTTTTGGAAGTGTTCCAAACTGGACGAGCCCCGCAGGAGATCTCCCCGATGCGCACAGCGCCCCGCGCCCTCGCAGCCGCGACCGCCCTCGTCGGCATCCTCGCCGCCGCTCCGGCCCTCGCCGCCGCCCCGGCCCCCGAGGCGGTGGTCGAGACCTATGCCGACATCGCGCACGCCATGTACGCGGATTCGCTCGCCGCCGCCCGCGACCTGCGCGGCGCCGTCGACGCGCTGCTGGCCGATCCGAGCGCCGAGACGCTCGCGGCCGCGCGCACGGCCTGGCTCGCGGCACGCGTGCCCTACCAGCAGACGGAGGGCCTGCGCTTCGGCAACGCGCTGGTCGACGCATGGGAGGGCAAGGTCAACGCCTGGCCACTGGACGAGGGGCTGATCGACTACGTCGCCCTCGACAGCTACGGCGAGGAGTCCGACGAAAACCCGCTCTACACCGCCAACGTCGTCGCCAACGAGACGATCCGCGTCGGCCGGGAGACGATCGACGCGTCCAGCATCGACGCCGACCTGCTGCAGGCCCTGCACGAGGCGGACGGCGTCGAGGCCAACGTCACGACCGGCTACCACGCCATCGAGTTCCTGCTCTGGGGCCAGGACCTGAACGGCACGGATGCCGGCGCCGGCGACCGCCCGGCGAGCGACTTCGCGCTGGACGACGCGTGCACCAACGGCCATTGCGAGCGGCGGCGCGACTATCTCGTCGCGGCGACCGATCTCCTGGTGGCCGATCTCGAGGAGATGGTCGCGGCCTGGGAGGCGGGCGGCGCCGCGCGCGCCGACGTCGTGGCGAAGGGGCCCGAGGGCGGGCTCTCCACCATCCTCACGGGCCTGGGCTCGCTCTCCTACGGCGAGCTCGCCGGCGAGCGCATGAAGCTCGGCCTCTTGCTGCACGATCCCGAGGAGGAGCACGACTGCTTCTCCGACAACACCCACAATTCGCACTACTACAACCAGGTCGGCATGCAGGCGCTCTACGACGGGCGCTATCAGCGCACGGACGGCACGATCGTCACCGGCGCGAGCCTCGCGGACTACGCGTCCGCCGCGGCGCCCGAGGCGGCGCAGGCCGTGTCGGCGGCGATGGTGGAGGCGCACGCCCGACTCGCCGTGATGAAGCAGCGCGCGGACGCGGGCGTCGAGTCCTACGACCAGATGCTCGGCCTCGGCAACACCGAGGGCAACGCGGTGCTCGAGGCCGGAGTCGAGGGCCTCGTCGCCCAGGCCCGCGCGCTGGAGACGCTGGTCGCCGACCTCGGCCTCACCATCGAGGTCGAGGGCTCCGACAGCCTGGACGACCCGACGCTGGTGCAGTGAGGCTCCTCCCTCATCGGGGAGGTGGTGCCGGCGAAGCCGAACACATCGCCGACGTCGAGCCGCGGACCCCGCTCCTGATCCGCTTCGCGGATCGTCCCCGCCCCAATGGGGCGGGAGCGGGCGGCTCCTCGTTCCTCCCCCACCGGGGGAGGTGGATCGGCGCCGAAGGCGACGAGACGGAGGGGGGGCGCCGAAAGGCGCGCTGCGGCGAAGCCGAAACGGGACGCGTCGAGTCGGGGGCGGGAGAGAAACCGAGGAGGATCATGCCGCACGCGATGTCGCGCCGGTGCAACCCGTTGCTCGCGCTCCTGGTCGCCCTCGCGGCCGGGATCGTCGTGGCGTCGGCACGGGGTTCCGGCGCGCCGGCCGAGCCGACCCTCGCCTACGCCTCGCCCGCGGCGCTGGGCGAGGCGCTGTTCTTCGATCCGCGCCTGTCGGCGAGCGGGACGCAGTCCTGCGCCACCTGCCACGACCCGGCCGCCGGCTTCGCCGATCCGCGCGACGACGCGCTCGGCGGCGCGGTCTCCCTCGGGGCGGACGAGACCTCGATCGGCCGCCGCAACGCGCCGACGCTGACCTACGCGGCGGAGGTCCCCGCCTTCCATCGCGACGCGGAGGGCTTTCGCGGCGGCCTGTTCCACGACGGCCGCGCCGCCGACCTCGCCGCGCAGGCCGGCGGGCCGATGCTCGATGCGGCCGAGATGCAGATGGCGGACGAGGCCGCCGTCGTCGCCCGCGTGCGCGAGGATCCCGCCTACGCCGCCGCCTTCGACGCGCACTTCGCGCCGGGCGTGCTCGACGAGGCGCAGCGCGGCTTCAAGCTGATCGCGCAGGCGATCGCCGCCTTCGAGCGGACCGAGACCTTCGCGCCCTACTCCTCGCGCTACGACCGCTGGCTCGCCGGAGAGGCGGCACTCGACGACCTGGAGGAGCTCGGCCGGGTGCTGTTCTTCTCGCAGCAATTCACCAATTGCGCGCTCTGCCATCTCGGCGACGGCGGCCTGCGCGACCCGCGCGAGACCTTCACCGATCACCGCTACCACAACGTCGGCACGCCGCGGCATCCGGACCTGCCGGCGGACGATCTCGGCCTCGCCGAGAACCCGGCAGCGGCGGGGGACCCGGCCCAGGCCGGGCGCTTCCGCACGCCGACCTTGCGCAACGTCGCGGTCACCGGCCCGTACATGCACAATGGCGTGTTCGAGGACCTGCGCACGGTGATCCTGTTCTACAACACCTACAACACCCGCTCGGAGCGCCGGCGCATCAACCCGGAGACCGGCGAGCCCTTCGGCCCGCCGCCGCATCCAAAGACGCTGGCGCTGGAGGAACTGGAGCACGGCCCGGCGCTGGACGACCAGCGCATCGACGCCCTCGTGGCCTTCCTGAAGACGCTGACCGATGACCGCTACGAGCATCTCGTCGATGATTAGGCGCGCCGTAGCCACCGTCCGCTGCGCGGTCTCCTCTCCATCGGGAGTGGTCGATGCACGTCTGCCGCCGCCAAGCGCTGCCGGGATGAGCGTGAGGCAATCCAGTGATGCCAGCCGCCGAGGTTCTCCCCTCCCCCTGGTGGGGAGGGGCGGGGGTGGGGGGCGTGTAGAACCATCTCGACACGAATGCAGGGCCCTGGCGGTCGCGACCTCTCCGGAGACGTCCCCCGCTGCATCGCGACCCCCATCCGCCCCCTTCGGGGGCACCTTCCCCACAAGGGGGAAGGAAGGCCTGCGCCGCCGTCTCGCCTCCATTTTCCTCCGCGGACGAGTTGTCGATCGAGCGGCAACGGGCGGCGAGACGCCTGCATCGGTGCGCCTCGGCTGCGTGCTGAAGCGCCCCGGCGCCGCGATGCCGACAGTGCCAGGGCAGCCCCGGCCGTCATCGGCCTGGGCGCAGGCACGGCGGCCGTATTCCCTCACCCCCGGCCCCTCTCCCATTCGGGAGAGGGGTGGCCCGCGCCTCGCGCTGGCCGCGGCGCTCGCCGCGTGCGTGATGGTGCCCTCGGCGCTCGCCGACGACCGCATGGCGCGCGTGCTCGGGCAGGCGCTGTTCGAGCGGGCCTGGGTGCCCGCTCCGTCCTCCACGAAGGCGAACGACGGGCTCGGGCCGCTGTTCAACGCCCGCGCCTGCGTCTCCTGCCACGTCGGCCTCGTGCGGGCGCCGACGCGCACCGACGCGCAGGGCGTCGTCACGAGCGAGACGCTGGTGCTCAGGCTCTCCGACGCCGCGGGACGGCCCGATCCCGCCTACGGCGTCCAGCTCCAGACCGGCGCCGTGCCGGGCCTCGCGCCCGACGGGCTGGTGCGTCGGGATGCGGATGGCTTCGCGCCCCACGCGCTCGCCCGCGGGCCGCTGGCGCCGACGACCCGCGCCGGCGCGCGGATCGCGCCGGCTCTGCGCGGCCTGGGACGGCTCGAGGCCGTGCCGGACGCCGTCCTCGCCGCGGCGGCGGATCCGGACGACCGCGACGGCGACGGCATCTCCGGCCGTTTCGTCGGCCGCTTCGGCCACAAGGCGCAGGCGCCGGACCTCGCCACGATGACGGCGATCGCGTTCGCCGCCGATCTCGGCATGTCCACCACGCATCGCCCGGCGCCCGAGGGCGACTGCCCGGACGCCGCCTGCCGCGCGGCGCCCCACGGCGGCGACGCCGGGACGCCGGAGATCGCCGACGGAATCGTCACGATGATCGCGGCCTACCTCGCCGCGGTCCCGCCGCCGCCGGCGCCGACGCCGGACCCCGTCGGCGCCGCGCTGTTCGCGACGACCGGCTGTGCCGCCTGCCACGTGCCCGCACTGCCCGCGCCGGACGGGCCGGTGCGGGCGTACACCGACCTCCTCGTCCACGATCTCGGCCCGGGCCTCGACGGCGGCGCCACCGAGCCGGGCATCGCCCCCACCGAATGGCGCACCGCGCCGCTCTGGGGCCTCTCCCGCAGCCTCGCCGACGGTGCCGGCCTGCTCCACGACGGCCGCGCGGCGAGCGTCGCCGCCGCGATCGCCGCTCACGGCGGCGAGGCCGCCCGCGCCCGCGCGGCCTTCGACGGCCTCGCCGCGGAGGACCGGGCGCGGCTGCTGCGCTGGGTCGAGGGGCTGTGAGACGCGGCATCGCACGTCCCGTGTCGCGCCCACTTGACAGCGTATATTTTATACAATCCACTCCTCCCTCAGGAATGCACCCCGGGGAGGGACGAGGATCATGGCGACGAGGATCGGCTGGCAGGGGGTGTTTCCCGCGGTCACGACGCAGTTCGCGGCGGACTTCTCGCTCGATCGGGAAGGGACGCATCGCGTCGTCTCGGCGCTGGTGCGCGACGGCGTGTCGGGGCTGATCGTCGGCGGGACGGTGGGCGAGAACTGCTCGCTGACGCTCTCCGAGAAGCGCGAGATCATGGAGATCGCCAAGGACGCGGCGGGCGGGCGGGTGCCGGTGGTCGCCGGCGTCGCGGAGTTCACCACGGCCTTCGCCATCGAGACCGCCCGCGAGGCGCGTCGCGGCGGGATGGACGGGATCATGGTGATGCCGGCGCTGGTCTACTCGGCAAAGCCCTTCGAGACCGCGGCGCATTTCCGCGGCGTGGCGACGGCGGTCGACCTGCCGATGATGGTCTACAACAACCCGCCGATCTACCGGAACGACGTCACGCCCGACATCCTCGCCTCGCTCGCCGACTGCGAGACCGTGGTCGCCTTCAAGGAATCGTCCGGCGACACCCGCCGCTTCGTCGACCTGCGCAACCTCGCGGGCGATCGCTTCGTGCTCTTCGCCGGGCTCGACGACACCGTGCTCGAGAGCGTCGTGCTGGGCGCGGCGGGGTGGGTGTCCGGGCTGTCGAACGTCTTCCCGCGCGAGGGCGAGACGCTGTTCCGGCTCGCGCGCGAGGGCCGCATCGCCGAGGCGATGCCGCTCTACGAGTGGTTCATGCCGCTCCTCCACCTCGATGCCCGCGCCGACCTCGTGCAATGCATCAAGCTGTGCGAGCGGCTCGTCGGGCGCGGCAGCGAGCGCACCCGGCCGCCGCGCCTGCCGCTCACCGCCGCCGAGCGCGCCGAGGTCGAGGGGCTGATGGACGCCGCGCTCGCCGCCCGTCCGACGCTGCCCGACGTCGGGCTCGGCGCGGCGGCGGCCTGACGGGGAGGGGCGCGGATGGCACGCCACACCTTCTACTGCATCGACGGGCACACCTGCGGCAATCCCGTGCGCGTCGTCGCCGGCGGGAGCGTGCCGCTTCTCGAGGGCGCGACGATGTTCGAGCGCCGGCAGCACTTCCTGGCGGAGTACGACTTCATCCGGACGGGGCTGATGTTCGAGCCGCGCGGGCACGACCTGATGTCGGGCACGATCCTGTACCCGCCGACGCGGGCGGATTGCGACGTCGGCCTGCTGTTCATCGAGACCACCGGATGCCTGCCGATGTGCGGCCACGGCACGATCGGCACGGTGACGACGATCGTCGAGCACGGCCTCGTCACCCCGCGCGAGCCGGGCGTGCTGCGCCTCGACACGCCGGCGGGCCTGGTCGAGGCGCGCTACACGATGGAGGGGCCCTTCGTCGCGTCCGTGCGGCTGACGAACGTGCCCTCCTTCCTGCTCGGGCGCGGCTACGAGGTCGCGGTCGAGGGCTTCGGGACGCTCTCGGTCGACGTCGCCTACGGCGGCAACTTCTACGCCATCGTCGAGCCGCAGCCCGGCTACGGCGACCTCGCCGACCTGCAGCCCTCGGAGATCCTGCGCGCCAGCCCGCGCCTGCGCACCGCCTTCAACGCGCGCCATGCGATCACGCATCCCGAGAACCCGGCGATCGACCGGCTCACGCACGTGCTCTGGACCGGGCGGGCGCGCACGCCGGAGGGGAGCGCGCGAAACGCGGTGTTCTACGGCGACAAGGCGATCGACCGCTCGCCCTGCGGCACCGGGACATCGGCGCGCATGGCGCAGCTCGCGGCGACCGGGCGGCTCGCCGAGGGCGAGGCCTTCGTGCACGAGAGCATCATCGGCTCGACCTTCACGGGGCGGATCGAGGGGCGCACGCGCGTCGGCGATCGCGAGGCGATCGTGCCCTCGATCGAGGGCTGGGCGCGGGTGACGGGGCAGAACGCGATCACGCTCGACGATCGCGACCCGTTCGTCGCCGGCTTCTCCGTCGCGGACGTCGAGCGCGGCGACGGGACGTCGTCGTGAGCACCGGCCTCGCCGATCCCCTCGGCCATCGCACGATCGCCGCGCGCGCCGCCGAGGAGCTGCGCCGACGCATCCTCGCGGGTGACTTCCCCGGCGGCTTCCAGCTCAGGCAGGACGCCCTGGCCGCCGAGCTCGGGGCCAGCCGCATCCCCATCCGCGAGGCGCTCGTGCAGCTCGAGGCCGAGGGGCTCGTCAAGATCCAGCCGCATCGCGGGGCCGTGGTCTGCGCTCTCTCGATCGAGGAGGCCGAGGAGCTGTTCGCGCTGCGTGCGCTGCTCGAGCCGCGCCTCCTCGCCCGCTCCGCGCCGCGGCTGACCGAAGCGGACTTCGCGGCGCTGGAGACCATCCTCGCGGAATACGGCGCCGAGATGCGGGCGCGGGACCCGAGCCGCTGGGGCACGCTCAACACCGCGCTGCACATGCGCCTCTACGTCCACGCCGAGCAGCCGCGCACGGCCGCGATCGTGTCCACGCTCCTGTCGAGCACCGATCGCTACACCCGCATCCAGCTCGCCTTCACGGACGGGCGGGCTCGCGCCGAGGCGGAGCACGCCGCCCTCGTGGGCGCGTGCCGCGCGGGCGAGCACCACCGCGCCTGTGCGCTGCTCGCCGAGCACATCGACACCGCGCGCACGGCCCTCGTCGCGCTGCTGCGCGACACGACCCTCGGGAGGCCCGCATGAGGATCACCGGCATCACCGCCTGGCAGGTCGACCTGCCCCTGAAGGAGGGGCGCTACGGCTGGTCGAACGACAATTTCGTCGAGGTCTTCGACTCGACCGTCGTCGCGGTGGAGACCGACGTCGGCACCACCGGCCATGCCGAGTGCTGCCCGCTCGGCTCCGCCTACCTGCCGGCCTATGCCGGCGGCGTGCGCGCCGGCATCGCCGAGATCGGGCCGAAGCTGATCGGCCTCGACCCGCGCGACCTCGGCGCGCTGAACCGGCGCATGGACGCGGCGCTTCGGGGCCACCCCTACGCCAAGGCGCCGATCGACGTCGCCTGCTGGGACATCCTCGGCAAGACCGCGGGCCTGCCCGTCTATCGCCTCCTCGGCGGCGCCGAGCAGGACGACGTCGTCCTCTACCGCGCCATCTCGCAGGACACGCCGGACGCCATGGCGCGCTCCGTGGCGGCGTATCGGGAAGAGGGCTACACGCGCTTCCAGCTGAAGGTGGGCGGCGACGTCGAGGCCGACATCGCCCGCATCCGCGCCTGCCGGGCGGCGCTGACGGGGGGCGAGCTCCTCGTCTGCGACGCCAATACCGGCTGGACCCGGCCCGAGGCCGCCCGCGTCGTCGCGGCGGTGGCCGATCTCGACGTGGCGATCGAGCAGCCATGCGCCAGCTTCGAGGAGTGCCTCTCGATCCGCCGGCGCACGGCGCTGCCCTTCGTGCTCGACGAGGTGGTGACCGGCTTCGACACGCTGCTGCGCGTCCTCGCCGAGGATGCGGCGGACGCGATCAACCTGAAGATCTCCAAGGTCGGCGGGCTCACGCGGGCGCGGCTGATCCGCGACGCCTGCATCGCGGCCGGCATGCCGATGACGATCGAGGACACCTGGGGCGGCGACATCGTCACCGCCGCGATCGCGCATCTCGCCCGCTCGACCCCGGCCGAGCTGCTCTACTCGGCAACCGACTTCAACTCCTACGTCACGGTGTCGATCGCCGAGGGCGCGCCGCGCCGGGTGGGTGGCACGATGACGGCGCCGGATCGCCCGGGGCTCGGCGTCGAGCCGCGGCGCGACGTGCTCGGCGCGCCGGTGCTGGAGATCCGCTGAGGCGTCCGTGTCCCCGCGGGGCGCTCACGCCCCCCGCGCCAGCCAAGGGCCCATCTCCGCCTCGAGCCCCACCAGCGCCAGCCCGTAGGCGACGGACTGGAAATTGTCGCCCTCGCCGATGCGCTCCGCGCCGAAGCGGCGCTCGAACAGCGCACGCACGGCGGGAATGAAGGCGGTGCCGCCGGTGAGGAAGACCGTATCGACGTCGCCGGGCGCGAGGTTCCTCTCCGCCAGCAGGCGGTCGACGGTCGCCTCGATGCGCGCGAGGTCGTCGGTGATCCAGCCCTCGAACTGCGCCCGGGTCAGGGTGCGGTCGATGGCGAGCGAGCCGAGCCGCAGCCGGAAGGGCACCTCCTCGGCGGAGGAGAGCGCCACCTTGGCGTCGGTCACCGCCCGGTAGACGGAAAACCCCCAATCATTGCGGATGATCTCCAGGAACGCCCGGATCTTCTCGGGCTCCAGCGACGCGCGCTCGATCTCCTCGAGCTCGGCGATCGTCTCGCGGGACTTGAGCAGCGCCAGCTGGTGCCACTTGGCGAAGCTGCCGTAGAAATGCACCGGCATCGGCAGGATCTTGTCCATCGAGCGGTAGCGCCCGCCCTTGCCGAGCGCGGGCGAGATCACCGCGTCGATGATGCGGTAGTCGAAGGCGTCGCCGGCGAGGCCGAGGCCGGCATGGCCGATCGGCGTCGCCCGCACGACGCCGGCCCGGCGCTCGAAGCGGATCAGCGAGAAGTCGCTGGTGCCGCCGCCGAAATCCCCGACGAGGACGGTCGCGTCGCGCTCCAGGCGCCGCGCGTACCAGAACGCGGCGCCGACGGGCTCGTAGACGTAGGACGGCTCGGGAAGGCCGGCCTGGCGGTAGCCCGCGGCGTAGCGGCGGATCGCCAGCGCCTCGTCGGGCTGGGCGCCGACGAAGGCCACGGGCCGGCCGGCGATGACCCGGGCCGGCGGCGCGTCGAGCGCCCCGCCGGCATCCTCGATCGCGAGCCGCAGGAACTCGCCGAGCAGGTCCTCGAAGCGGTACCTCCGCGTGAAGATGCGCGTGTCGTGGAAGATCCGGCTCGCGACGTGGCTCTTGAACGACTGGATGAATCGCAGCTCGAAGGCGCTGGTCAGGAAGGCCCGGATCGCCGAGCCCGCCGCATGCGAGACGACGCTCGGGCTCCCGCCGGCCGCGACCTTCTCGAAGGCGAGGACCGAGCGGTAGATGTCGGACAGCCCCTCCGGCTGCGCGAAGGGCAGGGTGCGCACGGGCTCGCCCTCGCGCGCCAGGGCGACGACGGTGTTCGTCGTGCCGAAATCGACGCCGATCGCGACGCGCTCGACCATGGGGCGGCTCCGGGGATTCGAGAGCCGGGCGGTCTAGGGTGGATCGCGGGTGGTGGCAAGCGGAAACCGCGGCTACTCCCACACCCCTTCGCGATGCGCCCGCTCCGCGCGCTCCGTGAAGCGGCCGTCCGGCCCGTGCAGCACGAAGGCCGGGGCGAGGCTCGCAGGGGTGCGCGCGTCCTTGATCGCGGTGATCACCACGCGCCCGGCGTCGGCGTCGGCGCGGGGATGGACGGGTGTGACGCGGATCGCGCCGAAGCCGGGGGCGAGCGCCGCGAGGCAGGCGGGGAGCTTGTCGGCGCGCTGGATCAGCGCGAGCCGGCCGCGCCGGCGCAGCAGGCGGGCGCAGGCGTCGATCCAGGCGGCGAGGCTGCCGGCGTCGAGCACGTGGGCGGCGGCCCGCGCCGGGTCCGGCGACGCGGGTGCGTCCCCCGGCTCGAGAAAAGGCGGGTTCGTCGCCACCACGTCGGCGCCGCCCGGCGCCATCGGCGGGCCTGCGAGCACGTCAGCGCAGACCGACATGCCACGGCCGCTCATCGCGTTCTCCGCGAGATTGCGCACGGCGAGCGCGGCGAGCGCCGGATCGCGCTCGATCAGGACGATGCGCACCTCGGGCACCTGCGACGCGGCCATCAGCCCCACCGCGCCGGTCCCCGCGCCGACGTCGACGACGACCTCGCCGGGACGCGGCGCGGCGGCGGCGGCGAGGAGGACGGCGTCGGTCCCCGCGCGGTGCCCCCGTTGCGGCTGCCACAGCACGACCCGGCCGTCGAGCAACGTGTCGCGGGTCGCGTCCCGCGGCGGCTCAGGAGCCATCGCGCAGCTCGGCGCCGAGCCCGGCCTCGCGCAGGAATCGGCGCGCGCCGTCCGCCTCGTCGTCGACGACGAGGATGCGGCGCTGGATGATGCCGATCGAGCCCTCCATCACGCTGGTGTGCCCGTCGGCCACGAAGATGTTGTAGCCGGCGTCACGCAGCAGCGACTCGGCGTAGCCGAGCGTCACGACGTCGTTCGTCCGGATCAATTCGACCATCGTCCGCCCGTTTCCCTCTTGCGTCAACGCCCCGCGTTGCGCCACAGCATAGCCCGTGCGACCTTGCCGTAAAGCCGCGGCGGGGCCGCGAGGTACCACAGACGAGGTCGAGCGCGTGGGAGTCGTCCTTCCCTTCGAGGAGAACCGGGCCGAGCCGGGGATCGAGTCCCTGGTGGCGCTCGTCGCCGCGGACATGGGCCGCGTCAACGAGATGATCCTCTCACGGACGGGCTCGGACGTGACGATGATCCCCGAGGTCGCCAACCACCTGATCTCGTCGGGCGGCAAGCGGCTGCGGCCGATGCTGACTCTCGCGACGGGCATCCTCTCGGGCTACGACGGCGAGGGCCACGTCAAGCTCGCCGCCTCCGTCGAGTTCATGCACACGGCCACGCTCCTGCACGACGACGTCGTCGACGAGAGCGACATGCGCCGCGGCAAGGTGGCGGCGCGGATCAAGTGGGGCAACGAGGCGAGCGTCCTCGTCGGCGACTTCCTGCTGGGCCAGGCCTTCCGCATGATGGTCGAGGTCGGCTCGCTCCGGGCGCTGCAGATCCTCTCGGACGCCGCCGCCATCATCGCGGAGGGCGAGGTGATGCAGCTCGCCGCCGCCAAGAACATCGAGACGGGCGAGGACGCCTACCTGCGCATCATCGAGGCGAAGACCGCCGAGCTGTTCGGCGCCGCCTGCGAGGTCGGCCCGGTGATCGCCGGCCGGTCGGAGGCACAGACGCGGGCCTGCCGCGCCTACGGCATGGCGCTGGGCATCGCCTTCCAGCTCGTCGACGACGCGCTCGACTACGGCGGCGCCGCGGCGGCGCTCGGCAAGAACGTCGGCGACGACTTCCGCGAGGGCAAGATCACGCTGCCGGTCGTGCTCTCGCTGCGCCGCGGCACCGACGCCGACCGCAGCTTCTTCGCGCGCACGCTCGCCCGCGGCGAGATCGGCGAGGGCGACCTCGAGGAGGCGCTCGCGATCATGCGCCGCACCGAGTCGCTCGAGGACACGATCACCCGCGCCCGCGACTACGGCGCCCGCGCCGTCGCGGCGCTCGAGGCCTATCCCGACGGACCGATGAAGCGCGCCCTCGTCGAGGCGGTGGAGTTCTGCATCGCCCGCGCCTACTGACTCCCGCCCCCTCGGGGCGGTGACGATCGGCGGAGCGGATCGGGGGCGGGGTCCCCTGGTGTGACGTGGGATGTTTCGGCTGGCGTCGAACGCGCCTTCGGCGAACCCCCTCCGTCTCGCCGCTGAGCGGCGATCCACCTCCCCCGATGGGGGAGGAGCGTCGATGCGGCCGCCCGCTCCCGCCCCCTCGGGGCGGGGACGGCGAGCGGAGCGAGCCAGGGGCGGGGTCCCGCGCTGCCCGCGTCACCCGCGCATGCGCCCCCATCCCGGCGGGACGTCGAGGGCGTCCGACGCGCCGATGCGGGCGATCGTCAGCTCGGCCTGGCGCTCCGCCTCCAGCGCCACGGCGAGCGGGTCGACGCGGGTCGGGCGGCCGGCCTCGAGCAGGATCTCGCCGTCCACCATCACCGTGTCGACGTCGTTGCCGTTGGCGAAGCAGACGACCCGGTGCACCGGCATGTTCGCCGGGACGAGGTGCGGCCGGCGCATGTCGACGAGGATCGCGTCCGCCCGCTTGCCGGGCTCGAGCGAGCCGATCTCGTCGGCGAGCCCGAGCGCCGTCGCGGCGTCGATCGTCGCCATCTCCAGCACCTTGCCCACGGGCAGGACGGACGGGTCTCGATAATGGCGGCGGTGGTAGTGCATCGCCTGCTGCATGTGCCGGAACATGTCGCCGGAGCGATCCGGCGCCGTGGCGTCCGAACCGAGCGCCACGACGACGCCGGCCTCCATCAGCTCGATCGCCGGGCAGCGCCCGAGGATCGAGGCGACGGCGGAGGGGTTGTGGGCGATGCGGGTGCCGGTCTGCGCGCACAGCGCGATCTCGTCGGCGTCGAGGTCGATCGCGTGCGAGAGCAGCGCGTCCGGCCCCAGAAGGCCGTGCGCCTGTGCCCGCCGCACCGAGCCGCGCCAGTGGCCGTCCTGCGTGAACAGCACGCCCGCCGACCGGGACAGCGCCCGCACGGCCTTGGCCTGGCGCACGGCCTCGGCGTAGTCCGCGGGCGCCATGCCCGCCTCGTGCTCGTCGCGCAGCACCGGATAGAGCAGCGCGATCCGCAGCCGCCCGTCGGCGCGCCCGTGCACGCGATCGATCAGCGTCTCGCAGGTGTGCATCTGCCGGTCGAAATCGACCGGGTAGCGATGGCTCGTCTCGTCCCGGGTGCCGTTATCGATCCAGCGCGCGTAGGTGCGCGGATGCGGCGCCCGGGTCGGCCCCACCGCCACCACCGAGCGGGTGCCGACCTCCGCGACGCCGCGCGCGTGGGCCTCGCCGTAGGCGGGATCGTCCGTGCGCATCACCGTGTCGCCGCCGCCGAGCAGCGAGACGCCGCAGGTGACGCCGAAGCGCAGCCGCTCCAGGGCCGAAAGCCGCGCCTCGGCATACCAGAAGTCCGGCGTCGAGCCGGTCGTGTAGACCTCGCCGCAGATCGCCTCCCAGCGGTCGCCGTCGCTCATGCCCATGGACTTGATCAGGCCGTGGCCGGCATGCGCGTGGACGTCGATCAGGCCCGGCAGCAGCAGCTTGCCGCGCCCGTCGACGATGCGGGCCACGGGATGGGCGGCCTCCACCTCCTCGCGCGGCCCCACGGCGACGATGCGCCCGGCACTCACCGCCATGGCGCCGTCGGCGATCACGCGGCGGTCGGCGTCCATCGTGACGATGGTCGCTCCGGTGACGAGGCTGTCTTCCATGGCTCGGTCTCCGGAGGTCAGGCGCCGAGCGGCGGAAGGCGCGCGGCGTCGAGGACGGTATCGACGGGCAGCGCAAAGCCGGGATGATGGCCGCGCAGGCCGGTCGCCTTCAGCGGATGGTAGAGGCACAGCCAGGCGGGGTCGTCCTGCAGGACCGCATAGGCCTGTGCGTAGAGCGCAGCCCTGGCGCGATCGTCGGTGGTGATCCGCCCGTGGTCGATCAAGGCCTCGACCTCGGGATTGCCGTAGCCTTGCCACCAGGAGCCGCGCACCCGGGCGTCGAGCTTCTCGACCAGCACGCGATAGGTCGACATCGGGCTCGAGTCGAAGACGCACAGGTCGCGGATCTCCTTGCGCCGGACCCTATGGGCGTAGGCCTCGCGGTCCTCGTGGACGTGAACGTCCAGGGTGACGCCGATGGCGGCGAGCTGGCGTCCCAGCGCCGCGGTCAGCGGCTGCGCCTCGTCGGGAAGCCGGGTCGGGCAGTCGAGACCGAGCGTCAGGCCGTCTCCGTAGCCGGCTTCGTTCAGCAGCGTGCGCGCAGTCTCCGGATCGCGCTCGCGGGCGGGCGTGCTCCCGGCCCCGAAATGCAGCGGGCTGACGAAGCCGTGCAGCGGCCGCGCCGCGCCCGGCACCACCTCGGCGATCAGCGCCTCGCGATCGAGCGCGAGCGCCAGCGCGCGGCGTACTCGGGCGTCGGCCAGCGGGCCGCGGGCGGCGTTGAGCAGGTAGATGATCGCCACCGGCGCGAGCGACACCACCCGGGTCGCGCCGTGCGCCGAGAGGTCCTCGCTCGCCGCGACGTCGAGATTGGTCGCGACCTGCGCCTTCCCGGCGCTCAGCATCGCGAGGCGGCGCGCCCGGTCGGGCTCGCGCACGAAACGGATGCGCGCGTTCGCCGGCTCGCCGGCGAAGTGGCCCGGCACGCGCTCCATCGCGGCGTGATCGTCAGAGGCGTCGACGAGGCGATACGGCCCCGTCCCGCAGGGCCGCCGCGTCTCGCCCGCGTCGTAGGCAGGCAGCGCGGAGGGCGCGATCACGTAGCCCTGCACGAGCACGTCGAGCAGGTCCGCCATCGGCGCGCCGAGCCGGATGACGAGCGTCCCGGCATCGGGCGCCTCGATCACCGCGTCGCCGATATATTGCCGCCAGACCGCCGGCGCACCCAGCGTGTAGCCCTTGTCCTCCCGCGCCATGCGCAGGAGCGACAGCCGCACGGCGGGCGCGTCGCAGGGCGTGCCGTCGTGGAAAGCGACGCCCGGGCGGATGCGGAAGGTCCAGGTCCGCGCATCGGGCGACACGTCCCAGCTCTCGGCGAGCCGCGGCACGTACCCGGTCCGCTCCCCCGATCCCTGCCGCCGCACCAGCGTGTCGTAGAGCGCCTCGTAGAGGGCGAGCTCGTCGGCGGCGTCGGTGCAGTCGTGCGGATCGGCGAGCGACAGGCGCGCCTGCGCGATCACGACCTCGGCCTCGGTTGCCTCGTTCACGGGCGGTCCCTCTGCGGTTCGTCGACGAGATGGCAGGCGACGCTCTGGCCGCCGCCGACGTCCTGGAGCGTCGGCCGCTCGGCGGCGCAGCGGTCGAACGCGAGCGGGCAGCGGGTGCGGAAGCAGCAGCCCGACGGCAGCGAGAGCGCGCTCGGCACCTCGCCCTCGAGCTCGATCTCGACCGCCCGGTCGGCCGGGTCGATCGTCGGCGCGGCCGAGAGCAGCGCGCGGGTGTAGGGGTGGCGCGGGGCGGAGAACAGCCGCGCGCGCGGCGCGGTCTCGACCAGGAAGCCGAGATACATCACGCCCACACGGTCGGCGATGTGATGCACCACCGAGAGGTCGTGGCTGATGAACAGGTAGGCGAGGCCGAGCTCGTCGCGCAGGTCCATCATCAGGTTGAGGATCTGCGCCTGGATCGAGACGTCCAGCGCCGAGACCGGCTCGTCGGCGATGATCAGCCCGGGGTTGACCGACAGCGCCCGGGCGATGCCGATGCGCTGGCGCTGCCCGCCGGAGAACTGGTGCGGATAGCGCCCGGCGTGCTCGGCGTTGAGGCCCACCCGCGCGAGCAGCGCCAGCGCCGCCTCCCGCGCCTGCGCGGCGCCGCCCGGCCCGAGCTGCTCGGCGAGCGGCTCGGCCACGATGTCGCGGACCTTCTGGCGCGGGTTGAGCGAGGCGAACGGGTCCTGGAAGATCATCTGCATCTTCGCGCGCACCGGCAGCATCGCCCGGTGCCCGTAGCCGGTGACGTCCTCGCCGTCGATGCGGATCGTGCCGCCGGTGGGCGTATAGATGCGCGCGATCGACTTCGCGACCGTGGACTTGCCGCAACCCGATTCGCCGACGAGCGCCAGCACCTCGCCCTTGCCGATCGAGAAGCTCACGCCGTTGACGGCGTGGACCACGCTGTCGACGAGGCGCGGGCGCCCGCCCTTGAAGGTGAGCCGGTCGATCAGGCCGGTGCGCAGCGGGAAGCGCTGCTCCAGGCGCTCGACCTCGAGCATGGGGGCCGACGCGGTCATGCGCGCTCTCCTCCGGCCATCGCCGTCTCGAGCCCGATGGGGAAGTGGCAGGCGGCGGCGAGCGCGCCGCGGGTCGGCGCCAGCTCGGGCGCGATCTCGGCGCAGCGCGCCTGCGCCCGCGGGCAGCGCGGGCGGAAGGAGCAGCCCGAGGGCAGGTTGCGGATGTCGGGCACCGCGCCGGGGATCTGCGCCAGGCGGGGCTTGGGATCGCGCGGGTTCGGGATCGAATCGACGAGCCCGCGCGTGTAGGGGTGCGAGGGGTTCGCGATCACCTCCCGGGCCGGGCCGGTCTCGACCACGCGGCCGCAATAGAGGACGACGATCTTGTCGACCATCTCGGAGACCACCGCGAGATCGTGGGTGACGAGGATCATCGCCGCCCCGGTCTCCGCGATGCGCCGGCGCATCAGCTTGAGGATCTGCGACTGGATCGTCACGTCGAGCGCCGTCGTCGGCTCGTCCGCCACGATCAGGCGCGGCGCGGCCAGGAGCGCGATGGCGATGACGACGCGCTGGCGCATGCCCCCCGAGAACTGGTGCGGATAGGCCTTCAGCCGCTCCGCCGCGCGGGAGATGCCGACGCTCTCGAGCATGGCGATGCAGCGCGCCTTGCGGGCCGCCTCGTCGAGGTCGGTGTGGAGGCGCAGCATCTCGTCCATCTGCGCGCCGACGGTCTGGACCGGGTTCAGCGAGGTCATCGGGTCCTGGAAGATCATCGCGATCTCGCGCCCGCGGATGCGGCGCAGCCGCTCCTCCGAGGCGCGCGCGATGTCCTCTCCGTCGAGCCGGATCTCCCCGCCTTCGATCCGCCCGGGCGGGTCGATCAGCCCGAGCAGCGAGAAGCCGACCACGGACTTGCCGCCGCCGGATTCGCCGACGAGGCCCATCACCTCGCCGGGCGCGAGCGTGAAGCTCACCCCGTCGACCGCCTTCACCGTGCCGGAGAAGGTGTGGAAATACGTGCGCAGGTCGCGCACCTCGAGCAGCGGCGCCGTGGTGGTCTCGTCGTGCATCGCTGGCCTCACTTCAGCCGGGGGTTCAGCTCGTCCCGCAGGAAGTCGCCGAACAGGTTGATGCCGAAGACCATCGCCATGATCATCAGGCCCGGGAACACCGAGGTCCACCACAGGCCCGAGAACAGGACGTCGAAGCCGTTCTTGATCAGGAGCCCCAGCGAGGGCTGCGTGATCGGCACGCCGACGCCCAGGAACGAGAGCGAGGCCTCGATCAGCACGAAGGTGCCGACCTGCACGGTGGCGATGACGATCAGCGGGGTGAGCACGTTGGGCAGCACGTGGCGGCGGATGATCTTGGCGTCGCGCAAGCCCGCCACCCGTGCCGCCTGCACGTATTCCTTCTGGATCTCGCCGAGCGTCGAGCCGCGCACGGTGCGGGCGTAGACCACCCAGCCCACGAGCGTGAGCGCGATCAGCACCTTGTCGATGCCCGTGCCGAAGGCGCTCATCAGGAACAGCGCGATCAGCATCGAGGGGAAGGAGAGCTGCACGTCGGCGACGCGCATGATCGCCGCATCGAGCCGCCCGCCGTAGAAGCCGGCGAGCAGGCCCAGCGTCGTGCCGATGACGCAGGCCGTCAGCATCGCCGCGACGCCGATCATCGCCGAGACGCGGGTGCCGTAGAGGATCGCCGAGAGCACGTCGCGGCCCTGCCCGTCGGTGCCGAGCAGATAGCGCGGATCGCCGCCCTCGAGCCAGGCCGGCGGCTTGTAGCTGTCGAGCAGGTTGAGCTGCGTGAGGTCGTAGGGGTCCTGCGGCGCGATCAGCGGCCCGAACAGCACGATCAGCACGCAGGCGAGGATGATGCCGCTGCCCACGACGGCGGAGAGATTGCGACGCCAGTTGTAGAAGAATTGCGAGGCGAGGAGCTGGCCCATCATCTCACTTCACCGTAATCCGCGGGTCGATCGCCGTGTAGACGATGTCGACGAGGAAGTTGATCACCACGAAGATCAGCGCCACCAGCATGAGGTAGACCACGATCACCGGCCGGTCGGCGCGGTAGATCGAGTCGACGAGGAGCTTGCCCATGCCGGGCCAGGCGAAGATCGTCTCGGTGATGGTGGCGAAGGCGATGAGGTCGCCGATCTGCAGGCCGAAGATGGTCACGACCGGGATCAGCGCGTTGCGCAGCCCGTGGCCGTAGAGCACCTCGCGGCGCGAGGCGCCCTTGGCGCGGGCGAACTTGATGTAGTCCTGGCGCATCACCTCCATCATGCCGGCGCGGGTCATGCGCAGGATGATGGCCAGCGTGCCGAGCGAGAGCGTCACCGAGGGCAGGATCACGTGCGTCCAGCCGTCGAGGGTGAGCAGCGAGGTCCGCAGCCCGAAGACCTCCACCGTGCCGCCGCGCCCCGACGAGGGCAGCATCCGCCATTCCACCGCGAAGAAGAAGATCAGCATCATGCCGACCCAGAAGCCCGGCAGCGAGATGCCGACCAGCGAGCCGGACATGATCAGCCGGCTGAGAGGCTTGCCCGGGTTGGCGCCGGCGTAGACGCCGAGCGGGATCGCGACGACGGCCGCGATCAGCATGGCGACGATCACGAGCTCCAGCGTCGCCGGCAGCCGTTCCAGGATCAGGTCCACGGCCGGCTGGCGGAAGACGTAGGAGCGGCCGAAGTCGCCCTGGACGAGGTTCTGCAGGAAGACGAGGTACTGCTCCGGCATCGAGCGGTCGAGGCCGAGGATGCGCCGCGCCTGGGCGATCTCGGTTTCGGTCGAGTCGATCGGGATCACCATGAACACGGGATCGCCGGTAAAGCTCATCATCAGGAAGACGATGACGGACACGGCCCAGAGGACGATCGCCATCTGGACGAGCCGCTTGAGTGCATAGGCGAGCATCGCGGTTCCTCGGCGCCTGGAACGGCACGCGGCGCCGGGCTGCCCCGACGCCGCGCGGTGGTGGACGGGAGGATCAGCCCTCGATGTCCATCTCGTAGGCCCACAGGAACTTGTCCGTGCGCGGCTCGAACACGACGCCGTCGCGCGCCGCGTAGATGTCCTGCTCGTAGTGCACCGGGATCATCGGGATGTCCTCGAGCAGGATCTTCGTCACCTCCTGGAGATGCGCGTCGCGCTCCTCGACCCGCGGCGTGGAGTCCGCGAGCGCGATCAGCCGGTCCACCTCGGGGTTCGAGTAGGTGCCGCGGTTGACCTGGCCGTAGCCCTCCTTGACGCCGCGCGTATGGAACATCACGGCGTACATCGAGCCGGCGTCGCCGGACGGGACGTCCCAGCCGGACATGATGAAGCTCGACTGCTCGGAGGGGACGCGGATGTAGCCGAAGAAGTTCGCCCGCGGCATCAGGTTCAGCTCGAGGTCGATGCCGATCTGCGAGAGCATCGAGGCGAGGGCCTGGGCGATCTGCGCGTCGTTGACGTAGCGGTTGTTGGTGGCGTCGAGCGTCATCTCGAAGCCGTCGGCATAGCCCGCCTCGGCCATCAGCGCCCGCGCCGCCTCGATGTCGAACGGGTACATCTCGCGGAAGTCGGCGCCCTCGACGTAGCCGACATGGGTCTCCGGCACGTACTGCTCGGACGGCGTCGAGAGGCCGTTCATGATCACCTTGGAGATCGTGTCGACGTCGATCGCCCGGGCGATGGCCTCGCGCACGCGCTTGTCCTGCATCGGGTTCGTGTCGAGATCGATCGTGGGGGACGTGTCGCGCACGTCGAGCGCCAGCACGAGGTTCAGGAGGCTCGGCCGGGTGATCACGTCGAAGCCGTCCTCGCGGCGCACGCGCTCCACGTCGCGCACGGAGAGATCCTGCACGATGTCGAGCTCGCCCGTCAGCAGCGCGGCGGTGCGGGTCGCCGGGTTGGTGATCGGGCGGAAGACGACGCGGTCGATCTCCGGCGCGCCGGCGTAGTAGTCCTCGTTCGCCTCGAGGACGAGCCGGTCCTCCTTGATCCACTCGACGAGCTCGTAGGGGCCGGTGCCGACCGGCTGGAGGTCGACCATCTCCTCGCCGACGCTCTCGACGTGCTCGCGGTTGAGGATCAGGATCGCGGCGAGGTCGTTGGGCAGCGCCGCGTAGGGCTGGAACGTGACGATCTCGACGGTGCGATCGTCGATCGCGCGGAAGCTCTCGATGTTCTTGGCGAGGTTCGCCATCAGCGAGGCCTTCAGCCGCTCGAGCGTGAAGACGACGTCATCGGCGGTGAAGGGCTCGCCGTTGTGGAAGGTCACGCCCTCGCGCAGCTCGAACCGCCAGGTCGTGTCGTCGACGAGCTCCCAGCTCTCGGCGAGGCCCGGACCGAAGTTCAGGTCCGCGTCGCGCCGGATCAACGGGTCGTAGACGTGGTAGTACATGATGTTCGACGACAGCTCCTCGCCCGCCTGCGGGTCGAGGTGGACGGCGTCGGCGGTGAGGCCGACGGTGAGCGTCTTCTCCGCGTCCTGCGCGAGGGCGGGGGTCGCGAGGATCGTGGCGAGCGCGGCGCCGGCGAGGAGGTGGCGCAGGGGTCGACGGGCGTGGAAGGTCATGAGGTCCTCTCTCTGGTCGTTGCCGGGAGCGTTTGCCGCTCTCTTGATGTGGAATAATGGGACGCGGAGGCGCGGCTCAGGCGAGCGCGCTCTGCACCTCGATCTGGTAGCCCTCGGGATCGTCGAAGACGAAGGCGCGGATGCCGAGCGCGGTGGAATCCCGCGGGGCGGTGAGGTTCGCGACGCCGCAGGCCGCGGCCCAGGCATGCCAGGCGTCGACATCGGGCACGCGGATGCACAGCTGCACCGGCTTCGTGTCGGCCGCGCGGTGCATGCCGCGGGTCTCGTCGACGAGGCCGACATGGGCGCGCTCGGCGATGCGGTAGATCTTCGACCAGCCCTGGTCGATGGCGAGGGCAAAGCCCATCACCTCCTCGTAGAAGGCGATCGCCCGGGGCAGGTCGCGGTAATACAGGAACGTGATCGCCAGCTCGACGGGTGCCTGCGGGCGCGCGGGCGTCCCGTCCGGCGCTTCCCTGGTCGCTTCTTCTGTCATGCGTCGCGCTCTCCGAATGACTGACGTATGGGGATGGTATACACGGTGTGTGCGCTGTCAACGATCTCCTCTGGGCAGCGTGGCGCTTTTTCGGGCAGGCTTCAGAACAGGCGCGACAGATGCCCCAGAATGCCGGCGCGCACGTTCTCCAGATGCGAGCGCATCGCGGCCTCGGCGCGCTCGGGGTCACGGGCGATGATGGCGTCGAGGATGGCGATGTGCTCGTGGCAGCCGGGCTCGAACCGCTCGGGGATCGAGCCCTTGTCGTACATCCGGGTCTTGAGCTTGAGCCCGAGAATCATGTCCTGCAGCAGCGTCGAGCCGGAGGCGCGGGCGATGCCGCCGTGCAGGTCCTCGTCGAGGCGCATGTGCGTGGCCGGGTCCGGCCGCGTCGGCCCGAGGAAGCGCTCGACGCGCGCGCGCATCTCCAGGAAGGGCTCCGGCGAGATCACCACCGTCGCCGCCTGGCGCGCCGCCTCGCATTCGAGCAGGCGGCGCACGTGCAGGATCTCCATGATCTCCGTGATCGAGACCGTGCTCACCGTCGGGGCGTTGCCGGCGACCCGCGAGACCAGCCCCTCGCTGGAGAGCCGCGCGATCGCCTCGCGCACGGGCGTCCGCGAGACGCCGAGACGATCGGCGAGCGGCTTCTCCTGGAGGCGCGTCCCCGCCGGCAGCTCGCCCGACAGGATCATCGCGCGCAGCCGCTCGTGTGTCGCGTCGCCGAGCTTGGGGCTCGCCTCCCCGGTCGTCTGGTCGTGGCGCATGCCGACGCCCTCCCCGCGTCCCGGCCGGCATTCTTGGCGGCCGCTTGTCACCAGTGTATACACGCCGTATCCTGATGCAAGCGCGACGGCACGCGCGAGCGAGCGAGGAAGGGGCCTGCGATGCACGACGTCGTCATTCGAGGGGGAACCGTCGCCACCGGGGCCGGCAGCGTCGCCGCCGACCTCGCCATCCGCGACGGCCGGGTCGCCGCGCTCGGGACCGATCTCGGGCCCGCCCGGCGGGAGATCGACGCCGCGGGCCGGCTCGTCCTGCCCGGCGGGGTCGATTCCCACTGCCACATCGAGCAACTCTCCGGCGCCGGCCTGATGAACGCCGACACGTTCGAGACCGCAACGCGCTCGGCCCTGATGGGCGGCACCACGACGACCGTCTCCTTCGCCGCCCAGCACCCGGGCATGCGGCTCTCGACGGTCGTCGCCGACTACGAGGCGCTGGCCGCGCGCGGCGCGATGACCGACCACGCCTTCCACATGATCGTCTCGGACGTCTCCGGCGAGAACCTGACGACGGACCTGCCGGCGCTGATGGCGGCCGGCCACCGCTCGATCAAGCTCTTCACCGTCTACGACAAGGTCCGCGTCGGCGATGCCGAGATCCTCGACGTGCTCTGGACGGCGCGGGAGCACGGCGGCATCGTCTGCGTCCACGCCGAGAACGACGGGCTCATCCGCTGGATGGTGCGCCGGCTCGTGGAGAGCGGCCGCATGGCGCCGCATCACCACCCGATCTCGCATCCGCGCGCGGCCGAGGTCGAGGCGCTCTCGCGCATGTGCCGCTTCGCCGAGTTCACCGGCCAGCCGGTGATGCTCTTCCACGTCTCCTGCGCGGAGGGTGTCGGCGTGGTGCGCGAGGCCCGTGGGCGCGGCGCGCCGGTCGTGGCGGAGACCTGCCCGCACTACCTCTTCATGACGGCCGCCGACTTCGCCGATCCGCCGGTCGAGCCCGCCGGCCTGATGTGCTCGCCGCCCCAGCGCGACGGCGCGGACCAGGAGGCGCTCTGGGCCGGGCTCGCGCGGGGCGATCTCGACCTCGTCTCCTCCGACCACGCGCCCTACCGCCTCGACGAGACCGGCAAGTACGCCCACGGTCGCGACGCGCCCTTCACCCGCATCGCGAACGGCATGCCCGGCCTCGAGACGCGCCTGCCGCTCCTGTTCGACGCCATGGTGAAGAAGGGCCGGCTCGGGCTCGACCGTTTCGTCGCGCTCACCGCGACGGCGCCCGCCGACATCTTCGGGCTCACCGGCAAGGGCCGGCTCCTGCCCGGCTGCGACGCCGACGTCGCGATCTGGGACCCGATGGCGACGCGCACGTTCGGGACCGACGACCTGCACGACGGGACGGGCTACGATCCCTTCGCCGGCCGTACGGTGACCGGCTGGCCGACGACCGTGCTGCGCCGGGGCGAGGTCGTCGTCGCCGACGGCGCGCTCGCCGCCGCGCCGGGGAGCGGCCGGCGAATCCCCATGGAGGTCTCCCCCGCCATGCGCCCGCAGGTCGACCCACCGGCGGGTCGGCTCGATCCGTGAGAGCGGCGGCGATGCCGTCGCTTCGGGGCGCCGGCTTCAGCCTGCGCTCGACAGCTTCATGAGCACGAGCCCGCCGAGGATGAGCGTGGCCGCGAGGAGGCGTGTCGCGCTGACGGGCTCGCCCAGCACCGCGATGCCGACGACGAACGCGCCGAGGGCGCCGATGCCGGTCCAGATCGTGTAGGCCGTGCCGAGCGGCAGGACACGCATCGACCACGCCAGCAGGCCGAAGCTGATCACCATCGCGACGAGCGTCACGACCGACGGCCAGAGGCGCGTGAAGCCCTCGGACTGCTTCATGGAGAAGGCCCAGACGACCTCGAACAATCCGGCGACGAAAAGGATGACCCAAGCCACGACCGCGCCCTCCACGGAGCAGCCGGGCCGTCCCGGACCTGAACCCGAAATGGGGGGAGGACGTGGCCTCGCGGGCCGCATGTGGGCGGCGGACGGCGCCGGCGCAAGGTGTCCCGCACAAGGCTCCCGCACAAGGCTCCCGCACAAGGCTCCCGCGCGCCCCGGCGGGACTGGAGCCCGAGCCCGGAGGTGGGGATGCGATATCGAGACGCGGCTCGCGCGAAGCGCTCCTCGAGCGCATCTTTCGTTGACAGGCGCGCCGTTTGCGACTACCTCCCTCGCTTCCCGCAGCGCGTCCGCGCGCGGGGATGCCGGATGCTGCAAAGAAGCCGGTCCCGTCGGTCGCCTATGGCGACCGCGCGGAGAGCCGGATCGAACACGAGGAGAAAACGATGTTCGCAGTGATCAAGACCGGCGGCAAGCAGTACCGCGTTGCCGCGTCGGACGTGATTACGATCGAGAGGCTCTCCGCCGAGCCGGGCCAGACCGTCGAGCTCGACGTTCTGATGGTGGGCGAGGGCGAGGACGTTCAGGTCGGTGCGCCGACCGTGGACGGCGCGTCGGTGAAGGCCGAGGTGGTCGCGCTCACGCGCGGGCCGAAGGTCATCGCGTTCAAGAAGCGCCGCCGCCAGAACTCGAAGCGCAAGCGGGGCCATCGCCAGGACCTGATGTCCCTGCGCATCGTCGAGATCTCGGCGAACGGCAAGACGGTCAAGGCCGAGGCGGCGCCGCGCAAGGCGGTGAGCACAGCCAAGCCGGACGCCGAGGCGGGCGACACCGCCGAGGCCTGAACCACGAATTCTGCGCGATCGGCGCGGCGCGAGCCCGCGATCGCAAGGCGAGAGACGAGACGGGAGTAGACCCATGGCTCACAAGAAGGCTGGCGGATCGTCGCGCAACGGTCGCGACTCCGAAGGTCGGCGCCTCGGCGTCAAGAAGTTCGGCAACGAGGCCGTCGTGGCCGGCAACATCATCGTGCGCCAACGCGGCACGCGGGTGAACCCGGGCCTCAATGTCGGCTGCGGCAAGGATCATACGCTCTTCGCCCTCACGGACGGGCGCGTGCAGTTCGGCAAGCGAGCCGGCAAATCCTTCGTATCGGTGATTCCCGCCGCACTGGCGGCAGAGTAAGCGGCGAGAGCGAGCGTTGATCCAGAAGCTCCCGCCGGTCCCACCAGACCCCCGCGAGAGCTTCGAGAGACACGCCGCACCCGCCACAGGCGGGACAGGCTCTCGGAGAGACCGACGAGGGGAGGTGGGGCGCCACCTCCCCTTCGTCGTTTCTCATTCGGCGCTCCAGGCTCCCGCGAGGGGTTCGGCGCCGCGACCCGGAGCCGAGACATGTTCCCCGACCTGACCCGCGACGACGTCTTCCGGCTGGAGACCAGACGGCTGTGGCTGCGCTGGCCGCGCCACGCCGACGCCGGCGAGATCGCCGCGCTGGCGGGCGAGCGCGCCGTCGCCGAGACCACCGCGCGCCTGCCGCATCCCTATCCGCGCGAGGCCGCCGACGCCTTCGTGCTCGAGAGCCGGGCGGCGGCCCTGCGCGGCGAGAGCCTGCGGCTCGCGCTGGCGCCGAAGGCGCAGCCCACGCGCCTCATGGGCATGATCGGCGTCGAGCCGAACGCCTCGGGCGAGGCCGTGCTCGGCTATTGGCTGGGCCGGCCCTTCTGGGGCCGGGGCCTCGTCACGGAGGCCGCACGGGCGATGATCGACGCGGTCTTCGCCTTCACCCGGATCGAGGCGCTCGCCGCCTCGGTGCGGGTCGGCAACGCCGCCTCGCAGCGGGTGCTCGAGAAGTGCGGCTTCCTCGCCGAGGGGCCGGGCTTCCAGGACTCTCCCTTGCGCGGGCGCTTCCCCGTCGACACGTTCCGCCTGAGCCGCCGCGACTGGGCGAGCCTCAAGGCCTGGAGCCGCGACGGCTGGGCGCCGGCCGACGAGACCCCGGACGTCCTCGTCGAGGAGGTCGCGCCGGACGCGCCCGCATCCGGCTCCGCCGCGGCCACCGCGGCGGGCCGCCCCCTCTTCCTCGCGGCGGAGTGATCCGCCGCGGGGCCATCCCAACCGAGACCGATCCACGATGAAGTTCCTCGACCAGGCCAAGATCTACGTGAAGGCGGGCGACGGCGGCGCCGGCGCCGTCTCCTTCCGCCGCGAGAAGTTCATCGAGTTCGGCGGGCCCGACGGCGGCGACGGAGGGCGCGGCGGCGACGTCTGGGCGCACTGCGTCGAGGGGCTCAATACGCTGATCGACTATCGCTACCAGCAGCACTTCAAGGCGCAGAAGGGCGTGCACGGCATGGGCCGCAACCGCACCGGCGCCGCCGGCGAGGACGTGATCCTGAAGGTCCCCGTCGGCACCCAGATTCTCGACGAGGACGGCGAGACCGTGCTCGCGGACCTCGTCGAGATCGGGCAGCGCGTGCGGCTGTGCAAGGGCGGCAACGGCGGGTTCGGCAACGCGCACTTCACGACCTCCACCAACCGCGCCCCGCGCCGCGCCAATCCCGGGCTCGAGGGCGAGGAGCGCTGGATCTGGCTGCGCCTCAAGCTCATCGCCGATGCCGGGCTCGTCGGCCTGCCCAACGCGGGCAAGTCGACCTTCCTCGCCGCCACCCCCGCGGCCAGGCCGAAGATCGCCGACTATCCGTTCACGACGCTGCCCCCGGGCCTCGGCGGCGTGCGCGTCCACGAGCGCGAGTTCGTGCTGGCCGACATCCCCGGCC
>JBNPEA010000143.1:0-9775 GCA_051117315.1 Salinarimonas sp. | reverse complement strand
GGGGCAGTGGGGCAGTCGCGGGCGAGGAGGTGGAGCTAGATGCCGGCGCCGCCCGTGCCCTGCGGCGGACGATCGGCACGGGGCGGCTCGAGGATCTCACGGCGACCGTCGTGCCCGAGGGCCGGACCGAGCCGGTCAGCGTGGCGCTCGCCGCCTTCGCCATGACCGCGGACGAGCCCTTCGAAGGCGCCCCCACCAACGTGCGCGTGAGCTTCGACAACCTCGCCTTCGTGCTGCCGGCGGGCTCCCGCGAGGAGGGCGTCGTGCAGCTGCGTGCGCTCGGCTACGAGGAGATCGACGTCTCCGGCGTCTTCGCCGCGCGCTGGAACGCCGAGCGCGAGGAGATCGCGATCAAGGAGGCCTCGCTGTCCGGAGTCGAGATGGGCCGTCTCGCGCTCTCGGGCGACTTCGGCAATGTCGGGCCGGGCGCCTTCTCCAGCGACCAGATGGTCGCGATGATGACCTGGCTCGGCGCCACCGCGAAGAGCCTGCGCGTGTCGGTCGTCGACGAGGGCCTGGCCGAGCGCCTGCTCGCGATGCAGGCCGCCGAGCAGGGCGTCTCGGCGGAGGACCTGCGGTCCCAGGGCGCGATGATGGCGCGGGCGATGCTGCCGGCCGTCCTTGGCGGTACGCCCGAGGCGCGCGCGCTGGGCGACGCCGTGGCGAGCTTCGTGGAAGCGCCCGGCGAGCTCGACGTGGTGGTCACCTCCGCCGACCCGGCGGGCATTCCCGTCATGGATCTGGGGCAGACGCAGAACCCCCTCGAGCTCTTGCCGCTCGTCACGATCGAGGCGCAGGCGCGCTGACGCGGCCTTCACGGCGAGGCGACCACGCGGGCGCGTTCCGACGGAGCGCGCCCTTTTCGCGGGTGGTGGCACGCGAGCCTATGGAAATCCGGGGGCGGCTCACGAGTTGTAGTCTAAAGGCTCAGGAGGAATTCATGAATCCCAACGCCACGAGCGACGATCCCCGCGACTTCCTGCAGGACCAGGGCTACGACGCCTACACCCCCGAGGACCACGCCACCTGGGCGCGGCTCGCCACGCGCCAGCGGGCGCTGCTGGAAGGACGCGTCGTCGACGGCTTCCTCGAAGGGCTCGATCGGCTCGGCATCTCGGACGACGGCATCCCGGACTTCCGGGCGATGAACCAGCGGCTGCGGGCGACGACCGGCTGGGAGGTCGTCGCGGTGCCGGGCCTGGTGCCCGACGTCGTGTTCTTCAAGCTGCTCGCCGACCGCAAGTTTCCCGCCGGCTACTGGATCCGCAAGCCCGAGCAGATCGACTACATCGAGGAGCCGGACGTCTTCCACGACGTGTTCGGCCACGTGCCGCTGATCATGCAGCAGGTCTACGCCGATTATCTCGAGGAGTACGGCAAGGCCGGGCTCGAGGCGGCCCGGCACGGCACGCTGCACCGGCTGGCGCGGCTCTACTGGTACACGGTCGAGTTCGGCCTGGCGCGCACGCCGGAGGGCCTGCGGATCGTCGGCGCCGGCATCGCCTCCTCGCCGGGCGAGACCGTGTTCGCCATCGAGAGCGCCTCGCCCAACCGGATCGGCTTCGATCTCGGCCGGGTGATGCGCACCCGCTACCGGATCGACGACTACCAGGAGACCTACTTCGTCCTGGACGGGCCGGACGCCTGGCCGCGCCTCGACATCGCCGGACTCGTGCCGCTATGGCGGGAGCTCGATCGCGAGCCCGACCTGGAGCCGGGCGACATCCTCGCAGACGACCGCGTCCTCAGCCGCGGCAGCGGGGACTATCACCGGGAGAAGGCGGAAGCCTGATCCGGGCCGCGGGGCTTTTCCCGCCGAAATTCGTCCCCATTTTCTGCGCATGAGGGCTGGACAGGGTCCATCGCTTCGGATATCGAAGCGCCCTCACGACGGGGCGGCCACGCCGCCTCCGACTGGACCGGGCGCATAGCTCAGTTGGTAGAGCAGCTGACTCTTAATCAGCGGGTCCTAGGTTCGAGCCCTAGTGCGCCCACCACCGGTTTTGAAGAAGGCCGCCGCCCGCGAGGGTTTGGCGGCCTTCTTCTTTGGGCATCACGTCGAGGCTGCCGTCCCGGTTCCGGGCTGGAAACGGCTGGATGAAGACCGTCGCCCGAGCGCCGTCGCTATCGAGACGGTCCAAGATGTCCGCAACCGACCCTCCCTTGGAATTCTGATACGTTGACCGTCACCATGCCGCCTCGACCGGCGCGCCAGGAGCGGAGGACGAAAGCAATGAAGCGGATTCTTCTGATGATGGGCGTCGCCCTCGGCGTCGGCGTGCTTGCGGCGCCCGTGGTCGAGGCTCAACAGGCCGAACCCGAGTTGCGCACCGAGCAGGTACGCTTCGACCCCGGGACGAATGGCACGACGATCCGTGATCGGGTGACCGGCCGAGAGACCGTCGCCTACACGCTCGGAGCCGAGGCAGGGCAACGCATGCAGGTCAGCCTGACCTCGAGCAACACGGCGACCTATTTCAACGTCTACGCCCCCGGCAGCGGACCGAACGACACGGCGCTCGCGGCCGGTACTCGGACCGGCCCCTCCATGCCGGAGATCAACCGTTTCGACGGGGTTCTGCCAAGCTCGGGCGAATACACGATCAGCGTGTTTCTCTTCCGCAACGCCGCACGGCGCGGGGAGCGGGCGGACTACACGCTCGACATCTCGGTCACCGGCGACATCGGCGCCACCGTGCAGGGCGACTACGCCGACGGGCTGCAGGGCGGGCCGGATGTCTGGCGGGTCGACGCGGGCACCGGGCTGAACCTGCGCGACGCGCCATCGACGGGCGGACGGATCGTCATGAACCTGCCGAACGGCCTCGAGCTGCGCAACCTGGGGTGCCGCATGGCCGAAGGCCGTCGCTGGTGCCGGGTCGCGACGCGCGCCGATCCAGGTGTCGAGGGCTGGGCTGCCGGTGACTTCCTCGTGGAAGCGTCGGTCCAGACTGCGACACAGCTGCCCTCGATGGCGCCCGTGCAGCAGGGTCAGGAAGACGCCATCGATCCGCAAACCGGGTACAATGCCACCGGACAGGTGGAATGCTATGCCGGGCCGGGCGCCGAGCCGCAGCAGTGCGACTTCGGGGTGGTCCGGGAAGGCAATGGAACCGGTACGGTGACGGTCACCCTGCCGGACGGGCCGAGCCGCGCGATCTTCTACGACGGGGGGATGCCGATCGCCTATGACAAGTCCGAGGCCGACGGCGACCTCGGTTTCGAGACGGCCCGCGTCGCCGACGGCTACATGGTCTCCATCGGGCCGGCCCGCTTCGTCATTCCCGATGCGGTCATCTACGGCGGCTGATCCGTCTTCCCGGACCTCCCGCCACCTCCCGCCACGGTTCGCTCACGACCCGGATGTCCGGGTCCGGCGCGCGCCCGTCCAAAGTGTTGACATTTTGCACGTCGCGTCGCTAGCTCTTCACGTCGGCGCCAGGCGCCCTCGTACGTGTGAGCGTCTCATGCCCCCATCCGACGCGTATCCCGCGATCCACGCGCCCCTGACCCTCGCGGGCCGCCTTCTGAAGAACCGCATCGTCCACGCCTCGATGACGACGCGGATGCAGAAGAACGGACGCGTCACCGAGCCGTTGATCCGCTACTACGAGAATCGGGCGCGCGGCGGCGCGGCGGTCATCGTCTCCGAGCCGCTCGCGATGCTGAAGCGCCAGGCCGGGGACCCGAAGGTCCAGGTGCGCGCCCCCGAGGCCGCGGCAGGGCTCGCCGGATGGGCGGCGGCCATCGAGGCCCACGGCGCGCTCCTGCTGGCGCAGCTCCAGCATCCGGGGCGCGGGCGCCATCATCCCGGGCGCACCGTCGACGCGATCAGCGCGTCGGCCCTGCCGGACGCCTTGAGCTGGACGATGCCGCACGCGCTCGACGCCTCGGAGATCGCCGCTCTCGTCGCCGAGTTCGCGGACAGCGCCCAGCGGCTCGCCGATCTCGGGTTCTCGGGCGTCGAGATCTCGGCCGGGCACGGGCATCTCTTCCACCAGTTCCTCTCGCCCGCATCGAACCGCCGCTCGGACGCCTATGGCGGGGACACCGAGCGGCGCACGCGGCTCGTGCGCGATCTCGTGCGCGCGCTGAAGCGGGCCTGCGGAGCGGGCTTCGTCGTCGGCGTCAAGCTGCCCGCGGAGGACGGTGTGCGCGGGGGGGTCGACGGGCACGAGGCGGGAGAGATCGCGCGCCTCGTCGCGGGGACGGGCGATGTCGACTACGTCGCCTTCGTGCGCGGCGCCCATGATCGCTCGCTGGAGGATCACCTGCCGGATCGGCACGGGCCTCCGATTCCCTGGCGCGCCATGCTGGCCGCGCTCCGGCCCGCCTGCGCCGGCGTGCCGCTGATGGCGCTCGGCCGCATCACCGATCCGGCGGAAGCCGAGGGGCTGCTCGCCGGCGGCGAGGCCGAGCTCGTCGGGCTGGGACGCCCGCTGCTGGCCGACCCCGCGTGGCTCGAGAAGGCCCGCGCCGGGCGCAGCGACGAGATCCGCTACTGCCTCTCGTGCAATTCCTGCTGGGGCTACGGTACCACCTTCGGCCGGAGCCTCTCCTGCGTCACCAACCCACGCGTCGCCCGTCCGGACGAGGTGTGGTTCGTCCCGCCCGCGGCCGAACGGGCGCGTCGCGTCGTCGTCGTCGGGACGGGTCCCGCGGGGATGGAGGCGGCATGGGTCGCCGCCGCACGGGGCCACGCCGTCACGGTCCTCGGCCGCGGGAACCGGATCGGCGGGCGGCTCGCGCTGGCCGCGGAGCTTCCCGGCGGCGAGAGCCTGTCGAGCGTTCCGGACTGGCAGGCGAGCGCCGCCGCCCGCCACGGCGTCGACATCCGGCTCGGCGTCGATGCCGACGTCGAGACGGTGGCCGCGCTCGCCCCGGACGCCGTCGTGATCGCGACCGGCGCCGAGATGACGAGCCCGGGCTGGCTCCCGCCGGACTACGCGGCGGAGGGCGTCGTGCCCGATCTGGGCGCCGCCATGGCGAGCCTGCGCGGTCGCCGCGCCAGGCAGGGCGGCACCGCGGTCGTCTACGACATGGATCACGGCGAGGCCGTCTACGCGGCGGTCGAGCGCCTCGCCGCGCTGTTCGATCGGGTCGTCGTGGTCACGCCGCGCGAAGCCATCGCGATGGACCTGTTCCTCGTGGCGCGCCAGGGCGTGCTGCGTCGGCTGTCGCGGCTCGGCGTCGAGGTGGTGACGCTCGTCGAGCCCGTGTGGACCGACGTCTTCGAGGCCGAGGGGCGGCTCGCGCTCGAGCACGTCTACACCGGCGCGCGGACCGAGATACCCGATGTCGTCTTCCTCTCCTACGCCACCCCGCGCCGCCCGGCCGAGGGCCTCGCGGCGGCGCTCGCCGCGCGCGGAGTTCCGCTGCACCGGGTCGGCGACGCCCGTTCCCCGCAGGACCTGATGTTCGCCACCGCGACCGGCCACGAGGCAGGATTGGTCGTTTGATGCGCGTCGCACCCAATTGTGCGCACACTTCGTTCGTCTGGGTCACGGAAAGCGTAAAGAAATTCCTCCGCCCCGTGCAAAGTGTTGACTCTTTGGCGATGCGGATCGCATCCTCCCCATCGAGCGGGCGCCGGAGCCCGCATCGCCAGACGAGGAGGACCACCCACATGCGACGCACCCTCGCCACGCTCGCGCTGACGGCGCTCGCGGCACTCGCGCCCGCTGCCGTCTCCGCCTTCCCGGAGGACGGCCGGCCGGTGACGATCATCGTGCCGTTCTCCGCCGGCGGCACGACCGACGTGTCCGCCCGCCTGCTGGCCGAGTTCCTCGAGCCGGAGCTCGGGGTGCCGGTGGTGGTCGTGAACCGGCCGGGCGCCACGACGCAGATCGGCAATGCCGAGCTCGCCCGTTCCGAGCCCGACGGCCACACCCTCGCGCTCGCCTCGCTGCCGTCGCTGGCCATGACCTATCTCGACGAGGAGCGCCAGGCGCCCTACGACCGCGCGAGCTTCACGCCCATCGCGCACTACATCTCCGGCGCGAACCTGCTCGCCGTGCTGGCCGACAGCCCCTTCCAGGATGTCAACGATCTCGTCGCTGCCGCCAAGGAGAGCCCCCGCACCGTGCGCATGGGCACGGTCGGGCTGATGAGCAACGGCCATCTGCCCGGAGTCGCGCTCGAGGAGGCGACCGGGGCCGAGTTCGCCTTCGTGCATTTCGACGGCGCGGCGCCGCTCGTGACGGCGCTGCTCGCCGGCGACGTCGACGTCGCGATCAACGGCACGCAGACCACGATCCCGCACATCGACGCGGGCTCGATGCGCGCCATCGGCTTCTTCGGCGCGCGCCGGACCGGCTTCCTGCCGGACCTGCCGACGATCCGCGAGCAGGGCATCGATCTCTCGGCGCCGTCCTCCTTCGCGGTGATCGGCCCCGCGGGCATGGACCCGGCCGTGGTGGAGGAGCTCTCCGCCGTCGTCGGCGAGGCGATCGCGGGCGATGCCTTCCAGGAGCGGCTCACCGCGCTCTCGCTCGAATCCGAATACATGGACCCGGCGGACCTCGAGGCCTTCTGGTCCGACTTCGACACGCGCCAGGCGCGGCTCATCGCGCTCGCGCGGGAGGAGCAGTGAGCGACGAGACGTCGGGGCCGCAGCCGGCGCGCGCCGGCCGCGGGGTGAGCGTGAGCTACCTCGCGGCCGGCATCGTCCTGCTCGTCCTCGCCGCGATCGTCGGCCGCGAGGCGGCCGGCATGCGGTTCTACTCGTCTCTCGGCCCCGGCGCCGGGTTCTTCCCGGCGATCCTCGCGGGGCTCCTGGCGATCCTGGCGCTCGCCCTCGTCTGGCAGGCGACGGTGCGCCCGGCGGACCTGCCGCGCACGGACTTCTCGCAGATCGCACCCGGCGGCTGGCTGCGCATCGGAGCCATCGTCGCCGGTCTCCTGGCGATCGCCGTCCTGGTCGAATGGGCCGGCTTCCGTCTCTCGGTGGGCCTGTTCCTGTTTGCTCTGTTCGTCTCCGTCGGCCGCTATCCCCTCCTGCGGAGCGCGCTCGCCGCCGCCCTGTTGGCGGCGGCCTACCACTTCGTCTTCGACGTCCTCCTGCGCGTGCCGCTCCCCGCGGGCGTGCTCGGCATCTGAGAGGCACGCCCACGAATGAGCGAGAACTTCGCCCTGCTCGGCGCCGGCCTGGCGGCCGCGTTGCAGCCATGGAACCTGCTCGCGGCCTTCGCCGGCTGCTTCCTCGGCACGCTGGTCGGCATGCTGCCCGGGCTCGGGCCGTCCGCCGCCATCGCGATCCTGCTGCCGATCACGATGGCGATGGACCCGACGAGCGCGATCATCATGCTCGCGGCGATCTACTACGGCTGCCAGTACGGCGACACGATCACCGCCGTGCTGTTCAACACGCCCGGCACCGGCGCCGCCGCGATGACGGCGGTCGAGGGGCATCAGATGGCGCGCCAGGGCCGCGCCGGCACCGCGCTCGCGATCTCCGCGATCGCGTCGTTCTTCGGCGGCACGGTGACGATCTTCGCGCTCGCCCTCGTCGCGCTGCCGCTGACCTCGCTCGCGCTGCGCTTCGGCCCGCCCGAGTTCTTCGCGCTCATCGTGCTCAGCCTCGTCCTCGTGGTCACGCTCGGCAGCAATTCCATCCTGCGCGGGCTGATCGCGGCCGTGCTCGGGCTGATCATCGCCATGGTCGGCACCGATCCGGTAATGGGGCTGCCGCGGCTCACCTTCGGCCAGATGCACCTCCTCGACGGCGTCGCCTTCATCCCCGCGATCATCGGGCTGTTCGGCGTCGGCGAGATCCTGCGCAACCTCGAGAACCCGAAGGGGTCGTTCGAGCCCGTGGCGACGAGCAAGCTCTCGCTCACCCGCGACGACATGCGGCGCTCCGCGCCGGCCATCGCCCGCGGGACCGTGCTCGGCTTCGCGATCGGGATCGTGCCCGGCCTCGGGACGATCCCCGCGGCCTTCATGTCCTACGTCACAGAGAAGCGCCTGTCGCGCCGGCGCGAAGCCTTCGGGACGGGCGTGATCGAGGGCGTGGCCGGCCCGGAGAGCGCGGCGAACGCCGCGGCGAACGGCGCGCTCCTGCCGCTCCTCACGCTCGGGATCCCGGGCTCGGGCGTCGTCGCGATCCTGATGGGCTCGCTGATGATGAACGGCATCATCCCGGGCCCGATGATGTTCACCGAGCACGGCGACATGGTCTGGACGCTGATCGCGAGCCTCTATGTCGGCAACGTCATCCTCCTGGTCCTCAACCTGCCCTTCATCCCGATGTGGGTGTCGATCCTGCGCATCCCCTACGGCATCCTGTTCCCGATGATCCTCGGCTTCACCGTGGTGGGCGCCTACAGCCTGGCCAACAGCCGTTTCGACATCGGGCTCATGGCCGTGTTCGGGCTGATCGGCTGGGCGATGCGCAAGCTCGACATCCCGCTCGTGCCGATCATCATGACGATGGTGCTGGGGCCGCTGATGGAGGGCGGGCTGCGGCGATCCCTCGAAATGTCGCAGGGCGACTTCACGATCCTGCTGACCCGGCCGATCGCGGCGACGTTCCTCGCGCTCGCCGTCGCGGTGCTGGTCGTGCCGCCGCTCCTCGGCCTCTTGCGGCGGCGGCGGCAGCCGATCGAGACCGGGAGCGGGGCATGAAGATCTGGTACCAGAGCCTCGGACGGCTCGACGCCTGGGGCGCCTATCCCCGCACGCTCGCCGCGCTGATCGACGCCGTTGCACCCGGCGTCGAGGTGCGCCTCGAGGGGACGCGCCGTGGCGTCGCCGAGCATCACCACGCCACGGCCTACGCCGCCGCGGGAGACGTGCTCGACGCCGTTCGGACGGCGGCGGGGGAGGGGGTCGACGCCTTCGTCATCGGCAATTTCTTCGACATCGGGCTCGATACGGCCCGCGAGATCGCACCCTTCCCCGTGCTCGGGCTCGGCCAGACGAGCCTGCACCTCGCGGCCCAGATGGGCGCGACCTTCGGGCTCGTCGCCCCCAACGAGAAATACGCCACGCGCCTGGTCGAGGGCGTGCGGCGTCAGGGCCTCGAGAGCCGGCTCGCCGGCGTCGTCGCGCTCGACGTGCCGCGGATTCGCCGCCTCTCGGACGCGTTCACCGACGAGACCGCGCGGGAGGACTTCGTCGCGGCGCTCGGGGAGGCTGTGGACCGTGCGCTGCCCCGGGCCGAGGTGATCGTCCCGGCGGGGGGCGTGCTGATGGCGCTGCTCTGGCAGGCGGGCCTGACACGCACGGCGGCCGGCGCGCCGATCCTCAACGGCGTCGCGGGCCTCCTCGCGATGGCCGAGACCGCCGTGCGGCTCGGGCACCTGCACGAGGGAGGCTTCGTCAGCCGGCGATCGACATATGCCGCGCCGAGCGCGGCGGAAGCCGACGAGATCCGTCGCTTCTACGGAGATATCTACCCGAGCGGCCAGGCCTAGGATCGGCCTAGAGCGTCTCCCGACCCGATGGGATCAGGTCGGGAGACGCTCTAGGCCTCTTCGTGGAGCATCATCTGATCCACCAACCGGATTCCACTTGGTGGGATGATGCTCTAGGATGCGGCGCGCGGCAGCGATGCGCCGCCGCAGACCGTCAGCGTCTGGCCCGTGATGGCGCCGCCGTCGACGGAGAGGAGCAGCGCGGCGAGGGCGGCGATCTCGTCGGGCTGGATGATGCGGCCGATTGGCAGGGGCGCGATCGGCGCGTCGGCGAGGGGGGGGGCGCGCAGCATCGGCGTGTCGACCGTCGCCGGCGCGATGGCGTTGACTGTCGCGCCCCGGGACCACAGCGCCGCGGC
>JBNPEA010000099.1:0-9808 GCA_051117315.1 Salinarimonas sp. | reverse complement strand
CGTGCGCGTAGTGACGGTTCGCCGTCTCGTACTCGACGTGCGCCGTCGAGATCGTGATCCCGCGCGCCTTCTCCTCCGGAGCCTTGTCGATCGCGTCGTACGCCGTGTACGTCGCGCCGCCCGTCTCGGCCAGCACCTTCGTGATCGCCGCCGTCAGGGACGTCTTGCCGTGATCGACGTGACCGATCGTCCCGATGTTGCAGTGCGGCTTCGTACGCTCGAATTTTGCCTTAGCCATTGTGGCACCCAGTCGTTCTCGGAGTTGTCTGCGGGATGAGGTTCAGGCGCTCGCCGATCAGGCGAACTTGGCCTGCACCTCGGCGGCCACGTTCGAGGGCACCTGCTCGTAATGATCGAACAGCATCGTGTAGTTCGCCCGGCCCTGGCTCATCGAGCGCAGCGTGTTGACGTAGCCGAACATGTTGGCGAGCGGCACGAAGGCGTTGATCACCACGGCGTTGCCGCGCATGTCCTGGCCCTGGATCTGGCCGCGCCGGGAGTTCAGGTCGCCGATGACCGAGCCCGTGTATTCCTCGGGAGTCACGACCTCGACCTTCATCACCGGCTCGAGCAGCACCGACGCGCCCTTCTGCAGCGCCTCGCGCATGGCCGCGCGGGTGGCGATCTCGAAGGCCAGCACCGAGGAGTCGACCTCGTGGAAGGCGCCGTCGATCAGCTGCACCTTGAAGTCCACGATCGGGAAGCCGGCGACGACGCCCGCACCCATCACGGAGTTGATGCCCTTCTCGACGCCGGGGATGTACTCCTTCGGCACCGAGCCGCCGACGATCTTCGACTCGAACTGGTAGCCGCCGCCCGCCTCGTTCGGCTCGACGACGAGCTTGACGCGAGCGAACTGGCCCGTGCCGCCGGTCTGCTTCTTGTGGGTGTAGTCGATCTCGGCCTTGCGCGTGATGGTCTCGCGATAGGCCACCTGCGGCGCGCCGATGTTGGCGTCGACCTTGTAGGTGCGACGCAGGATGTCGACCTTGATGTCGAGATGCAGCTCGCCCATCCCCTTGAGGATGGTCTGGCCGGACTCCTGGTCGGTCGAGACGCGGAAGGAGGGGTCCTCGGCGGCGAGCTTGGAGAGCGCGACGCCGAGCTTCTCCTGGTCCGCCTTCGACTTCGGCTCGATCGCGATCTCGATGACGGGGTCCGGGAACTCCATCTTCTCGAGGATGATCGGCTTCTGGGGATCGCACAGCGTGTCGCCGGTGCGCGTCTCCTTCAGGCCCGCCATCGCGACGATGTCGCCGGCGCCGGCCTCCTTGATGTCCTCACGGTTGTTGGCGTGCATCAGCAGCATGCGGCCGATGCGCTCCTTCTTGCCGGAGGTGGAGTTGAGCACCGTCGAGCCGGCGAGGATCGTGCCGGAGTAGATGCGGCAGAAGGTGATCGTGCCGACGAACGGGTCGTCCATGATCTTGAAGGCGAGCAGCGAGAACGGCGCCGAGTCGTCCGCCGGGCGGGTCATCGGCTCCTCGGTCTCGGGCTCCAGACCGTTGACGCCGCCGCGATCGATCGGCGAGGGCAGGTAGTCGACCACCGCGTCGAGCAGCGGCTGCACGCCCTTGTTCTTGAAGGCCGAGCCGCACAGCACCGGATGGAAGGCGCGGTCCTGCACCGCCTTGCGGACCAGGCGCACGAGCTCCTCCTCGGAGGGCTCCTGGCCTTCGAGGTAGGCCGCCATGGCGTCGTCGTCGAGCTCGACGCAGGCCTCGACCAGCTTGGTGCGGTACTCCGCCGCCTGCTCCTTCATGTCCGCCGGGATCTCCTCCACGACGAACTTGGCGCCGAGCGACTCCTCGAGCCAGATGATCGCGTTCATGCGAACGAGATCGATCACGCCCTTGAAGTTCGACTCCGAGCCGATCGGCAGCTGCAGGCAAACCGGCTTGCCGGCGACGCGCTTGATGATGTCGGCGACGCACGAGAAGAAGTCGGCGCCGATCTTGTCCATCTTGTTGACGAACACGATGCGCGGCACGTCGTACTTGTCGGCCTGGCGCCACACCGTCTCGGTCTGCGGCTCCACGCCCTGGTTGCCGTCGAGCACGCAGACGGCGCCGTCGAGCACGCGCAGCGACCGCTCCACCTCGATGGTGAAGTCGACGTGGCCGGGCGTGTCGATGATGTTGAGACGGTGGTCGCGCCAGAAGCAGGTCGTGGCGGCCGACGTGATCGTGATGCCGCGCTCCTGTTCCTGGGTCATCCAGTCCATGGTCGCGGCACCGTCGTGCACTTCGCCGATCTTGTGCGACCGGCCAGTGTAGAACAGGATCCGCTCCGTCGTCGTGGTCTTGCCCGCGTCGATGTGGGCCATGATCCCGAAGTTGCGGTAGTCCTTGATTTCGTGCTCGCGAGGCATCGCGTCTCTCCGTCTGGATCTCGTGTCCGCGTCGCGCTTACCAGCGGTAATGCGAGAAGGCGCGGTTGGCCTCGGCCATGCGGTGCGTGTCTTCGCGCTTCTTCACGGCGCTGCCGCGATTCTGCGACGCGTCCGCGAGCTCCGCCGCGAGACGCTCCACCATCGTGCGGTCGTTGCGGGCCCGCGCGGCGGTGATCAGCCAGCGGATCGCCAGCGCCTGGCGGCGCTCCGGGCGAACCTCGACGGGCACCTGGTAGGTGGCGCCGCCGACGCGGCGGGACCGGACCTCGATCGCCGGAGCGACGTTCTCGAGGGCGGCCTTGAACGCCTCGAGCGGATCGGTCTTCAGCCGGCTCTCGACGAGGTCGAAGGCACCGTAGACGATGGTCTCGGCGGCCGACTTCTTGCCGTCGTACATGATCGAGTTCATGAACTTCGACAGCACGACGTCGCCGTACTTCGGATCCGGGTTGATTTCGCGCTTTTCGGCGCGGTGGCGGCGGGACATGCGATGGCTCCGTCCTGAAACTTCGTGGCGACCGGCTCGATGCGGGCGCTTGCCTTACTTCGGACGCTTGGCGCCGTACTTCGAGCGGCGCTGCTTGCGGTTCTTGACGCCCTGCGTGTCGAGGACGCCGCGCAGGATGTGGTAGCGCACGCCGGGCAGGTCCTTCACGCGGCCGCCGCGGATCATCACCACCGAGTGCTCCTGGAGGTTATGGCCCTCGCCAGGAATGTAGCCGATGACCTCGAAGCCGTTCGTCAGACGCACCTTCGCGACCTTGCGCAGGGCGGAGTTCGGCTTCTTCGGCGTCGTCGTGTAGACGCGGGTGCACACGCCGCGCTTCTGCGGGCACGCCTCCAGCGCCGGGACCTTGTTGCGCGCCTTCTGGGCCGTCCGCGGCTTGCGGATCAGCTGGGAGATGGTCGGCATCCTCTGCCCTCTCGTATCGGCCGCGTCGCGGCCGCTCGTTCCTCGAACCCGGACCCGGCGATCCCGGGACCCTCGTCCCGTGGTCCCGCCGGACCCTCCACGCATTCACCGTCACGGGGCGCCGTCGCTCTCGCGCCGATCGCCGGCGGCGAGCCACGGGCCCGCGCTCCGACGACCGTCGACGCAAAGCGAAACCGCGCCGTCGGGTCCGGGTGAGACCTGAGGCGCGACGCCACGCAGAGGACCGGGGATCGCGAGGATCCACGGTCGTGCCCCTAGTAATGACGTCTGTCAGACGATCATGAGTTTCCGCGGCGTCTAGGACGCGAGGGTCGACGCTGGGCGCATCGACGCGTGCGAACCTACGGCCCGCCGGAAGTTCGGGCTACATAAGGGGCGCCCGACTCGGAGTCAACCGAAAACCGAGGCTCACCCGCCCGTTTCCCGCCGACCGGCCCGCCGGCCGCTCCCGACGGCCCCCGTATCGCACGAGTCTGGCGCTGCGCGAATGCGTCGGTTTCGCGCAAGGAAGAATTCACGTGCGCCCGCTATGGCTGGGCACGGGACGGGGAAGACCCGAGGAGACGATCCGCCATGAGCATCGACGCGACGGCAGGCCTTTCGGCCGCATGGTCCTCGAGCCGGACCGACTCCGCCACGACCGCGCTCAAGCGCGCGGCGGAGACGGCGAGCGCGAATCGCCTGGTCGAGGCGAGCCTGGCGAGCATGGCGGAGACCAACGCGCAGGCCGCCGCGGCGCCCCCGTCCGAGCCAGCGCCGCCCCAGGCCCCGCCGCCCCCCGGCCAGGGCCGCTACGTCGACACCAGCGTCTGAGCCGTCGCCGGGTCCGCCCGGATTCGTGCGCCTCTCCTTGCGCGCCATGCCGTCGGCGGGCTTCCGCCCGCCCGGCGCGACGATCTGCGCGTGCGCGCACGACCTGCGGCGCGAACGAGCCTTCACAAGGCTGTCACGATGGGAGTAGATTTTCCGGTGCGGGAGCGTGGAGCGATCCCCTCCCCGCCGGAGGAGGTGACGTGAGCGTACACGTTCAGCCGACTGTCAGGCCGGACGCCTGTCCTGCCCTCGTGCTCAACGCCGATTATCGGCCGCTGAGCTATTATCCCTTGTCGGTGTGGTGCTGGCAGGACACCATCAAGGCCGTGTTCCTCGATCGGGTGAACATCGTCTCGCACTACGACAAGACGGTGCGAAGTCCCACCTTCGAGATGCGGCTGCCGTCCGTCGTCTCGCTCAAGACCTACGTCAAGCCCACGCGCATCCCGGCCTTCACGCGCTTCAACGTCTTCCTCCGCGATCGATTCACCTGCCAATATTGCGGCGCCCGCGAGGACCTCACCTTCGACCACGTGATCCCCCGCTCCAAGGGCGGCCAGACCACCTGGGAGAACGTCGTCGCCGCCTGCTCGCCCTGCAACCTGCGCAAGAGCGACCGCCTCCCCCGCGAGGCCGACATGATTCCCCGGCAGGCCCCCTATGCGCCGTCGCTGAGCGACCTCCACCAGAACGGCCGCCACTTCCCGCCGAACTACCTCCACCAGAGCTGGATGGACTATCTCTACTGGGATACCGAGCTGGAGCCGTGATCAGGCGGCGAAGGCCGTCGGCTTCCCGCCTCAGCCGGGCTCGCCGCGGGCGAGGTCGGCGCGGATGGCCAGCGGCCGGTCCTCGTGCAGGAGCCGGCGGTAGACCTGGTAGTTCTCCATCACCCGCTGCACGTAGTTGCGCGTCTCGGGATAGGAGATCATCTCCACCCAGTCGACCGGGTCGACGCCGCCGCCGCGCGGGTCGCCGAAGCGCTCGATCCAGCGGGTCGCCGCCCCGCCGCCGGCATTGTAGGCGGCGAAGACGAGGATGTAGGAGCCGCCCCAGCGCTCGATCAGCTCGGCGAGGTGGGCCGAGCCCAGCGTCGCGTTGTAGGCGGGATCCGACAGGAGCCGCTCCGGCGCGTAGGCGAGGCCGAAGCGCCGCGCCGTCGCCCGCGCCGTCGCCGGCATCAGCTGCATCAGCCCCCGCGCGCCGGCGTGCGAGATCGCGCGCGGGTGGAAGGCGCTCTCCTGGCGGGCGATGGCGTAGACCAGCGCCGGGTCGACCGCGTCGGTCGCCGGCTCGAAGGGCGGGATGCCGAGCGTCGGGTAGGCGTAGACGTCCACCGGCAGGCCGCGGCGTACCGCCGCGCGCCCGAGCGCCAGCAGGCCGCGGGGGTCGCCCCGCTCGATCGCCGCCTCGCCCAGAGCGGCGACGAGCGCGGGGTCCTCCAGGCTGTCGCCCAGCCCCCAGTATAGCGGGAGCGTGCGCTCCGAGAGGCCCGCCTCGTGCAGGAGCGCGATCGCCCGCGCGGCCGGCACCTCGGCGAGCCGCTCGCCCGCGGCGGCGAGGTCGACGTCGCCGGGCCGGCGGATCGGCAGCCGTTCCTCGCCGAGCTCCCCCAGCGCCAGCTGGCCGTAGTACGAGACCGGTTGGGCGGCGGCGGTCTCGTAATGGCCGCGCGCCGCCTCCGGCTCGCCCATCGCCGCGGCGGCGCGCCCGCGCCCCTAGGCTGCGCGGGAGAGCGAGGTCCGCAGCGCGACCCCACCGGCCGCGCGCGCGAGGGGCCCGGCGGCGACCTGCGGCGCGTCGAGGAAGCGCAGCGCGATCCAGCCCGCGGTCCATTCCGCATCGATGATCTCGGCGGGCGACTCCGCCGCGTGGTTGGCGGCGATGGCGTAGGCCCGGGCGCTGTCCCCCGCCTCGAGCGTCGAGCGGGCGATGATGCGCCGCTCGTTCCACCACGCGTCGCCGTCGAGGATCAGGCCCGGCTCGCGGGGCGCGCCGGCGAGGAGGCGGGCGGCCTCGTCGAAGCGCTCCTCGTAGCGCAGGTGCTTGAGCCGAGAGTACAGCACCGACGGCTCGGCCCACAGCCGCTCTGGCAGCGCGTCCAGCTTCTCGCCGGCGTCGCGCGCCCGCCCCAGCACGGCCCGGCGGGTCTCGATCAGGAGGGCGAGGTCGGCGCGCGCCTCCTCGGGGAAGCGCGCGAGCATGCGCTGCGCGTCCGCCCAGTCCTCGCGGAAGAGAAAGCGCTCGAAGCGCACACGATGATCCGCCAGCGTCAGGATCGCGCCGAACTCGGCTTCGAGCGCCGCCTCCTCGGCGGTGCTCAGGCGCGCGTCGCGCCAGGTCCCGCGCGCGAGCGTGCGCGCGTCCGCCTCCGCACCGTCGGCACGGAAGGCGCGCGCGAGCGCGATCGCACCCTCGCCGGTGCTCGGGCGCTCGCCGGCGAAGAAGGCGATCACCACCTCCGGGCGGGCCCGGGTCTCGAACAGGGCGCCCTCGGCCCGGCGGCGGGCGACACCGGTCTCGGGCCAGCCCGGGTTGTCGCTCAGGAAGGCGGCGAGGCGCTCGAAGTCGCGCACCGCACCGGCGCGGATGGCGAGCCACTCGCCTGCCACCCGCGCGGCGGGATCGCCGTCGACCAGCGTCTCCCAGGCCGCGGCCAGCGTGTCGGCGAGGAGCAGGCGCCCGTCGGCATAGGCGTTGAGCATCTCGGTGAGGGCGAGCCGGCGGGGGTCGATCTGCGAGACCGCCCGCGCGACCGCCTCGACGTCCGCGGCCTGCGGCGACTCGACGTCCGCGGCCTGCGGCGCCTCGGCGGCCGAGCGATCGGGGCGGGGCGGCGGCAGCGGCGCGGCGGCGTTCGCCACCGATGCGGCCAGCAGGCAGGCGAGGAGAACGGACGGCCCGAGCGGGCGTTTGCGTGGGCCGCATCCGCGCGCTATGTGTGTGCCCCCGTTCGGCGCCGTGCGCCGCGCGGACCTCCCCGCATCGCTCGGAGCGTCCTCATGCCCGCCCATGCCGTCCTCTCTCGCATTCGCGGCTCGATCCCCGCCATGATCACGCCCTTCCGGGACGGCGCCGTCGACGAGGAGGCCCTGCGCGCCCATGTCGAGTGGCAGATCGAGAACGGCTCGTCCGGGCTCGTCCCCGTGGGCACCACCGGCGAGAGCCCGACGCTCTCCCACGACGAGCACAAGAGCGTCGTGGAGATCACCGTCGCGCAGGCGAAGGGCCGCGTGCCGGTCATCGCCGGCGCGGGCTCCAACTCCACCGCCGAGGCGATCGATTTCGCGCGCCATGCCGAGCGCGCCGGCGCGGACGCGCTGCTGGTTGTGACGCCGTATTACAACAAGCCGACGCAAGAGGGCCTCTATCAGCATTTCAAGGCGATCGACGCCGCCGTCGGGATCCCGATCCTGATCTACAACATCCCCGGCCGGTCCGTCATCGACATGTCGGTGGAGACCATGGCACGTCTCTACGAGCTTCCCAACATCGCCGGCGTCAAGGACGCGACCGCCAGCATGGTTCGGGTGAGCCAGCAACGCGCCGTGCTCGGACCCGATTTCCTACAGCTTTCTGGCGAAGATTCGACGGCGCTGGGGTTCAACGCCCATGGCGGGCACGGCTGCATCTCGGTGACCGCCAACGTCGCCCCGCGGCTGTGCGCGGATTTCCAGGCGGCGAGCCTCACGGGAGACGCCGCGGGCGCGCTCGCCCTGAACGACCGCCTGTTTCCCCTGCACCAGGCGCTGTTCGTCGAAACCAACCCGACCCCGGCGAAGTTCGCCCTCGCAGTGCTCGGCCGCATGTCCGACGAGGTCCGCCTGCCCCTCGTGCCCGCCTCCGAGGCGGCCCGGGAGGCGGTGCGCCACGCCATGCGGGAGGCCGGGCTGATCAATCACTGAGACATCGATGGCCGACAAGAACGCCCATTCCCATCGCGTCGTGGCCGACAACCGCAAGGCGCGGTTCAACTACGAGATCTCCGACACCTACGAGGCCGGCATCGCGCTGACCGGCACGGAGGTGAAGTCCCTGCGCTCCGGCAAGGCGACGATCGGGGAGAGCTATGCCGGCCCCTCGGGCGAGGAGCTGATGCTCTACAACGCCTATATTCCGGAATACCTGCAGGCGAACCGCTTCAACCACGAGCCGCGCCGTCCGCGCAAGCTGCTGCTGCATCGCCGCGAGATCGACAAGCTGCTCGGCGCCACGCAGCGCGAGGGCTACACCGTCATTCCGCTGCGGATCTACTTCAACGAGCGCGGGCGCGCGAAGGTCGAGCTCGGCCTCGGCCGCGGCAAGAAGCTGCACGACAAGCGCGAGACCGAGCGCAAGCGCGACTGGGATCGCGAGAAGGGTCGGATCCTGAAGGGCCGCTGATGGGCCGGGGCCGAGGGGCGCGAGCCGATCCGGCACGCGCCCTCCCCGCCACACGCCCCTCGGCGCGGATCAATCCTCGTATTCGTCCTCGTCGTCGACCCGGTTCTGGCCGACGCCGATCGGGCCCTGGCCCTGGCGGATGCCGTAGCGGCGCTCGAGGCCGGGCCCGCCACCCTGCTGGGGCCCGGGACCCTGGGAGCCCTGGAAGCGCGGCGGGCGGTCGGCATGGTCCCGCACCGGCCTGTCGGCCGGGTCCCGGCCGATCTTCGGCAGGAGATGGGCGAGGTCGATGAACTCGTCCGCCTGCCGGCGCAGCTCGTCGGCGACCATGGGCGGCTGGGTCGAGATGGTCGAGACGACGGAGACGCGCACGCCACGGCGCTGCAGCGCCTCGACCAGCGAGCGGAAGTCGCCGTCTCCCGAGAAGAGCACGATGTGGTCGACATGGGGGGCGAGCTCGATCGCGTCTATCGCGAGCTCGATGTCCATGTTGCCCTTCACCTTGCGACGGCCCGTCGAGTCGACGAACTCCTTCGTCGGCTTGGTGACGACGCGGTAGCCGTTGTAGTCGAGCCAGTCGATCAGCGGGCGGATGGAGGAGTACTCTTGATCCTCGATCAACGCAGTGTAATAAAACGCCCGGAGCAAATAACCGCGAGATTGAAATTCTTTCAGAAGACGCTTGTAGTCTATGTCGAAACCAAGCGTCTTCGTGGTGGCGTAGAGATTGGCGCCATCGATGAATACGGCAATACGCTCTTGATCCTTCATGACCTTAATCTCTCCAATGGCAATCGAGCGCCCAGGGACGAAAAGGCGACGACGTGAAATCGTTCGGCCCCTCTACGATCGTTTACCTAGCGGAAATTTCGATGCCGCACTCGGCACATACATCGGCGAATAGACGCGCCCGGACGTTCGGTGTCAAGGCGCGTCCCCGGTCCGAAACGACGTCCGACGGGCGCGTTCCCGCGCTCCTCAGCGCTCGCCGCGCAGGGCGGCTGCGTAGGCGGCCACCGCCGCCTCGAAGCCCATGGCGAGCGCGTCGGCGGTGAGCTCGTGGCCGATCGAGGCCTCGGCCAGGTGCGGGATGGCCGCCACGAGCGGAGGGATGTTCTCGAGGTTGAGGTCGTGCCCGGCGTTGACGACGAGGCCGTGCTCGCGCGCGGCGAGCCCCGCCTTGGCGGCGGCGTCGAGGAGCGGTGCATGACGGCCCGCCTTCCAGGCCTCGGCGTAGGACCCCGTGTAGATCTCGATGCCGTGCGCGCCGATCTCCGCGACCCGTG